>NZ_JNXR01000016.1:0-256603 GCF_000725475.1 Streptomyces durhamensis
CGCCCACCCCCTCCGCGGCCGGCCGCCGTACCGCCCGCGCTCCCGCCACCTGTCAGCACCATGCGACGGCGCACCCCAGGCCGTGGGCGAAGAGCCGCAGGCCAGGCCGCGGGCGAAAGGGAACGCGAAGGCAAATGCGAAGGCAAACGTCCGGACGGGTACGGGTCAGGACGTGCGGATGGCCGGCGGGCGACGGCGCGCGCCCAAAATTGCATCGTTCGTTTTCTTGAAGCCTTCGTGTTTATGAGGGTAGGTTCGGCCGTATGACCGCCTCCCCGACCCCGACCACCGCGGAGGAGCTCCGCGGTGCCGGCCTGCGCGTGACGGCAGCCCGCGTCGCGCTGCTGGAGACCGTCCGGGCGGGCGACCACCTCGGCGTCGAGGCGATCGCCTCCGGGGTACGCGACCGCGTAGGCCACATCTCCCTGCAAGCCGTCTACGAGGCCCTTCACGCACTCACCGCGGCGGGCCTGGTCCGCCGTATCGAGCCGGCCGGTCACCCGGCCCGGTACGAGGGGCGCGTGGGGGACAACCACCACCACCTCGTGTGCCGGTCCTGCGGCGCCGTCGTCGACGTCGACTGCACGGTCGGCGACGCGCCGTGTCTGACCGCCTCCGACGACCGTGGCTTCGCCATCGACGAGGCCGAGGTCGTCTACTGGGGCATCTGCCCCGACTGTTCCACCGGCCGCAGTTCCTGAGCACCGAGTTCCGCACAGTTCGGAAGGATTGCCATGACTGAGAACCACGACGCGATCGTCACAGACGCGAAGGCGGAGGGGTCGAGCGGCGGCTGCCCCGTCGCCCACGACCGGGCCCTGCACCCGACCCAGGGCGGTGGCAACCGCCAGTGGTGGCCGGAGCGGCTCAACCTGCGGATCCTGGCCAAGAACCCGCCCGTGACGAACCCGCTCGGTGAGGAATTCGACTACGCCGAGGCCTTCCAGAGCCTCGACCTTCCGGCCGTGAAGCGGGACATCGCCGAGGTGCTCACCACATCCCAGGACTGGTGGCCGGCCGACTTCGGCCACTACGGCCCGCTGATCATCCGCATGGCCTGGCACAGCGCGGGCACCTACCGCATCAGCGACGGCCGCGGCGGTGCCGGCGCCGGCCAGCAGCGCTTCGCGCCGCTGAACAGCTGGCCGGACAACGCCAACCTGGACAAGGCCCGCCGCCTGCTGTGGCCGGTGAAGAAGAAGTACGGCCAGCGGATCTCCTGGGCCGACCTGATGATCCTCGCCGGCAACGTGGCCCTAGAGTCCATGGGCTTCTCCACCTTCGGCTTCGGCGGCGGCCGCGAGGACGTCTGGGAGGCGGAGGAGGACGTCTACTGGGGTCCCGAGACGACCTGGCTGGACGACAAGCGCTACACCGGCGACCGTGAGCTGGAGAACCCGCTCGGCGCCGTCCAGATGGGCCTGATCTACGTCAACCCCGAGGGCCCGAACGGCAACCCGGACCCGCTGGCCGCCGCCCGCGACATCCGCGAGACCTTCCGCCGCATGGCGATGAACGACGAGGAGACCGTCGCGCTGATCGCCGGCGGCCACACCTTCGGCAAGACCCACGGCGCCGGCCCCGCCGACGCGGTGGGCGCCGACCCCGAGGCCGCCGGCTTCGACGAGCAGGGACTCGGCTGGAAGAGCACCTACGGCACCGGCAAGGGCGCGGACGCCATCACCTCCGGTCTGGAGGTCACCTGGACCGCCACGCCGACCGAGTGGGACAACGGCTTCTTCGACATCCTCTTCGGCTACGAGTGGGAGCTGACCCAGTCCCCGGCCGGCGCCAACCAGTGGGTGGCCAAGGACGCCGAGGCTGTCATCCCCGACCCGCAGGACCCCACGAAGAAGCGTCTGCCCACGATGCTCACCACCGACCTGTCGCTGCGCTTCGACCCGATCTACGAGCCGATCTCCCGCCGGTTCCACGAGAACCCGCAGGAGTTCGCGGACGCCTTCGCCCGCGCCTGGTACAAGCTCACCCACCGTGACATGGGACCGAAGTCGCTGTACCTCGGCCCGGAGGTCCCCGGTGAGACCCTGATCTGGCAGGACCCGCTGCCGGAGCGCGAGGGCGAGCTGATCGACGACGCCGACATCGCGACGCTGAAGACCAAGCTGCTGGACTCCGGTCTCTCCGTCTCGCAGCTGGTCACCACCGCCTGGGCGTCCGCCTCCACCTTCCGCGGCAGCGACAAGCGCGGCGGCGCCAACGGCGCCCGCATCCGCCTGCAGCCGCAGCGCGGCTGGGAGGTCAACGAGCCCGACGAGCTGGCCCAGGTGCTGCGCGTCCTCGAGGGCGTCCGGCAGGACTTCAACGCCTCCTCCGGCGCCAAGAAGGTCTCTCTCGCCGACCTGATCGTGCTCGGCGGTGTCGCCGCGGTCGAGAAGGCCGCCAAGGAGGGCGGCTTCGAGGTGCGGGTCCCCTTCACGGCGGGCCGTGTGGACGCGACCGAGGAGCACACCGACGCCGAGTCCTTCGAGGCGCTGGAGCCGAGCGCGGACGGCTTCCGCAACTACCTCGGCAAGGGCAACCGCCTGCCGGCCGAGTACCTGCTCGTCGACAAGGCGAACCTGCTCAACCTGAGCGCCCCCGAGATGACGGTGCTCGTCGGTGGTCTGCGCGTGCTCGGCGCCAACCACCACCAGTCCCAGCTCGGCGTCCTCACCAAGACGCCCGGAGTCCTCACCCACGACTTCTTCGTCAACCTGCTCGACATGGGCACGGCGTGGAAGGCGACCTCCGAGGACCAGACCACGTTCGAGGGCCGGGACGCCGCCACGGGCGAGCTGAAGTGGGCCGGCAGCCGTGCCGACCTCGTCTTCGGCTCCAACTCCGAGCTGCGCGCGCTCGCCGAGGTCTACGCGAGCGACGACGCGAAGGAGAAGTTCGTCAAGGACTTCGTCGCCGCGTGGGACAAGGTCATGAACCTCGACCGGTTCGACCTGGTCTGAGCATCGCTTCGAGGGCGTCCGGGCCGACCTGCGCAGGTCGGCCCGGACGCCCTCGTCGTTCACCGGGACAGGGCCCTCCCCGTCGATCGCCCCCCACGGACCTGTGCCACAGAACCGTCACAGATGATCTACAACCGTCACAGGCGATCCACAGCGGAAACCCCGGGCCTCCCCGTCCTGTCTCCCCCGGTGAGCACCGGCGGGGAGCCGGTCGACCACATACACCGGACATCGGGGGACCCCATGCAGCACCGCAACACCATCCGCCTCGCCGCGTCGGCGACGGCCGTGATCGCCGCCGCGCTGTCGCTCACGGCCTGCGGGCCGGGAGGCGGCGACGGGGCGGGCGAGACGTCCTCCCCGGCCCCGGCCTCCGCCGCCCCCTCCCACGCCGCCTCCGCCCCCGCCACCCAGAACCCCGGCCCCGCGGCCTCGTCGGCCTCCTCGGGCTCGGGATCCTCCGGCGGCGGCACGGCGACCTCTTCCGGCGCGGCGTCCCCCTCTCCCGCGTCCGCCACCTCGGCCGCCACGACGCCGCAGTGCACGCTGTCGGCCGTCAAGGCGACGGCCTACCAGGCGGCCAACCGTCCGGTCGGCACCGGCACGGGCGCGGCGATCGTCGAGTTCACCAACGTCTCCGCCCATGCGTGCGCCCTCCACGGCCACCCGACCGTGGCCGCCGCGGGCAACGGTTCCCCCCAGCACAACATCCCGCTGACGGTGACCCCCACGGGCACGGCGTCGTCCGTGCGTCTCGCCCCGGGCGGCAAGGCATGGGTGAAGCTGACCTTCCACCAGGTCCAGGGCGAGGGCGACGGCTACTGCAAGTCCGGCGCGAAGCCCGCCGTCTACCCGACGCTCGTGGTCGGCCTGCCCGGCTCGGGTGCGCACCAGGTCGCGCTGACGGACGGTGAGTTCGCCGAGTGTGACAACACCGTCACCGCGACCGCGGTCACGTCGGTGAAGCCTGCCTGAGCGGCACTCCGTTCGGCGGCCGGCCCCGGAGCAGACGACGGCCCTGGGCATGGCGAGGCTACGCCGTGGGCGAGAGACCGGTGGCCACGGAGAGCTCTGCCGTGGGGGCGCGCGCCTTTCCGGCCGTGCTGGAAAGACGCGTAGGCACCCGTAGGGCCCTTCCCCGGTCCCCACGAGGGGCGCGGGGACCGGGGCGCTCCGCGGATCAGTGGTCCAGGGCCGCCGCCCCCGCCTGCGCGGAGCGCTCGTCCAGGTCGCCGGACGGGGCGCCCGCGACGCCGATGCCGGCGATGGGGGCGCCCTTGGCGGTCACCGGGGTGCCGCCCGCGAGGAACAGGGTGCCCTGGATGTCCTTCAGGGCCGGCGCCTGCTCCAGCCGCTTGGCCGGCTCCGAGGTGGGCGCGTTCCAGGACACCGCGGTGAACGCCTTGCGCTGCGCCGACTCGTACGACTGCGGGCCCGCCCCGTCCCCGCGCAGGGTGACCAGGGTGGTGCCGTTGCGGTCGACGACGGCCACGGAGACCTGCCGGCCCTCCTTCTCGGCGGCGACCACGGCGGCCCGCGCCGCCTTCTGCGCGGCGTCCAGCGTGAGATGCGTGCTCTGGGTGAGGTCACCGCCGTGGGCCGCGACCGCGACCGGGACCGGCGCGCGGAGGACCTCTTCACCGCGATCCACGCCGCCGCCCAGGGCCGCCCGGCCCTCTCCCCACCGGTCGCCGACCGCGTCATGTCCCGACTGCGCACCCCACGCCCCGCGCTCACCCCACGCGAACGCGACATCCTCGCCCACCTCTCCCAGGGCCTGCCCAACCACGCCATCGCCCGCGCCCTCCACATCAGCGAGGCCACGGTCAAGACCCACCTGCGCCGTATCTACGACAAGCTGGGAGTCGACACCCGGGCAGGGGCGGTGGCGGTGGCGAAGGAGCAACGACTGCTGCCCTGAGGGGTGCTTTCGCAGGCCGGCGAGCGGGCGCCGCGCGAGCAGCGAGCACAGCGCGCCCGCACCTGCACGACAGCCGTCAGCCGCGGAGCCTCACAGCCCGGCCATCGCCGGCCCCACGGCGCGACAGCCGTCAGCCTCACGCCGCCGACGCGAACGACGTCCTCACCTCCGCAGCGCTTCAAACGCCTCGCGCCCCGCGACCCCGATCGCGAGGTCGACATCCGGCGCCAGCCCCGCGCAGCGTCCCGCGCGCGTCAGCGCGGCCATCGCCACCCGGTCCCCCGACTCCGCCTCGACCACACCGATCTCGTGCCGCAGATGCAGGAAGGTCCCCGTCTTCCCGCTCCACCGCAGCGTGTCCGCCCGCAACTCGCTCGCCAGCCGGTGCGTGAAGACCTGCAGGCCCATCAGCCGCCGCAACTCGGCCGTCGCCCCGGGAACGGAGATCTCATCGCACCACACCCGCCGCACCAGTGCCACCAGCGCCGCGGCCGATCCCACGTTCGCGTACGCCGGATCCAGGGTCGCGATGGTGTGCCGCCCCGCCCGTTCGTCCCGCACGGCCAGCTCCAGAGCGAGCGAGAAGTCATGTGCCGCCGCACCGGCGGCGCACTCGTACATGTGGTTCAACCGGTGCCGCATCCGGATGTCCCCGCAGCCCCACGCACGCAGCCGCGCCTCCACGTCCGCCACCGGCACCAGATCCAGCAGTGCGTCCGCCGCCGCGTTGTCGCTCACCGCCAGCATCTGCAGGAGCAGGTCGCCGACGGCCACCGTGGCCGGGTACCGGAACGCCGCGAGCCCGGTGTGACCGACGCTGCTCCTCGCCGGGTCGAGCGTCACGGGGTGCGCCGGGTCGAGGGCCCCGGCCGCGATCCGGTCCAGTACGACGAGGGCGAGCGGGACCTTCACCACCGACGCGAGCGGCACCATCTCCTCGACGTCGAAACCGAGTTGTTCGCCCGTGTCGAGGTTCCGGGCGAGGAAGGAGCCGCGCACACCGAGGGCCGCCCAGTCCGCGGCGATCGCCTCGGCGACGTCCAGGAGGGCCCCGTCGCCGCCCACGTACACCGGGTGGCGCACCGGCGTCGCGCTCATCCGCGGGCCGCCAGACGCGCCGGGACGTCCCCGGCACCGCGGCGTGACGCGCCGGACCCGCGGACGACGGCTCCCACCGCCGACGCCAGCAGCGGCGCCAGCCAGTCCGGCACGACCGCCGCGCGGGCCCGGTCCGGGGCGGCGCTCACGTCGTACCCCCGATGCAGCGACCGGTCGCCCAGCGGCGTCCATCGTGCCCCGTGCTGCCGGGCGAACGGCTCGGCGCACAGCAGCAGCGCGCGCCCGGCCAGCGTCTCGGCGAGCGCGGTGGCCGCGGACCCGCCCGGCCGGAACCGGCCCGGGGGCAGCCCGGCCCGGGCTACGGCACGCTCCAGACGGTCCTCGCACACGGGCACGTGATCCTCCGGCAGGGTCAGCACCGTGACAGGGGAGGCGGGTTCGCCGGTGCGGCGACGACGGGGACGCAGGTCGTCCAGGTGGATCGCGCGCCGCGAGCCGCCCTGGCCCGAGAGCCGTTCGCCGTGGGCCGCCTCAGGCGCCGACGCGAGGCCCAGCGGCACCCGGAACGCGCCGCGCTCCGGCGGAACCCGCACCAGCGCGTAGGCGAGCGAACCGTCGGCCAGCCCGGAATCCCGTTCCAGAGGCGGCAGTTCACGTATGCCGAGGGTGATTCCGTGCTCGGTGCCGGCACGGATCGCGCGCGCCAGCGCCGCCGGGGCGCAGTGCGCCGGCACCCCGACGGCACGCACCCGCGACCGACCCGCGGCACCGGCGACCTGCCGCAGCCGCTGGGCCCGGTCCAGCACGTCCCGCGCGTACGGCAGGAGCAGCACCCCCAGCTCCGTGGTCGTGATCTGCCGCCGCGCACGGTCGAACAACGGGCCGCCGAAGTGCTCCTCCAGCGTCTTGATACGGCGGCTGAGCAGCGGCTGGGCGATGCCGAGCCGGTCGGCCGCCCGGGAGAAGCTCGCTTCGTCGGCCGTGGCGACGTACGCCTCAAGGTGGGCCAGGAGATCCATCCCGCACTCATATCAATAAGGCATGACACGTTCAAACTTCACTCTTGGACATGAGTGTGTTCCGCCTGTTTCCCTGGTCCCCGTCGAAGATCGACGACTCCGAACACGGACGACCAGGAGGACTGTTCCCATGACCGGCTCCCACCGCTCCGGCCCCCACCCGATGGCCCGCCGCGGACTGTTCAAGGCGGGCCTCGCGCTCACCACCGCGGCCGTGGCGGCCGGCGCGATCCCCGCGTCGGCGGCGGCTGACAGCGAACACCGCGGCGCCGAAGCCGAGTTGAGTGATCTGGAGCGCCGGCACGGTGCCCGGCTCGGCGTGTACGCGCGCAACCTCCGCACCGGCCGGACCGTGGCGCACCGGGCGGGAGAGCGGTTCGCGATGTGTTCGACCTTCAAGGCGTTCGCCGCGGCGGCGGTGCTGCGCGACCACGGCGACTGCGCGCCGCTGGACAAGGTCATCCACTATCCGCCGCACGACATCATCTCCAACTCGCAGCACACCGCGGAGCACGTGGACACCGGTATGACGGTGGCGGAGTTGTGTGCGGCGGCGATCCGGTACAGCGACAACGCGGCGGGCAACCTGCTGCTGCGTGAGATCGGCGGACCCGCCGGACTCACCCGCTTCTTCCGGTCGCTCGGCGACCAGGTGAGCCGGCTCGACCGGTGGGAGACGGACCTGGGCAGCGCGATCCCCGGAGACCTGCGCGACACCACGACCCCGCAGGCGCTCGGCCGCAGCTTCGAGCGGCTCACCCTGGGCCGGGCGCTCACCGGCGCCGACCGGGAACGGCTGGTCGGCTGGCTGAAGGGCAACACCACCAGCGCCGCACGGTTCCGCGCCGGCCTGCCGCGCGACTGGGTGCTGGCGGACAAGACCGGCACCGGTGACTACGGGTCCGCCAACGACATCGGCGTGGCCTGGACCACCCGGGGGACACCGGTCCTGCTGACCGTGCTGACGGCCAAGGGCGCCCAGCACGCACCGGCCGACGATGCGCTCGTCGAGGAGGCGGCGCGCCTCCTGGCCCGGGTCCTCGCACCAGGCGAGTAGCAACTCATTCACCCGTCTGAATATGAATCATGTCCCGCTCTTGACGTGTACATGCCCATCAGTGTGTCTGGACGGGATCCAGGGTGAGGTCCGCCCGGCGGCCGGGCTCGCGGGTGCGGTGCCGGTGCGGCCCGCACGGGTGATCGCCGTCAGGTGCCCCGGTGTGCCACGTGCCCGCCGGTGACCGTCAACGCGACCGGCGACGCGGCGAGTTCGTCCTCGGGTGCGTGCACGGGATCCACGGTCAGCGCGGTGAGGTCGGCCCGGTAGCCGGGCGCGATCCGGCCGGCGAAGCGGGACTCGCCGGCGGCGGCCGCCGCATGGCTGGTGCAGCCCTCCAGTGCCTGCAGCGGCGTCAGGCCCGGCCGGTGGGCCGCGGCGCCCTTCGGCCGGCGGGCCGTCGCCAGCACGGCCCGGACGTCGTGGTGCGCGATGGGCCAGTCCGAGCCCAGGGCGAGCGTGGCGCCCGCCTCCCGCAGATCGCGCAGCCGCCAGGCACGCGCGGCCCGGTCGCCGCCCAGCCGGCGGGACCACTCGTCGCTGCCGTCGTCGCGCGTGTAACCGGTGTGCGGTGGCTGCAGCGACGCCGCGACCCCCAACTTTGCAAAAGGGGCAGGAGTTCGTCCGGAGCGGTCTCGATGTGCTCGATCCGGTGGGCCCCGTGCCCGCTCGGCCCGAGGGAGGCGACGGTGTCCAGGACATGCCGTACGGCCGCGTCGCCGATGGCGTGCGTGGCGGTGCGGACCCCGGCCGCGTGCAGGGCGCGGACGGCCTCGGCGTAGGCGCGCGGGTCCGGCCAGAACGCGGCGGTGCCCTGACCATGGCAGTCGGGACGCTCCAGCCAGGCCGTGCCGCCCTCGACGGTGCCGTCCATGAAGAACTTGACCCCACCGACCAGCCAGTGCCGCCCGCCGCTGCCCTGGAGCCGCACCAGCTCCCGCAGCGCGTCCTCGTCGGCGCCCGGCATGCACCACGGCGCGAACCGCAGCCGCACCGGCAGGACCGTCTCCCGCGCCACCGCCGCCACCAGCTCCGGATCGCCGCCGTCCATCACATGGGCTCCGGTGAGCCCGGTCGCGGCCATGGCGGACAGCAGCCGAAGCAGCCGGCCGCGCCGTTCGGCGTACGACGGCCGGGGCGCGACGGCCGCCACCAGGTCCATCGCGGCGTGCTCGACCAGATGACCGGTGGGCCGGCCGGAGGCGTCGCACACCACCTCCGCGTGCTGGGCGAAGGCGCGCGGACCGGTCACTTCGGCGGCGGCCAGGGCGGCCGCGCTGGCGAGGGCGGAGTGGCCGTCGTACAGCCGCAGGAAGGCCGGGGTGTCGCCGAGCACGTCCGCCACCAGGTCGTGGTGGACGGGCCGGCCCCCGAACACGTTGTGGTCCAGGCCGTGGCCGACCACCCAGCCCTCGATCCGTTCGGCGCCGGCGAGCGCCGCACGCAGCCCGGCCGGATCGGTCACGCCCGACAGGTCGGTGCCCGTCGTCAGGTCCAGCCCCCACACCGGATGGCTGTGCGCGTCGACCAGGCCGGGCACGAGGTGCGCGCCGTGCAGGTCGAGGACCTCGGTGCCGGGGCCGCGCCAGCCCCGTACGTCGGCCGCCTCGCCGACCGCCGTGATCACCCCGTCGCGCACGGCGACGGCGCAGGCGGTGGGGCGGGCGGGGTCGAGGGTGCGGACCCGGGCGCCGGTGAGGACGAGGTCGGCAGCGGTCATGGGCTCAACTCCTGCACGTGGAGGTCCGGTTCGGATCAGTCGCCGGGTGCGGCGAGCGCGGCCGGTGCGGTGTCCTGGCCGCAAGGCGCCTGCGCACCGGCTTCGGTGGCGAACCCGGCGTAGACCTCCGGACGCGCACGGCGCAGCCACCACGCCAGCGGCAGGCCCAGCACGAAGACGGCCGGTGCCACGGCGACGAGGAGGACGTTCACGGCCGGGGAGGCGCCGGTGAACAGGTCGATGTGGGTCACGACCAGCGCGATCGCGGTCGTCAGCAGGACGGCGGCGAGCACCGGCGCCACCACGGTGCGCACCGCGCCCTCCGTGTGACGCACCCGCCGGAACCAGCACGGCACGGCGATCGCGGCGAGCAGCTGCAGCAGCAACAGGCCGATCATTCCCGGGGTGTTCACCCACAGCAGCAGCTGCTGGTACGGGTCCGCGCGTGCCGCCCAGAACGCGAGGACGACCACCGCGCCGAGGACGGTCTGGGCGGCGCCGGCGAGGTACGGGGAGCGGTGGCGCGGGTGGATCCGGCCGAGCCGGCGGGGCAGTACGCCCTCCTCGGCCAGGGCGAGGACGTAGCGGTTGATGGCGTTGTGGAAGGCCAGGAGGGAGGCGATGACGCTGGTCACGATGAAGAGGTGCATCAGATCGGCGGCCCAGCCGCCCACATAGGTGGCGATCGCCGTGAAGAACAGGCCGGCCGGGTCCGCGCCGGCCGCGCGTACGACCTGGTCGTCGCCGAAGGCCTGCACGGCGATCCACACGGTGAACGCGTAGAACACGCCGAGGAATCCGACGGCCAGATAGGTGGCGCGCGGGACGGTGCGCCCCGGATCGCGGGCCTCGCGGCGGTAGATGACGGTCGATTCGAAGCCGGTGAACGCCGCGAAGGCGAAGGACAGGACGGCCGCCATGCCGGGCACGAGCACATGTGCCGGAGCCAGGGAGGCCAGGGACAGCCCGTGCGCGCCGCCCCGCACCAGCACCCCGCCGGCGAGCAGCACGAGTATGCCGGTCTCGGCGACGAGCAGCACGCCGAGGACCTTGGCGCCGAAGTCGATCGAGCGGTATCCGCCGTAGCCGATCAGCAGCAGGCCCGCCAGCGAGACGGGCAGCCAGGGCACGTCGATGCCGGCGAGGGTGTGCAGGGTGTCGCGGGCGGTGGTGGCGAGCAGGCCGTAGACCCCGATCTCCATGCCGTTGTAGCCGATCAGCGCCAGCAGCGCGGCGCCGATGCCGACCGGGCGGCCGAGGCCGCGGGTGACGTAGGCGTAGAAGGCGCCGCCGCTGGTCACATGGCGGCTCATGGTGGTGAAGCCGACGGCGAAGACGGCGAGGGTCAGGCCGGCGAGGAGATAGCCGACGGGCGCGCCGATGCCGCCGAGCAGGATCGCGAGCGGAGCGACCCCGGCCATGACGGTCAGGGGAGCGGCGGCGGAGACGACGAAGAAGGCGATGTCGGCGGTGCCGAGGGAACCGGACCGGAGGCCGGCAGCGCCGGACGGCGCTCTCTCCTCCGGGGGTTCGGTGGTGGACACGGACATACGGGGGGAGCCCTTCTGGCGGCGGAGGGAACGGGGCCCGGCGGTGGGGCGGCCGGGGCCGCGGGCGCCGGCGGACCAGGGCCGGGATGGGCCGTCCGTACCGGTGTTCTGCGGGCGCGCGCAGGGGGTGGCGGGCGCCCGGAGCCATAAACCTAAAGGCTTTCGGTTTCCGCAATGTAACCTGCCGTTGGGCATCCGGGAAGACCTCAGGGAGAACGCTGACCATGGGACGGCCGCGCACACCGCTCCTCGACCGCGAGCGCATCACCACCACCGCGCTCCGACTGGTCGACGAGACCGGTGACTTCAGCGTCCCGCAGATCGCCCGGCGGCTCGGCGCGCAGACCGGCTCGGTGTACCACCACGTGGAGGGCCGCGACGGCATAGTGGAGCTGCTGCGCGAGCGCGTCTGCTCGGCGATCGACCCCGGCACCCTCGAACTGGCCCCGTGGGACACGGCCCTGGAGGCCTGGGCCCGCTCCTACCGCGCCGCGTTCGCGGCCCATCCCCGGGCCGTCCCGCTGCTGATGACCTCGCCGGTCCGTGCCCCCCGGGTCCTGGAGCAGTACGAACGCGCGGTGGGCGTCCTGCTCGACGCCGGCTGCGACCGCACCGCGACCATGCCGCTGATCATGGCGCTGGAGAACCTGGTGCTGGGCTCCGCCCTGGACCTCGCCGCCCCGGAGATGATGTGGGAGCTGACGGAGCACACGCCCACCCCGCGTCTCGCGGACGCGCTCGCCGCCGTGGGTCACGGTCGCGCCGACCGCGCCTTCGAGGTGGGCCTCACCGCCTTCATGAACCACGCGCGGGCACTTCTGAACGGCGACCTGAATGAGGGCAGTTCCTGACCTGGATGCCGTCTAGGGTCGGGACCATGGACACTTCTTCGGAGCACCACGCGTCCCTGCCGTGCGACGAGCACACCGAGCTGCTGGGAGCCCTGGCCGAGCAGCGGGCGTTGCTGCTGATCACTGTGCGCGGCCTGACCGACGCCGAGGCCGCCCGCCGGACCACGGTGAGCGAGCTGACGCTGGGCGGGATCGTCAAGCACCTGGCGCGCGGTGAACGGGTGTGGGCCCAGATCATGACGAAGGGCGACGGCGAGGTGCCCGAAGGCATGCTCGAACTCGGCCAGTACCGCATGGCCGACGGCGACACGCTCGCCGGGCTGCTGGAGGAGTACGCGGCCGGGACCCGCGCGATCGAGGCGGCCGCGGCCGCCGTCCCCGGCCTGGAGCGGACCGTGCCGCTGCCCCGGACCCCCTGGTCCCCGCCCGAGACCGTGTACTGGTCCGCCCGGCGCATCCTGCTGCACCTGATCCGCGAGACGGCCCAGCACGCCGGGCACGCGGACATCATCCGGGAGGCGCTGGACGGGGCGAACACCACCGCGCAGCGGTGACCGCCGGCGCGGTTTCCCAGTACCGCAAGTAACATGATCACCTTGGCTCCGGGTATACCAGTCAGTCAACTTTTACGCGTCCCAGGACGCGCCCTGCCCGGAGAAGTCCATGTCTTCTGTCAACGACGCGTTGGAGAACGCGCGCCTCACCTACGACCAGCACATGCGCACGTGCCGGCAGTGCCACGCGGACCGCGCGGCCTGTGCCGTGGCCAAGCACCTCCTGCGGATCTACAACAACGCCCGCAGGGACCACATGCGCGCGGGAGGGCAGCACCCGGTGACGGACTGACCGGGCTTTCCGGCGTCCCCCTCGGCCTCGCCCCAGGCGGGACACATCACCGCCGGGATCCTCGCCGCGACCGGCGAGCACACACCGCTGCCCTGTGCTCAGGCCCCGCCGTACAACGCCGCCGTGTCGGGCTCGGGCGGCGGGGCGTGCCGGGCCGCGGGGCCCTTGGCGAACGTCCGCAGAAGGTTCTCCGTGGTGCGGGTGACGAAGGCGCGGGTACGGGCGTCCATGCCGTGGTCGCGCCCCAGCATGCCCGTCCCGGCCACCAGGCCCTCCACCCAGCGCATGGTGCCGGTCGCGAACACCCCCGCGCCGCCGGCGGCCGTGTAGTACGCCGAGTCGCTGTGGCTGGGCCGCCCGCCGCAGACCAGCGGGGAGTGGGCGGTGATCTCCAGGGGCCCCGGGGTGGGGGCGCCGGGGGTGACGCGGTCGTACTCGACGCCCACGAGATGCGCGAAGGCGTCGCCGGGGCGCGCGCCGGTGCCGTCGTAGAGCCAGTGACCGGCGGCCCGGACGACGTAGGGCGCGTCGACCGGATAGCCCTCGTAGAGCACCCCGGTCAGTGAGGACTCGGGATCCGCGGCGGGCGGCAGACGGTAGTCGGTGGTGACCAGGGCCGGCTGTGAGCCGTAGCAGGGGTCGGCGCGGTAGTCGGTCTTGTAGCAGACCACCGTACGGTCGTCCGCGGCTTCCCCGGCCTCCAGCCGGACACGGCGGAAGCAGGTGTTCGCGCCGAGGAAGGCGATGTTCGTACCGGCGTCACGGGCAGCGGTCACATGGGCCCGCTGCCGCGGTGTCCAGTACTCGTCGTGCCCCAGGCAGACCACGGCGTGCGCGCCCCGCAGCACCCCGGGATCCCGGTGGACGTCGACACCCGTGCTGTAGGCGAGCGGGATGCCCAGGCGCTCGGCCAGCACCACCAGCGCCCACTCGTACACCAGGAACTTCCCGTCTCCGTCGCCGTCGTAGGGGCGGTCGAAGCTCACCGCGAGGGAGCGGGTGGCGTACGCCCCGGAGGCACCGGCGTACAGGCTGCTGCCGCCCCAGCGGTTGTACGCCTGCCAGGTCGCCGGAGCGTGCAACAGGACGGTACGGCCCGCGCCGTCGGCGGAGCGGACGATCAGCGGGACGTACCGCTGGTGGCCGGTGTCCGCCTCCAGCCGAAGCAGATAGGCGCCCTCCGGCCAGCCGGAGGTGTCCACGGACAGCGTCCTCGGCCAGTCGGCCCGCACGGTGCGGGTCGTGGGCAGCAGGTGCGGGGCCGGCCGGACGCGGCCGGGTATGCGCTCCGACGCCCAGACCCGGCGGGCCTGCCGGCCGCCGTACCAGCCGACCCGGAAAGCGGAGACGCGAAAGGACGCGGCGGTCGTCGACACGTGCAGCCCGAAGGCCTCGCCCGGAGTCACGCTCACCCGGTCCGGGTAGCCGGCCACGGCGTCCGGCGGCCCGGTGGACGCCAGACGCCAGGCGGCGGTGCCCGGCGCGTCCCGCTCCGCCTCGGGCCGCAGCCGCCGCGCGTCCCGGCCGGTCGTGTCGTGCGGGTGCGGCGGGGCGGCCGTGCACGCGGCGGCCGTGCCGAGGCCCAGGCCGGTGCACAGGGTGAGGAAACGCCGGCGGCCGAGGCCGTCCGACGGCGCGGTGTCGTGTCCCGGAGCCACATGACCTCCCGGATGCGTGTCCGCTCCAGCGTCCCGAGGCCCGCCCGGTCGCCGCAACCGCGGCGGCGGGAGGGAGCCCGGCGGCGCGGCACGCGGGGCGGGAGCGTACGGCCCAACGGGTGACGGGTTCCGCACCGGCCTCACGTGCGGAAGCCGACGTGCACGTGGTCGTGGTGGGTGGCGTCGCTGAAGAACTGGCCGGCGGCGCCGCCCGTCAGCGGCAGGGGACCGCCCACGTTGTACGACCCCGCGGCCGCCGCGTCCCGCATGAACCGTTCGACCAGGCCGCGGGGGGTCGCCGGGTCGACGACCGCGTGGCCGTCGACCCGCCACACGTCGAAGGCCCGGCCGCGCGGATGGTCGCTGGGCCGGCTGGTGCCGAACACGTCCAGCGGATGCCCGGAGCGGACGACGCTCACCTCCAGCCGGTACGTCCGGGCCAGCGCGAGCATCGCCCTGGCCACGCTGGTGTGCACCTGGCCGCTGCGCAGGTCCGCCGCGGCGGCGGGCGGCAGCACGATCCGGTCCTCGGCCAGCACCGCCCGGTTCTCGGGCGCGAGCGGCCGGACAGCCGGTCCGGGGTGCGCCGGATGCAGGGCGCCGACCGTCCAGCCACGGCCCGACCGGGACAGGCGTACGTCGACGGTCGTCCCGCCGGCGCTCACCGCGGCACCGCGCCGGGTCCACTGCCGGCACACCACCAGCACACTGGCCGACCGGGACAGGATCCCGCCGTACTGCGCGTCCACCACCTGCAGCGCCGCCTGGTCGGCCGTCGGCAGCAGCGGACCGGCCTGCCCGGCGAGGGCCGGGGGCAGCCCGAGCGCCGCCACCCGCGCCCGCGCCGCCGCCACTCCGCCGCGCCCGGCGTCCCATGCCCCGATCGCCTCCACCAGCCGCACGGCGCGCAGCTTCGCCGCGGGCTGGACCTCGGCGGCGGTGGGCCGCCAGGGTGAGGTGCGGGGCAGACCGGGGGAGGCGGACGGCGACCCACCGCGGGGAACGGACCTCTGCGGCGGGCGGGCGGCCGGGGCCGAACCCGTACGGCCGGAGCAGCTCGCGGCACCGAGCGCGACACCGGCCAGGCCGGCCAGCACGGTACGGCGGCCGGGCGGGGCAGCGACGGGCGCACGAGGTCCGTTCATACGGCCCAGTCTCCGCCGTGCGGCAGCGGACCGGCGACCGCGATCGCGGTGCCCTGCTCCGGGCATCCGGAACGGCGCCTCAGGATGCCTCCGGCGTCCGCCCGAGCCTCCTGGGTCCGGCTACCGCGGCGAGGGGAGTGTGCCGGGACGCCGTGCCCGGTGCCGCACCGACCGCCGTGGTCGAGGAGTGCCCGGCGCCCCGAATTGCCGCGCCGGGACGGAGCCGTGCGCCCCGACCCCCTCAGAAACCCCCTCAGAACGGTGGATCGTCGAAGAGTTCGAGGAGAGACGTCGCGCTGTGCTCGGATCCCGCGGCGGTGCCCGACGGGGCGGGGAAGGTGCGGCCCCAGGACGCGGCGCGGCCCAGGGCGCTCAGACGCCAGGCGAGACGTGCGGCACGGCGCAGCTCCGCCGCCGTGCGGCCGGTGTCCGTCCAGGGCTCCAGGTAGGCGTCGAGGAGCCGGGCCAGGACCTGCGGCCCGTACCGCGGGCGAGCCTTCTCGGCGGGGACCCGCAGGCTGCAGAAGGGGTGCGAGACGGCGGCGTCGCCCCAGTCGAAGAAGACGAACCGGCCCGGTGCCGGACGGAAGAGCTGGCCGTCGTGCAGGTCCGCGTGGTCGAGGGTGTCCGCGACGCCGACGGAGGCGAGTTCGGCGCACCAGTGGGCGAGGCGGGGCCGCAGCCGCTCCAGCCGGGCGCGGTCCTCCGGGCGCAGCGCGGTGTTGCGCGCGAGCAGCCGGTCGAACTCCGCGGGCAGGCCGAGGGTACGGGCGGCGGGCACGCCCAGGTGCTCGATGTCCCGCGCGTACCGGGTCAGCGACCGCTGCAGGTGCGCGTACTGACGCAGCAGCTCCTCCCAGTCGCGCGGCTCCGCCGGCTCCCGGGCGAGCACGTCGCGGAAGAGCTCCCCGCCGTCGGGCAGCAGGGCCCACGCGCGGTCGGCGTCCACGGCCAGCGGTCGGAGCACCTGCTCCGGCACCCAGCGGGCCAGCGCCGCGGTCAGCGGCCCCTCGAAGGCACTGGCCGGCGGGTTCGCCTTGAACCAGACGGCGTCCCGCCCCTCCACGGGCACCCGAACCAGCACGGACCACGGCCGCAGCCGCACCCTGAGGACCCCGTTCACGCGCAGGCCGCGTGCCGCGAGCCGCCCCGCCACCCAGTCGAGGGCCTCGGCCCGCCAGCGGTCCTGCTCCCATGGGGTCGGGGCGTACAGGTAGGTACCGCGGTCCACGGCGATGGAAATCTCACTCCGCATCGCGCCATCCCACCACCGCGGCCCGGGGCCGGTCAGCCGGTTTTCCGGGCGGCCCCGGTTTTCCGAGCGGCCTCGGTGCGGTCTCATCCGCCGGGATGCGCGGAACGGACGATCAGGGAACGCAGCTCGTCCACCGCGCGGCTGCGCGCGGCCGTCAGTTCCGGTGCGGTGACGCTCGCCGCGGCGATGCGGACGGGGCGCGGGCCGCGGGCGAAGTGCGCGTCGATCGCGGCGGTCACGCCGGGGTGGCGGCCCCACTCCCCGCCGATGACGATCAGCTCCGGGTCGGTGAGGGAGACGACCGCGGTCAGGACCCCGCCGACGGCGCGGGCGAGGGCGTCCCGGACCTCGCGCGCCCGTTCGCCGTCGCCCTCGACGGCCGTCGCCAGCGCCGCCGCGTCGACGGCCGTCGAGCCGGGCCGGCGCAGCCCGAGCACGGAGAACACCTCCGTCAGCGGCATGGCCGTACCGTCCGGTCCCGCCGTGGACACATGGGCGATCTCCCCGGCGAGGCCCCGACGACCGCGCCGGACGGCGCCGTCGGTGACCACGGCACAGCCCAGCCCCTCGCCGAGGTGGACGTAGACGAAGTCGTCGACGCCGGAGGCGCATCCGGTATGACGCTCGGCGCGTGCGGCCCAGTTGACGTCGTTGTCCACCAGGACAGGCCCGGCGACGTACGGATCGAGGACGGCCGGGGGATCGAGCTCACCGACCAGGAACGGCGCGTCCGGCAGCTGCACGAGCCGTCCGGTGGCCCGGTCGACGGGGTCGGCGGCGCTGACGACCGCGGTGCGCAGCCCGCCCGGCGCCGTCTGCCCGAGCCGGCCGGCGACCTGGGCCAGGGCGTCGGCCGCGCGGTGCTCGCCCGCGTTCCGGTCCAGGTCGGCCCGGGCCTCGCCGAGGGTCTGGCCGTGGACGTCCACGGCCTGGGCCGACACGCCGTACGGCGAGATGCTCGCGACCAGCGCGAGCCCGAGCCGTGGTGCCAGGGAGTGGTAGGAGCCCGCCCGGCCGCGTCCCGTCGTGCGCTCCCCGGTGTCGACCACCAGGCCGGCCCGGACCAGGCGCTGCACGCCGTCGGAGATGGTCGGCTTCGAGATGCCCGTCAGGGCCGCGATCTCCGCGCGGGTCAGCCGCGGGTGGTCCATCAGGGTGCGCAGCACGTGCTCGTCCGTCAGGTCGCGCAGCATCTCCAGCGAGGGTTTGGGCTTGGCCGACGTCATGCCGGCCATTCTAGTTAGGACTGTTGCCTGAATAGGGGAGCGGGGTTACGTTGGTTTTGGTAAGGAGTCCTAATCAAAGGAGCGGTGCCATGACACTCGCCGCCGGCCGGCAGCGGACGACCGCGGACCTGCCCCACTGGGAGACCGTCCCCGACGACCTGGAAGCCGCGATCCGCGCGTTCAAGACGGCCCTGCGGACCCGGATCGAGACCTTCGGCCGCAGCGTCGAGGAGGTGTACGCCGCCGCCGAGCGGCGCGTGGCCGCCCGGGTCGCCGAGATCAGGGCGGAGAAGGAGGCCGGCGAGAGCGTCTGGCCGGTGATCGACTACACCGACATCGCCCACGGAAGCGTGAGCCCCGCGCAGACCGCGAAGCTGAGGAAGCGCGGCTGTCTCGTCGTACGCGGCCACTTCCCGCGCGAGCAGGCCCTCGCCTGGGACGCCGGGATCGTCGACTACGTCGAGCGCAACCGGTTCTTCGAGACCTACACGGGCCCCGGCGACGACTTCTTCGGCAGTGTCGGCTCCAGGCCCGAGATCTATCCGGTCTACTGGTCCGAGGCGCAGATGCAGGCCCGGCAGAGCGACCGCATGGCCCGCGTGCAGTCGTTCCTGAACGCCTTCTGGAAGCACACCTCCGACGGCGTGCGGTGGTTCGACCCCGACCGCGACGCGCTCTACCCCGACCGCATCCGCCGCCGCCCACCGGGCACCGACTCCCGCGGCCTCGGTGCCCACTGCGACCCCGGCACCCTCGACCTGTGGCTGACCCGGGCCTACCAGCAGGCGTTCCGGCACCTGTTCGACGGCACGGTCGAGGAGTACGACCCCTGGGACGCCGCCCACCGCACCGCGGGCCCCCAGTACCCGGGCTCCACCATGTGCTCGGCGTTCCGCACGTTCCAGGGCTGGACCGCGCTGTCCGACATGGACCACGACCAGGGCGTGCTGCATACCGTGCCGGTCCCCGAGGCCATGGCCTGCCTGATGCTGCGCCCCCTGCTGCCGGACGTCCCCGAGGACGACATGTGCGGGGTCACCGTCAACCAGGTCTTCCCCGCGAGCGAGAAGTGGCACCCGCTGCTCCTGGAGGCCCTCACCGGCATCCCGGACGTCCGGGCCGGCGACTCCGTGTGGTGGCACTGCGACATGATCCACAGCGTGGCGCCGGTGACGGACCAGCGGGGCTGGGGCAACGTCATGTACATCCCCGCCGCGCCCTGGTGCCCGCGCAACGAGCGGTACGCGGCCTCCGTGCGCGAGGCCTTCCTCTCCGGATCCAGCCCGAGCGACTTCCCGGAAGAGCACTACGAGCGCTCCTGGTCCGGCCGTTTCCCCGCCGACCGGCTCGACACCACCGGCCGCAGGGGCCTCGGCCTGGAGTGACCCGCACGTCAGCAGGGCGGCCGGCCGGCGCGGCAGGGCGGCCGGGCCGCGGCCTGCCGGAGAGGCATATGAGTTCGCGTCCCCGCCGGAAGGACGACCGCGCCCCCGGACGACGTCCGGGGGCGCGGTCCTCTGGGGTGGTGCGGGATCAGACGGTGCCGTGCTGCCTGCGGCGCAGCGTCAGGTACGTGCCGGTCGCACCCGCGGCCAGCAGGGCGCCCACGCCGAGGCCGACCGGCAGGACCGGGAAGCCGGAGGCATCGGTCGACGCGGCCGTGTTCTCCATCGCCGGGCCCGGCGTGATGCTCGTGGCCACCGGGGCGACGTGCCGGACCGGACCGACGTGCCGCACGGAGCCGTCGGAGTTCAGCAGCACCTGCTTGTTGTTCGGGTGCCGGAAGTCGAACATGCCCGTGAGCGAGCCGGCGGTGGCGTCGAAGGAGTGGTCACCGATGCGGCCGGTGCGCCAGTTGTCCTCGATGAACCGGGTGATGGACGCCTGGTTCGTCAGGACGTGGTCGACCTTGTTCACCTCGCTGTACGGCGAGACGACGAGCAGCGGCTGCCGGGTTCCGGGACCGCAGCGGTCCGCGTAGCCGCCGGCCGCCTTCGGGCCCTTCTGGCAGGCCGGGCTGTCGGTGGCCTTGCCGTTGGAGCCGACCGAGGTGTCCGTGGAGCCGTTCCTCGGGACGACGTAGGCGTGGTCGTACCAGCCGTCGGAGTCGTCGTAGGCGACCACGATCGCGGTGGACTTCCACTGCGGCGAGCTCTGGATCGCGTTGATCTGCTTGACCAGGAAGTGCTGCTCGTCGACCGGGTCGGAGTAACCGGCGTGGCCGTCCTGGTACGCACCGGCCTTGACGAAGCTGACGGCCGGCAGCTTGCCCGCCTTCAGCGCGGCGGAGAGGTCGGTCAGGTCGTAGTTGTGGTTGGCCCGGCCGGCGTGGCCGATCTCCGAGACGCTCTTCGGCGCCAGGTGGTGCGGGTTCGCCGTCGACTTGTAGTACGCGAACGGGTTGTGGTGCGGGCTGTAGTCGACCACGGCCGCGCCGCCCACGTTGGTGTGCGTGGTGTCGCACTTGGCGTACGAGCCGGACGCGCCGTTCCACGCGGCCGACGGACGGAAGCCGCCCTGGAACCAGCCCCAGCTCACCTTCTTGGCGTTGAGCAGGTCACCGATGTTCTTGCCCTGCATCGACGCCAGCGCGTCGGTGCTGGTGTGGTCCTTGCCGGAGCAGTCGTCCCAGGCCGGGTCGGGATCGTTGATCACCGTGCCGACACCCTTGGCGTCGGGCGACTGGACGGCGTACGGGTCCGGCTTCGCCGTCTGCTTGCCGGTGGCCGGGTCGACGGAGATGACGCCGTGCGTGTTGCCGGAGATCAGGTTGAGCGCGCCGGGCGTGGACGGGCCGTAGTTCGAGCTGTAGGAGCGGTCGCTCAGGGCGTAGTGCTGGGCGTAGTTCCACAGCGCGGTGACGGTGTTGCCGTCGTAGTAGTCCATCGCCAGGCCGGGCTCGCCGAACAGGCCGCCGCTGCACTTGTCGACCTCGGTGTTCTGCACGAACTGGTCGGCCTTGCCGCCGTTGTAGGCGTACTGCTCGGCGCCGTAGGAGTGGTTCTGGTCGCAGGTCATCGCCTGGGACGGGGACAGCCGCTTCGGCGCGTACTGGTTCGGGTTCTTCGTCAGCAGCCCGGCGTGCGCGAGGGTGTCGATGTTCTTCGGGGTGTTCTTCGACGCGGTGAACTTCGTGCCGTCGGTGTTGGCGGCCTTCGGGTACGTGGCGAAGTAGTGGTCGAAGGAGATGTTCTCGTCGAAGAGCACGACGACGTGCTTGATCGGTGTCGCGGTCGAGGGATGGCCGCTCTGCGCTCCGGAGGGCGCTGCCGCCCAGCCCGGCGTGTTGCCGCCGAGCATCGTGAGCGCGGCGGCTCCCGCGAGCGCACCGATACTGCGCATCGCGGTTCTTCTTCCCCTGCTGGCCATGGTGGTCTACCCCTCCGGACAGAACGTCTGTGCGTGGTACGAGGACGCATGCTGCGCCCGTTGCCGGGCGCGCCGGCGGAGCCATGATGACGCGTGGGTGAACACCGGGTCAGGGATGCTGGGACCAATTTTGACGATGTGTTGACTCTTTTGGTCCCTGACTTGTTCGGACAGGATCAGGTGAACAGGGCGCGCCCGTACCAGTCCGAGGCGTCCCGCACCCCGGGCAGCGCGAAGAAGTAGCCGCCGCCGAACGGGCTGATGTAGTCCGTCAGCGGCTCACCCGCCAGCCGGTGCTGCACGGTCTCGAACTGCCGCTTCAGGTCCTGCTGGTAGCAGCAGAACAGCAGGCCCATGTCGAGGTTGCCGTTGCTGTCCATGCCCCGGTCGTAGTTGTAGGCGCGGCGCAGCAGACGCTGGCCGGCGGTGGCCGGCGTGCGCGGGTTGGCGAGGCGGATGTGCGCGTCCAGCGGGATGACGTCACCCTTGGGGTCGTCGGCGTACTTCGGCGTGTCGTGCTCGTGGTCGCCGTCCAGCGGCGCGCCGGAGACACGGGCGCGGCCGAACATCCGCTCCTGCTCGCTGAGCGAGACCCGGTCCCAGAACTCCACCAGCATCCGGATCAGCCGCACGACCTGGTAACTGCCGCCGACCGCCCAGTCCGGCTCGTCCATGCCCTTGCCCACCCACACCAGACGGTCCATCTCGCGGGCGTTCGAGGCGTCGGGGTTGGCGGTGCCGTCCTTGAAGCCCATCAGGTTCC
Organism: Streptomyces durhamensis; assembly: GCF_000725475.1. Classification (NCBI taxonomy): domain Bacteria; kingdom Bacillati; phylum Actinomycetota; class Actinomycetes; order Kitasatosporales; family Streptomycetaceae; genus Streptomyces; species Streptomyces durhamensis. The sequence goes on from NZ_JNXR01000016.1 coordinate 22,400, forward strand.
GCGGGGTGCCGGAGGGCCGGGGCGGGCTGGAGAAGCCGTCCAGCCGCCAGCGGACCTGCAGGGCGCCCCGGGTGTGCCGGGCGATGTCGCGCAGCGCGTGCAGCACGGTGTCCGGCTCGTCGGCGTGCAGTTGGAGGCTGAGGTCGCCGTGGCACCAGTCGGCGCGGAGGTCGTCGTCGGGGAAGGCGGGCATGGCGGTCAGGCGCCGGGGCCTCAGCGCGGCCAGCCCGAACCGGTCGTCGAAGAGCGAGGCGCCGACGCCGACGGTGACGGCCAGTTGACCGGAGGGCAGCCGGTCGCCGAGCACGCCGGAGTCGGCGGGCGGAGCGGTGATGCCGGCCGGGGAGGGCGTTCCGCCCGAGGTGAGGAAGCGGGCCCGGCCGGTCAGCGTGCGCAGCACGTCGGTGAGTTCGGCGCGGCTCGCGGCGGTCACGTCGAGGGAGGCGAACACACAGGTCCGGCGCGGGGCCGCGACGGCCGACGCCTGGTGGACGCCGTGGAAGGCGGTGAGGGCGGGGCCGGCACCGGCCGTGCCGTCCGGGGCGGCCGCGCTCGTGGCCAGGCCGGCGCCCGCGAGGGCCGCGCCGCGCAGGAAACGGCGCCGGCCCAGGCCGTCGGGCCGTCCGGCGCTGCTGTCACGGCCGCTGGGACGGGCGTTCACACGGTCCTCCGCGGGTCGCACAGGGTGGCCACCGACGCCAGCCGCTCCACCAGGTCGCCGAGGTCCGCGTCGACCTGTTCCCGCCGGGCGCGGCCCAGGCCGTCGAGCGGGGTCCAGCGGTCGCCGTGCCGGAAGGCGTCGAGGGTGTGCCGGGCGCGGTCCAGTCCCCTGTCCAGCTCCGGCAGACCGGCGTACCGGGTGGCGAGCAGCGGGCGCAGCCAGGACAGCACCTCGCGGGTGCCGTCGAGGTTGGCGCGGGCGGTGGCGAGGTTGCTGCCGCTGCCGTAGTCGGTGCGGCCGGTCAGCTCGAACTGCACGGTGTTCTCCAGGATCTCGTGCGCGCGCAGACCCAGTTGGGCGGGGTCCATCCGGGTCTGCGACCAGCCGTCCCGCAGCCCGGTCAACGCCTTCACCAGCGCCGCCGCCGGGGCGCGCAGCCCGTCGGCCGACTCACCGTGCCACAGGCCGTACTCGACGCGGTGGAACCCGGCGAAGTGCGCGTCGTGCACCCCGCCGGGCAGGCCGGCGTCGGTGCCGTTGACCTCCGAGTCCGCGTCCCCGAAGGCGTCGTACGCCGCCCCCAGCCGCTCGTACTGCAGATGCGCCGGCAGCCACGCCGACCGGGCGCCGGCGAGGTCGCCCCGGTCGATCGCGTCCCGGAGCCTCGTGGTCAGCCGGACGACGTCGTCGAGGCCGCCGCCGACCCACTTCTGGTAGGCGAGGGCGGGCGGGATCAGGTCGTGCTGCGTCACCGGCGCGGCACCCGGGCCGCGCTGCCCGCCGGTGATGCGCACGGTGGGCCCGGTGACGGCGTCGGCGTCGTCCGGCACGCACTTGAAGGCGTACGTCCCCTTGCCCAGCCGGACGGTCAACTCACGTGTGGTACCGGGCCCTACGCCCTCCACCTCGCCGTACACCGCCTGGCTGCCCGGGTCCTCCAGATAGACCTCGGCGGTGCCGTCGGAGGAGTTGTGCAGGTCGAAGGTCCGCAGACCGGGCTCGGGGCGGGTCCAGCCGCGGCCGCAGCGGCTCTGCGACACGTCGATGACGATGTGCCCCGACGGGGCGGCGCCGGACGGTTCGTGCCGCGGCCCGCCCAGTGAGAATGCGAGCAGCGTGCCCGCGAGGGCCACGGCGAGGACCACGAACACGGCGGGAGCCGTCCGGAGCCGGACGGACCGCGTGCCGAGGCGGGGCAACGGCATGGCGAGCCTTTCCGGACGTCGTACGCAGAGGGATCATCGTAGACATCCCTCCCGATCCGAACACCCGTCCCAGCGCTTCGATGACCAAGATTTCTCCCGGGGTTCACCGGCGCGTGGCCGTGCGCGGCCGTGGACGCATGCCTCGCGGCAGGCCGGTTCAGCGCACCGGGAAGCCGAAGGAGTAGCCCTGCTGCTTCAGCCACGGCAGCAGGACGCGCAGCGCGGCCACGGTCTGGGAGCGGTCGCCGCCCGCGTCGTGGAAGAGGATCGTCGGCCCGTTCGGCAGCTCACGCTTGACGGTGGCCACGATGGCGTCGGCACCCGGCCGCTCGAAGTCCTTGGAGTCCACGTTCCAGCCCAGCGGCCGCATGCCGTGCGAGGCCGCCAGACGCCGGCTGTACGGGGTGAAGGCGCCGCCCGGAGCCCGGTAGTACATCGGCCGTACACCACCGGACGCCTGGGTGATCTGCCGCTCGGCACCCAGGATCTGCTGCGACTGGTAGGCCTCGGACTTCTTGTCCATCGTCGTGTCGTGCGACACCGTGTGGTCGCACAGCCGGTGCCCGGCCGCCACCACCTGCCGCACCAGCTCCGGATGCGCCTGGGCCTGCGGGCCGACCATGCAGAACGTGGCCTTCACGCCGTTGGCGCGCAGCAGTTGCAGCACCTGCGGGGTCCAGGCCGGGTCCGGGCCGTCGTCGATGGTGATGTTGACCGCGTGCGCGCCCCCGTCCGAGGCGTGGGCGATGTCGGGGGACACGGCCGCCGCCTTGGGAGCGGTGTGCCCGGACGAGGCGCCCGCCCGCGGCGCACCGCCGGCCGGCTGTCCGGCCTGCGCGGTCCACACCGATGTGACGGCCGCGACCGCCGTGACCCCGACCGCCGCCGCGATCATCCGGCCGTGCCATCCCCGCCCGCCATGCCGCGCCATGCCCCGCCCCGTTCCTGCCGTGTCCCTGTGTTGTTGTGCACCTGGTCCCTGTGCACCTGTCAGGACGGGCGGGGTTGAGCACGGGATCCGGCTGTTACAAATCACGGACAATTCCGGGGCGCTTCCGCGACAGAACGCTCCGTTCCGTGGCCGGGGGCGCGGGGACGGAGGGACAGCGCGCACATCGGGGTACCCCTTGTCATACGACCAACGCAGTACCGCAGGAGTACGGCTCAGGCCCGAGGGACGGGGTGATCCGGATGCCGCCACCAGCAGCGCGGACGTACGACACGGCCCCCGGGCCGCCGCGGCCCGAGGCCCTGACGAGGATCATGCTCAGGCCGCTGGCCAGCAGCCTGCCCCTGGGCTTCTTCGCCTTCGGCACCGGAAGCATCCTGCTCACCGCCGCGCAGTTGCAGTGGGTGCCCCTGGCGCAGACCCGGCCGCTGATGCTGCTGGTCCTGGTGTTCGTCGTGCCCCTGCAACTGCTCTCCGCGGTGTTCGCCTTCCCCGCCCGTGACAGCGGCGCGGCCTGCGGCCTGTCCGTGCTCGGCTGCGCCTGGGCGGGCACCGCACTGGTCACCCTGTCCGGGCCGCCGGGACGGCCCAGCCCCGCGCTGGCGGTGTTCCTGCTGAGCCTCACCCCGCTGATGCTCGTCCTCGGCGCCGCCGCGGTCCTCGGCAAGCCGCTGTTCTCCGTGCTGCTCCTGATCGGAGCGTGCCGTTTCGCACTGACCGGCGTGTACGAGGCCGGCGGTGCGGTCGTCCTGCGCACCGCGGCCGGCTGGACCGGCGTGGCTCTGGCGGTCTTCGCCCTCTACGCCGGCTTCGCCCTGCTGCTGGAGGACTCCGCCCAGCGCACCGTCCTCCCGCTGGGCCGCCGCGGCCGCGCCCGCACGTCCCTGCAGGGCGACCTGGGCCGCCAGCTGGATCAGGCGGAACGGGAGGCCGGCGTACGACGACAACTGTGACCTGCGGCAACGCCGCCCTGCGGAGCGGACCGGCAGCCGGGCCCCGCACAAGCCGCTGCTGCTCATGTACGCCCTCGACGCTGCCTGACCAACCCCACGATCACGGCAATGTCACCACGATGAGGTCCTCCACCCGGCTCGCGGGGGACTCCTTCGCCGTCTCCACGGTGATGTGCCACATGCCGGGCGGCAGGGTGAGATCGGCTGTGTAGTTTCCGGCGCCGTCGGGGCGGAGGGGGAGGGGGCGTCCGTAGCCGGTTCCGTCGGCGTTGCGCAGGTGGGCGTCGAGGGTGAGGTGGGGGCTGTCCGCGTGAACCTGGAGGGGCACGGTCCGGCCGGCCGGCGCCACGGGAGGCAGGTGCAGGGACAGCGGGCGGGCCGGCGTCAGCACCGCTCCGGAGGAGACCGGGGCGATCTTCTCGTTGAGGTTGCTCAACAGGTCCTCGTGGCGGGTCAGGCCGACGTGTGACGCCGGATAGAACGTCGCGGGGGCATCGTCCTCCCAGTGCGGAGGGACACTGCTGAACCGTGGCACCGTTCCGTCGCCGCCGTAGTCGAAGCCACGCTGCCGACGGACAAAGCGCAGCTCCGACGGGTCGACCGCGACAGTCTGCTCCGTCGGCTGCCGGCCTCCCGCGAACACATGCACCATCCTGTCCGACGTCTCGTCCTCCTTTTCTCTGATCGCGGTGTGGAACTCGGTCGAGTGCTCGACAGCCTGCCGGCTGAGGCCGGGGATGTGGCAGTCCCTCAGGGGGAGGGTGTCGCCGCCGCGCACGTCCCCGGCGCCGTACCCCGTCTCCGTGACACACGCGTAGGTGGGGAGGAGCTCCGCGACCGACGGGAAGGTCTCCGCGACAGCGCGCAGCCGCTCGTTGAACTGGCTCGTTCTGATGGGCCACGGCAACAGATGACCTGTCAGGACGCGTACCGCTTTCACGGACCCCCGGTACGGGGTACCGATGGTGTACGCCCGCCGGGTCATGTCCGCACCGCCGAGGACGTGCAGGAAGTACCGGCCGATCAGGCCCCCCATGGAGTGGCAGACGAGTTGCAGCCGTGCGTCGGGGTCGCCTCGTTCGCGACGCCACTCGGGCAGTCGCCGTTTCGCCCAGTTCAGGAGCCGGAGCGCGTTGTACCGGTTCGACAGCCTCCAGTCGTACGGGAAGAGTCTCAGCTGTCGCTCGGGGTCTTTCAGGCACGTGCCCAGGGACCTCACGAGGGCCGGGTATCCGGCGCCCGACCAGAATCCCGGCCAGACCTGCCAGCCCGGCATCAACCCCTCGGGCTCCAGGGCGTATCGAGCGGGCGGTGGTCCGTCACCCAGGCCGGGCGGGAGCGCGAGGGCCTCCAGGGTTCCACAGAAGTCACGCAGGAACTGCGCGCCCATGGCGAGCGAGGCGTCCCACGCGTACCGGCCGTCCGTCCTGCGCAGCACACTGCCGAGAATCCCCGGCACCACCACGACGAGATCCCGCTCCTGACGGAGCCCCTTTTCCTGACGCTGCGTGAACACGACACCGCCTCAGCTGCCGTGACGGGAAGCCCGTCGCATCCGTGTGACGACCTGGCGACGCAGGCCCGAGGCGACCAAGATAGAGGTGTGCACAACGCAGTGGGGGACGAACGGGGAACGGTCCTGGACATCGTCATGGACGAGTACGACGCCCCGTCGATGGAAAAACTGGAGTATCTGCGCAGCCAGGTCGACGCGGTGGTCGACCTGTTGGCCGCCGGGGGCTTCCGCCGCCACCTCGGCAACAGAAGACGCCCCGAAGAGCTGCGACAACGGCAGATCCAGGACATCTTCCGGGATCTGCGCTTCCCTTCCGGTACCGAGAGGCTGCTGGTCTACTGGGCCGGGCACGGCCGTCATCTGCGGCACAGCGGTTTCTTCCTGCTGTGCTCCGACTCGCCCGACGACGACGAGTCGATCAGCATGGCCAATGCGATCACGCCCGCCTATCTGGGATCGCAGTTGGCGCTGTGCGGTGCCCGCGAAATCGTCCTCGTCATGGACGCGTGCAGTTCGGGAAGCGGTGCCGGTGAGGCGTCCGAGGCGTTCACCAAAGTGGTGGCCGACCACAGCTTCGTCCGGCCGCCCAAGCTGGTGGTCCTGTGCTCGGCGTCCTCCGGCGCGCGCGCCGACGAGCGAGCTCTCAGCGAGGCCATGCGGGCGCTCCTGCAGGACCCGGACGACACGGTGGGGACGCAACGGTCGTGGGGGCCGCATGACCAGTCGATCAGGATCGAGGAAATGATCGCCGCGCTGGATGCCCGGCTCGGCCCGGACCGGCGCCTCGAGAAGCGGATCACCGACGTCTTCTCCACCCCCTTCTTCCCCAACCCGCGCTACGACCCGGAACTCCCGGAGACCGACCTCGAAAGCCGCCGCCGTGTCCGGCCGGCCGCCCTGCGGCGCGCCGACGTCCGCGAGCACTTCATGCTCAAGTTCTGCGGTGTCGACGCCGTCGGTGACCAGGGCTACTTCTTCCGTGGGCGTACCCGCGCCCTCCGGTCGATCGTGACGTGGCTGGACACGGAGGACTCCGGCATGTTCGTCGTCACGGGGCCGCCGGGCAGCGGAAAGTCGGCGTTGCTCGGCCGACTCGCCGTGCTGTCCGACGCGTCGTACCGGAGGGACGTCGTCGCGGTCGACCCGCAGGCGCTCGACGGTGCGGACCCCGGCACTCTGCCCGACATCGGTGCCATCGACGCGGGCATCCACGCGCGCGGCAAGGACGTACTGGACTGCGTCGAGGCGTTGGCGCAGCCCCTGGGACTGCAAGCCCCTCGCGGCGGCTGGCGCGGCCCGGAGCAGCTCGTCTCCGCCGTCGAGCGGACGAAGCGCAGGTTCACCGTGCTCGTCGACGCGCTGGACGAGGCGCTGCCGGGGGCGGTGGGCACCCTTGCCGGACGTCTGCTGCGTCCGCTCGCCGACCTGCCCGGGGTCAAGGTTCTCGTCGGCACGCGCTGCCGCGCCGTCGAGGCCAGGGATGCCGCCGCTCGTGACCTGCTCCGGATCCTCGCCCCGGAACAGCGGCACCGCGTCGATCTCGACCAGGACACGGACGCCACCGAGGACATCGAGGCGTACGCCTACAAACGCCTCACCGACCTCACAGGCTCCCCGTACGCACTTCTCGACACCGAGCGCACCCGGCAGGCGGCCCGACGCGTCGCGCGGGAAAGCGAGTCGGTGTTCCTGATGGCCCGCCTGTTCACCCGGGCGCTGGTACGCCGGAACATCCTGGACCTGGACAGCCCCGAGGCGCACGAGATTTTCCGCAGCCGTGACGTGGCCGAGGTCTTCGCGGCCGATCTGGCCCGGTACGGCCCGCTGCGACAGCAGATCACCGACCTGCTCGCCCCTCTGGCCTGGGCGCTCGGCCCCGGCCTGCCCAAGCGTACGGTCTGGGCCACCGCGGCGACGGCTCTCGCCGGCGGGGCGCGGACGTACACCGAGGACGACGTGGCCTGGGTACTGGACAACGCCGGTGCTCACCTGATCGAGGCCGGCGAGGAAGGCCAGAGCGTCTATCGGCTCTACCACCAGGCGTACGCCGACTACCTGCGCCAGACCGTCGCGACGGCGGACCGCGCGCCCGTCCTCCTCTACGAGGCCGTCCTGGGCACTGTGCCCCGCGGCGAGGGCCGGCCGGACTGGGTCCGCGCCACCCCGTACGCCCTCAGACACCTGCCTGCCTACGCCCTTGCCGCGGGCCGGCTGGATCACCTCGTCCAGGACACCGGCATCCTGCCGTACGCGGACCCGACCCGGATGATGCGCGTCCTCAACACGCCCGCACAGCAACGCCGTTCCCTGCCGCGTCTGTATCTGCGGGTCTGGGACGAGCTACGGGACCTGGCCCCCGAGGACCGGGCCGCCGCACTGCAGTTACGGGCCGGCATCGACGAACCGGACGCGCTGCCCCAGCTGAGGACGGAGGCGCTGCTGGGCTGGCGGGTCCTGTGGGGCGACGGCCGCAGAACGAACTTGCACGGCGTGCTCGACGGCGGGCCCACCAGCGCGGTGGGTGCCGTCGCGATCGACCTCGACCCGTACGGCAGGCTCACGGTGGCCGCCGTCGACGACCAGGGAGTGATCCATCTGTGGGACGGCGCCTCGGGTGAACTGCTGCATGCGCTGCCCGCAGTCCACGCCCCCGTCATGGCGGTGGAACTCACCCGCATCAGGGGCCGGCTCCTGCTCGCTGCCGCCTCGGACCGCGACGTCTGTCTGTGGGACGTCTCCGAGGGCCTGCCGACGGGGGCACCCTGCGCCCACCGCCGGAAGGTGACCGCCATGGCCTTCGGCACCACCGCGGACGGTGAACCGCTGCTCGTGACGAGTGCCCGGGACGGCCGTATCCGCCTCTGGGACACCGACCGCGGCGAACCGCTGCAGACGTGGTCCGGCGGCGGTCTCGGCACGCTCTCGCTGGCCCTCACTTCGCTGCCGGGGATCGGCGACGTCCTGGTCGCCGCCCATACCACCGGCGGGGTCAGCACCTGGAGGATCGCACCTTCGTCAGGCGTCTCCGTTCCGCGCCTGTGGTGGCGCAAACGGCCTGGCCAGCTGTACGCCCGCTACGGCGTCGCCCTGGCGGAACTTGACGGCCGTGCCGTCGTGGTGGGGCGTGGTGGAAGGTTCGTCCACGGAGTACGCCGCCTGGATCTCAGAACCGGGGAAGTGCTCGACGACGAGGGCGCGGGCGGCGACGACGCATTCACACCCGAGTCCCTCGCTGGTGTCAAGCATGATCCGGCCGCTTTCGTGACCGGCGGATCAGAGGGAAGGGTCCGCCTCAGACGCGGACGCAGCCACGCCGGTGGATGGACCGGTCACTCCGACGACGTCCGGGCGGTGGCGGGCGTGCGGAACCCCAGTGGTGACACCTTCATCGTCAGCGGAAGCCAGGACGGAAGCGTGCGGCTGTGGAACACGGCCGTCTCGACCGCCGGTGAGCGCCGACAGCACGGCCAGGTCCACCAGCACCCCGTCACCAGCTCGGACCTCGTCTCGCTTCCCGACGGCCGGATGCTGCTCGCCATCGGCACGGCCGATGGAACGGTCTCGATCTGGAACGCGAGAACGGGACGGCGGATCGCTCGGTGCGAGGTCGTCGCAGAGAACCAGTACGTCGAACCCGACCACGAAGCTCCCCATCACACCGGCACAGTCATGCGCGTGGTCACGGCGGGGCATGACGAAAGCGTCAGCGTGGTCTCCTGGGTACCGGCCACCGGCAAGCATCACGCGACCCTGGCTTCGGGCAGTCAGGAGGGATCCGTCCAGTTCTGGAGCACCCGCGGTACCCCGCTCACCAGAGACACGGGAAGAGGGCCGGTGGTGTCGCTGACGGCGGCCGTCCTCGGCGAAGACGGTGACGACGCACGCGTGGCGGTCGGCCGCCACCGCACCATCGCTCTGCACGACAGCGTCGGCAACTGGGTGCGCGCCCGGCTCGCCTCCCGGATCCCGTTGCTGCGCGGCCATCGCCGCGGTGTCAGCGCCGTCACCTTCGTCCCGCGGGCCGACGGGACGATGTGGCTGGCGAGCGGCGACAAGGGCGGAAAGATCACACTCTGGGAGCACCCCTCCGGCAGGCCGCTCGGACAGCTGCGCGGCCCCGGCGACGGCGGGAAGGCCCACCGGCGGCCCGTACACAGCCTCGTCCCCGTATGCGGCACCGAGGGCCCGACGCTGGTCAGCGCCGACGCGCACGTCGTACGCGTATGGGACCTGACGTCCCGGTCGATCCGGGCCGAGCTCGGCTCTGAACCGGTCTGCGAAGTGGCCGCGGTCGCTACGGCCGACGGGCGGACGCTGGTGGCCGTGCCGACCGCCGACCGCACCGTGGAGATCTGGGACGTGGGGGCCCAGGTGCGGCTCGCTGTCGTCCGCGGCCTTCCTCACCCCGCGTCGACGGTCAGCATGATCCGAGACCTGCACGGCTCCGACACGGTGATTCTCGCGGTGGGCCATGGCCGGGTCGTCCATCTCGTGGAGCTGTTGGAGTTCACCGACGGCCGGCGCCGGAAGGACACGCCATGACCGCGACGCCGCAGGAGCGGCCCAGTTCCCCGCCCGACGGTCTCGGGGGGCTGCCGCCCGTCCTCCGCCGCGAGCTGCGCCGGGAGCTCCGTCGTTGGAGAGTGGGGACGAACGCGTACGGCGGTACCTACTACGGCCTGCGTATCGTGTTGATCGTGACGAGTGCCGTCGTCGCCGCCGACCAGAACCTCGGCCATGCGAAAGGAAGTTGGCTGCTGTCCTGGATACCGGCCCTGTCCCTGGTCGTCGCGATCATGACGGCGGTCGACACCTGGCTCAAGCCGCAGCAGAAATGGCGGGGCTTCATGGAGTCGCGCGACGCGCTGGCCGACCTCCTGGTGCAGGCGGAGGGTGGTCTGCCCGCCGAAGAGGTACGGGCCCGGTTCCTGAAACTCCGCCAGCGGCACCGGGAGCGGAACATCTTCTGACCGTTCTCCGGCATCACGCAACAGCCCGAAGCACCCCTGACGGCCGCGGCCGTACCGGCGGGCGGGCAGGCCTGGGGCGGGGCCGGCTCACTGTCCGGCCAGCGCCGCTCGTACGATCGCCGCGGCCGCCGTGCCCGCGGCCCGCACCGGTTCGGTGCTGCGCGCGGCCCGGCCCAGCATGAAGGCGCCCTCCAGCAGGGCGATGACCGAGCCGGCCGTCTCCCGCGCGGCGGACCCGGGAACGCCGCCCTCGGCGTAGTACGCCGCCAGGTACTCGATCCAGCTGTCGAACACCTCCGAAGTGGCCTGCCGCAGCGCCTCGTTGGTGCTCGCGACCTCCATCGCGACCGTGGCGATGGGACACGGGTCGGCGAAGTCCAGCTCGGCGAGCGTGCCGGCCGCGGCGGCGAAGGCGTCGGCGGTGGCCGCGACCCGGTCCTCGTACGGCGCCATCAGCGCGGTGACGAGCTCCAGGTAGACGGCGCCGGAGGTGCGGATCACCTCCTCGCCCAGCTGGGCCTTCCCACCGGGGAAGAAGTGGTAGATCGAGCCGAAGGGCGCACCGGCGGCCTCGGCGATCTGCTTCATCCCGGTACCGGTGTAGCCCGAGCGACGGAACAGCTCCGTGCCGGCCTTCACGATCCGCTGCCGGGTCTCATGGGTGCTGATGGCCTTGCCGTCGCTCATGGGATCGCCCCTCCGGATGCAGACGCTGTTGCCATAGTGCGGCCGGCGCCTATTCTGTCACTAGAACGATCTATCAAGAGTGATGCCGAGAGGTGCCGTCACATCAGTGGCCGAGCGGGGCGGAGGCGTGGGCATGCCGGAGATCGAGCTGAGCGCGGGAACCATCGAGTACGAGGACACCGGGGGCGACGGTCCCGCAGTCCTCCTCGCCCACGGCCTCTGCTTCGACGAGTCGGTCTGGGCGGAGGTCGTGTCCGCCCTGCGGCCCGACTTCCGCGTCCTGGTCCCGGTCCTGCCCCTGGGCAGCCACCGGCGTCCGATGCGGCCTGACGCGGACCTGTCCGCGCACGGCGTCGCCCGTCTGCTGGCGGAGTTCATGGACCGCCTGGACCTGCGGGACGTCACCCTCGTCCAGAACGACACCGGCACGGCCCAGCTCCTCGTCGGTGTACGCGACGAGCGCATCGCCCGGCTCGTCCTGACCTCCTGCGAGGCACTGGACAACTACCCGCCCGGCATCCAGGGCCGGATCCTGTACGCGGCCAGCAGGTTCCCCGGCGGTCTCTACCTCCTCCTGCAGTCCTTCCGCTTCCCGTTCCTGGCCCGCATGCAGACCTCGCTCGGCGGAATGGCGAAGAAGCGGCTGCCGGACGAGCTCATCGCACGCTGGTACCGACCCGTGCTGACGAACCGTCATATCCGCCGGGACCTGACCAAGTTCTGCCGTGCGACCCGGAAGGACTGCTACCGGGAAGCGGCCCGGAACCTCCCGCGGTTCACCCGCCCGGCACTGGTCGCCTGGGGTGCCGAGGACCGCATGATGCCGCCCGAGACGGGCCGCCGCCTGGCCGGGCTGCTGCCGAACGCCCGCTATACGGAGATCCCCGACGCCCGCACCCTGGTCCAGCTGGACAACCCGGCCGCCCTCACGGAGGAGATCCGCCGTTTCGTCAAGGACCACCCGCTGCCCGGGGAGGGATGACGCGGCGCCGGCGGGGACGGGCCCCGTCCCCGCCGGCCCGGGAGGTCACCCTTCGAGCGAGACGTACAGCCGTGTGCCGCCGGGCCGGAAGCCGACCCTCTCGTACACGCGGCGGGAGCCTTCGCCGGAGTACTCCAGCCACACCGACCGCGCTCCGCGGCCGAACAGGGTCCCGGCCAGGGCCGAGGTGACCGCGGCGGCGATGCCGCGGCCCCGGTACGCGGGAAGGGTGCCCACGCCCGCCAGTTCCGCGGTGTCCTCGGCGGGCGCCGAGCAGAGGGCACCGCCGGCGCAGCCGCCGTCGGGCGTGCGCACGAACCGGACGGCTCCGCCGCCCTCCTCGGTGCGCCGCAACCGGGCCGCGCCTTCCGGGGAGGGCTCCCACTCGCCGCCGAAGGCCTCGGCCAGGGCGATGTCGAGCGCGGTGTAGTCGGCCTCCGTGGCCGGGGCCTCCACATGGACCGGGCCCGCCGGGCCGACTCCGGCGCGGGGCACGGCCAGCGTTTCCGGCGTGCAGACCAGGTACTCGTGCACCGCCTCCGTGGCGAAACCGGCCCGGCGCAGCGCGGGTTCGACGGCGGGCGCGGCTTCCGGGGCGAACTCCAGGCGGGGCCGGAGCCCGCGCTCGCGGAACGCGCCGATCAGCTCGGCGACGTCCCGGTCGGTGGGCTCGGCACCGGGAAGAGGCGTGGCGTAGTTGACGTACGGGCTGGTCGTCGAGGGATCGAATCCCACGACGAAACCGCCGACCGCACGCGCCGCCGGGCGGCGCAGCAGGTGGGCGACGGCAAAGCGCTGGACATCGGTGCGCATGGTGAAGACCTCACGGTGAAGGTGGCCACGGACCGCTGAGGGCCGCGGGTGGCCGGGCATGGGAGGGGACGACCTCTGCGAGGAGGTGGGCGGTGTGCTGGACACCGCGTCGTCGGGCCGCCGTGAGGGGAACGCGGGGATACCGGAGAACGCTGCCTCGGGGCAGACGGCTCAGTATCGACGGCGGCCGCTTCGGGACGCCGAAACCATGGACTTCAGTCCTTCATGACGTGTGGTCGGATGCGCTTTCGAACGGGATGGATCTTGCCACAGCCCGAGCGGGCAGGACAACGGGTAAGAACGCCGGGCAAGAAGAAGTCCCCCGGCGCTGTACCGCCTTCGAGCCCGCGCCGACGGACAGCCGTCGGCGCTGGCCGGACCTCGACGTGTTGGTGCTCGGCGCCCACCGCCCGGCCGGCACCGCTGACCGTCAGCGGCTCGCTCGCTGCGCGGCCACGATCGCCTTGATGGTCTGCTCGGCCCCCGCCAGCCGCTGCACCCGCTCCGCGAACCCCGGGAACTGCGACGCGACCTTGGTGAGGAACCGCAGCTCGGGCGGCGCCACGTTGACCTCGGCGACATCGCGTTCGATCGCCCGCGTCACGCCCCTGCAGACCTGCTCCGGGGAGACGGTACGGACGCCGCCGGGCGTCGACGAGCCCGTCTTCGCGAACATGCCCAGCTCGCGGACGAAACCCGGCTGGACGATCGAGACGCCGACGCCCGTGCCGTGCAGATCCTGGCGGAAGGCCAGCGAGAAGCCGCGCAGCCCGAACTTCGTCGCGTTGTACAGGGACGAGGACCTGGTGGCCGCCATGCCGGACAGCGACCCGACGAAGCAGATGTGACCGCGTCCGGCGGCCACCATGCCGGGGGCCAGCAACCGGGCGAGCACCGCGGGAGCGCGCAGGTTCACCGCGAGGGCGCGGTCGATCTGCTCCGGGGTGTAGTCGAGGACGTCGCCGCTGGAGGGCAGGGCCGCGTTGGCGATCAGGATGTCCGTGCCGGCGGCCACCTCGGCCAGCCTCCGCACATCGTCGGGGTCGGCCAGATCGGCCGGGATCGTGCGGGCGCCGTAGCGCTCGGCGAGCGGCTCCAGCGCCTCGGGCCGTCGCCCGGTGAGCACGAGGCGGGCGCCGCGAGCGGACAACTCGGCGGCGAGCGCGCCCCCGATGCCGCCGGTGACGCCGGTGAGCAGAACGGTTGACCCGGCAATGCGCACGACTACCCTCCAGTCCTGTTCGTTCGAACGAACAATAGGGAGCCCGGGCGGCCCTGTCCAGCAGGGCGGGAGACCGGAGGTGGAAGAATGCACGCCATGCCACACGCCGCCCACTCCGCGCCGACGCGCCAGCGCATCATCACCGCCGTCCTGCAGATCATCGGCGAGGACGGAGTAGCGGCGGTCACCAACCGGCGGATCGCCAAGGAAGCGGGCGTGTCCCTCGGCTCGGTCACCTACCACTTCGAGACCCAGCACGAGCTGTTGCGGGAGAGCCTGCTGCACTTCGTGCGCGAGGAGGCGCGGCACTTCACGGAGCTGGCCGAGCAGTGCCAGACGGAGGGCCTGGACGTCGAGGACGCGGCGTTGCTGGCCGGTCAGGTCGCCTGCGGCTCCGCACTGGACAGCGCCCATCTCGCACCCTTCGAGCTGTATCTCCAGGCCGGACGCGACGAGCGCCTGCGGGAGGCGGCGGCCGAGGCGTTCCGGGCCTACGACCTGCTCGCCGCCCGGATCCTCAGCGCGCTCGGCGTCCCGGACGCCGAACGCCTCGCCGCCACGACGGTCGCCCTCGTGATGGGCCTGCAGCTGCGCCGACTGGCCACGGGCAGCCCCGCCGAGGACCTGGTCGACGCCCTGCTGCTGCTCGTGCGCGGGGGCGTCGACCGGCCGGTCGCGAAAGCCTCAGGAGAGCCGGCGGCACAGTAGCGCGTCGGGCCCCGGGCGGCTGCCCACCCGGGTGGTGAAGGCGATGCCGGCGGCGTACTCGCCGTCGGCGCACTGGCCCTTGTGGTCGCCGTACGCGAAATCGCCGCCGGAGGCGTCGCCGGGACGGTTGTCGGACCGGTCGAACCACACCGTGCGGCCCGCTCCCGCGAGGGGGTGCTCCGCGGGCGCGCACAGGGCCGCCGACACCCGCTCCCCGCGGACGCTGTACCCGATGAGGAAACCGCCCTCGGGGCACTGCAGCTTGGTGTACCCCGACGCCCAGTCGCCGCCGGCCGGGACGTACCGCTCGTCCGTGACGACCGTCTGCCCGGCGGCGGTCGCCCGCAGATCGCCCGGAGCGCCGGCCGTGCCATCGGTGCACAGACCGCGGCCGCCGGTGTGGCCGAGGCCGATCAGCCGCAGCCCGTCCGGGCACGTGGCCTTGTACGCCCCCGGGTCCCAGTCGCCCGTGGCCCGCACCCGCAGCGACTCCACCGCGTCGCCGTGGTCCACGGAGAGCATCCGCCACACGGGGACGGCCGCCACCGGACCGGTCAGGCTCGGCGCGGTCATGAGGTGCTGCCACGCCGCGGCGCGCCAGTCGCCCGCCTCCAGGATGCCGGAGCGGCGCCCCGCCGCGTCGTACCGCAGCAGCGCCCAGTCGTCGTGGCCGGTGAAGCCGACCAGCGGCCAGAACGCGAAGTCGGTGTCGTGGTCGGCGAAGTAGTCGGTGACATCGCCGAACCAGGCACGCGCGGCGGGGCCGGTCTCGCCCGCGCCGATGCCGAACTCGCTGACCCAGACGGGGGCGGTGTAGTGCCGGCCCGTCTCCTCGGCGAAGAACGCCTCGTCCTGGAGCGCCGCGTACAGATCGTCACGCGACAGGTCCTGGTAACGGGCGTCGTGCGTCTCGCCGACGCCGGTCGCGCCGCTGTGGTGCGGGCCGGTGTAGCCGTAGAAGTGCGCGGAGTACACCAGTTTGCGGGCGTCGACGAGGGTGTGGGAAAGGGTGCGGGCGGGCGTGAGGACGGGCCGGCCGTGGGGGAGTCCGTCCGCCGGGATGCCCGTCCAGTTGATGCCCTCGACGACGATGAGCAGACGCGGGTCGGCCTCCGTGAGAATGCGGTCGGCGGCGAGCTGGGCCGCGGCGTACCAGTCGTGGCCGTCGCCCATGCCCCAGTTGGGGTCGTCCAGCACATCGCGCCGCACCTCGTTGTACAGGTCCGCGCCCACCACGCGGGGCACGCCGGCGTAGCGGCGGGCCATGAAGACCCAGTCGTCGGTCCACTGCCGCGTCGTCTGCGAGCTGTTCCAGCGCTCGTTGCCGTCGACGCCGCAGCACCAGCGCGAGGTGTTCGTGTGGTTGTTCAGGATCACGGCGAACCCGCTCGCGCTGAGCGCGTCGACCACGGCGTCGTAGACCCCCAGCGGTGTCCTGCCGCGCAGCCCGGGATTGGCGGCGACGGCGCTGTCGGGGACCGGGGTGGTGCTGTGGACCATCTCGTTCGAGAACGGCAGCCGGACGGTGTTGACGCCCAACTGGTGGAAGTCGTCCATCAGTTGGGGCAGCGGTACGCGGTCGAGGCCGAGCGGGATGCCGTGGGAGTCCTGTCCTGCGTGGTGGTCGGCGGGATCGGTGATGTCACCGCTGCCCGTCCATGAGCCCTGCGCCCCGTCCCAGTTGGCGCCCCTGAGCCGGAAGCGGTGCCCCTGGCTGTCCACGATGAAGCGGCCCCGGGTCGACAGGGGAGCGGACCAGGAGGCCGGTGCCGTGGTGTCAGCCTCCGCCACCGCACGGGCCGTTGGCGCGGCGGACACCGCGGGGGAGGTGGCGGAGGCGAGCAGGAAGCCCGCGACTGCGGCGGTCAGGCGCAGGACGGCAGGGGCGATCGGCATCTGGGGAGCCCTTGACTGTAGGGGGTCGGGGGAGTGGGGCTACCAGGGGGACGACGTCGGTCTGGTGGGCGGAGTGTCCACCAGGAGACACGGTTCAGGGAAGAGGCGGAACAGGTGGAAGAGGCCCGGCCTGCAGGGCCCGGGCGACGAGCAGGGCCACGTCGTCGTGGTCGTCGGGGTGGCGCAGCCCGTACAGCAGCACGTCGCAGGTCTCCTCCAGCGGTCTGCGCGGCTCGTCGAGGAGGCCCAGCAGGGCGTTCAGCCGGTCGTCGATGGAGTGCTGCCGGGTCTCCACGAGCCCGTCGGTGTAGAGGACCAGCACATCGCCGGGGCGCAGCGCGACGGTCGTCGTCTCGAACCGTACGCCGCCGACACCGAGAGGTGCCCCGGCCGGCAGCTCCAGGAGCCTCGACGCGTCGCCGGGCCGCGCGAGCGCGGGCGGCATGTGTCCGGCGTTGGCGATGCTGCACCGCCCCGTGCCGGGGTCGTACGCCGCGTACAGGCACGTGACGATGTAGTGCTCCAGATCGCAGGTGATCTTGTCCAGGTGCTGGAGGACCGCGCCCGGGTCGAGATCGAGATCGGCGTAGGCGCAGGTGGCGGTACGCAGCCGGCCCATGGTGGCGGCCGCGTCGATGCCGTTGCCCATCACGTCGCCCACCACCAGCGCGGTCTTGTCGTCGGCCAGCGGAATGACGTCGTACCAGTCGCCGCCGACCTCGCTGGTGGCCTGCGCGGGCTGGTAGCGGGAGGCGAGCTCCAGGCCTGTGTGGTGCGCCGAGTGCTCGGGCAGCAGACTGCGCTGCAGGGTGAGGGCGGTGTTGCGGACGCTCTGGAACCAGCGGGCGTTGTCGATGGCCACGGCGGCCCGGCCGGCGAGCTCGGCGGCCAGGACGACGTCGTCCTCGTCGAACGGCGCCGGATTGCGCGTCCGCTTGAGGTCCAGGGCGCCGAGCACCTCGCCGTGGGCGACCAGCGGCACGGCGAGATACGAGTGGACGCCGGCCCGCCCCAGCAGCTCACCGGCCGCCGCGTCCCGGGCGATGCGCGGCAGGTCCCGCGGCCCCACATGGCGCACCAGGACCGGCCGCGCCGTGTGGACGCACAGGGTGACCAGCCGGTCGCCCTCGTACGCGGCGAGGTCGCCCGGCGGGTCGGCGGCGCGCAGCGCGACCGTGGGATGGGCCGCTTTCAGGGCCAGCGCCCGGAAGATCTCCGGGCCGTTGCCCCGTCTGCGCATACGACCGCAGGACAGCGCGGAGTCGAGGACGTCCACGGCGACCACGTCGGCCAGCGCGGGCGCGGCGATCTCGGCCAGTTCACGGGCCGTCTGCTCCACGTCCAGCGCGGTGCCGACCCGCGCGGAGGCGTCCGCGATGAGTGCCAGGCGCCGCCGCGCCCGGTCGGCCTCGGCCGCCGCGCGGTGCCGCTCGGTGACGTCGACGACCGAGGCGGCCGCGCCCAGGACCCGCCCGCCGGGATCCTCCAGCCGGTAGAAGGACAGCGACCAGGCGTGCTCGCGGCCGGGATCGGCCGAGGGGCGGCCGACGTGGTACTGGTCCAGCAGGGGCGTACCGGTGGTGAGCACCTGACGCAGCGCGGACTCGACGGTGGCGACGTCCGGGAAGGGCAGGGTCTCCCGCAGATGGCGGCCGATGTGATCCTCGGCGGGAATGCCGTCGATCCGCTCCAGCGCCGGATTGACCAGCAGATACTTCAGGTCCGGGTCGAGGAGGGCCAGACCGATCGGGGACTGGTTGATCAGCTGCTCGCACAGCGCCAGATCCGTCTCGACGCGCTGGAGCAGGGTGTGGTCGGCCGCGATGCCGAGGGCGTAGACGTCCCCGAGGTCGTCCAGCAGCCGCATGGCCCGGAACTCCGTCAGCCGGCTGCCGCCGTCCTTGTGCCGGACCGGAAAGGCCCCGGCCCAGCCCCGGCCGGTCTCCAGCACCTCCGTGAACAGACTCACCACGGCCTGCAGATGGTCCGGATGGATGAGCAGGCGCGCGGCGTGCTTGCCGAGGGCCTCCTCCGCGGAGTAGCCGAACAGTTCCTCGGCCTGCGGGGTCCAGAACACGATCCGGCCCCGGGTGTCCAGGGCCACCGCGGCCACGCTCAGCACGTCGAGCAGCCCGGTCGGCCGGGGCAGCCCGGTGCGCTGCTCCTCGTGGCCGGCTTCGAAGGAGTCCACCGCCATGCCTCACCTCCACCGGCCGGGCGGGCACGCACAGGCGCTGACGACCGGTACCCCCATGGTCCCTCCGGCCTCGGCCTGGGCCCAACCGCAGGGCGGGGGCGTGGACCGTCCGGCCCTGCACATCCACCGCCGAACTGACTCATAGTGGTCTACGGGTGTAACTGATGGAACCTGCGCGCAAGGGCTTCTCCGCGGCGGCCGCACCCGGGGGACCGGGTGATCTCTTCGACGCGTCCACCGACGCGGCCGCGGTGATCTCGGAACACGGCGTGGTGGTCGGCTGGACCCGCGGCGCCGCGGCACTCCTCGGCTACGCGGCCCCGGACGTCATGGGCGCGCGCGCCGCGGGCCTGCTGGCCATGCCCGGGGACCCCGTACGGCTCGCCGGCGTCGTGGAGCGCTGCCGCGGGGGCCACGGCTGGAGCGGGCAGATCGCCGTACGGCACCGCGACGGCCGCCGCCTCGACATCCAGTTGCGGGTCTCGGCGTCGTTCCCCATGGGCGACACCGAGTGCTTCCTGGTGTCCGCCCGTGATGAGCGGCAGCGGTGGACCATGGGGCAGACCGTCCTGGACGGGTTCCTGACCCGCTCACCGGTCGGCATGGCGGTCATGGACACCGAGCTGCGGTACGTCTGGCTGAACGACACCCTGGAGCGGTTCGGCGGGGTCCCCCGGGACGAGCGGCTCGGGCGCCGGCTCAGCGAACTGCTGCCCGGCCTGCAGGCGGAGGCCCTGGAGAGCCTCATGCGCAAGGTGCTCGCGACGGGCCTGCCGGTGACCGACTACGAGTACGTGGGCTGGAGCTGGGCCGACCCGCACCGCCCGCACGCCTACTCGACCTCGTTCTTCCCCCTGGTGGACGCCGACGGCACCGCCACCGGCGTCTGCTACCTGGTCCAGGACGTCACCGAGCGATGGACCGCCCGCCAGCTGCTGACCATGGTCAACGAAGCCGGCACCAGCATCGGCACGACACTCGACGTGCTGCGGACCGCCCAGGAACTCGCCGACTTCGCCGTCCCGCGCTTCGCCGACTTCGTCATCGTCGACCTGCTGGAAGCCGTGCTCAGCACCGAGGGCCACGGAACCTGGCTGACCGACGCCGGACCCGCGCCCGCCCGGCCGGCGATGCGCCGCGCCGCGCTGCGGTCGGTGCGCGACGGCTGCCCCGAGGCCGTCGCACAGGTCGGCGACCGGGTCGACTTCCTCCCGCCGCCCCACGACGGCAGCCTCCTCACGGAGGGCGAGCCGCTGCTCATCCCGGTCCTCGACCCCTCCGACGAGCTGTGGCTCACCCGGGAGCCCCTGCGCACGGAACGCATCCGCGAGTTCGGCCTGCACTCGCTCATCGCCGTGCCCATGCGGGCCCGGAACACCGTCCTCGGCCTCACCACGTTCGCCCGGTCCCTCAACCCCGTCTCCTTCGCCACCGACGACGTCCTGCTGGCCCGGGAGCTGGTGGCCCGAGCGGCGGTGTGCGTCGACAACGCCCGCCGCTACACCAGGGAGCACACGGCGGCGCTCACCCTGCAGCGCAGCCTGCTGCCCCCCGCCGTGACGGGCGGTACCGCGCTGGAGGTGGCCTCCTCCTATCTCCCGGCGGACCCCTCGGACGGTGTCGGAGGCGACTGGTTCGACGTGATCCCGCTGTCCGGCGCACGGGTGGGACTCGTCGTCGGCGACGTGGTGGGCCACGGCATCACCGCGGCGGCGAGCATGGGCCGGCTGCGCACGGCGGTGCAGACCCTCGCCGCCATGGAGATGCCGCCCGACGAACTGCTCGCCCATCTCGACGACCTCGTGCTCCTGCTGAGCGACGAGGAGACCGCCGCCGGCACCACCGCGCGAAGCACCTTCATCGGCGCGACCTGCGTCTACGCCGTCTACGACCCGGTCAGCAGACGGTGCACGATGGCCCGGGCCGGACACCCGCCGCCCGTCGTCGTCGCCCCCGACGGACACGTCCGCTTCGCCGACATCCCCGCCGGGCCCCCGCTCGGGCTGGGCGGCATGGCCTTCGAGGCCACCGAGATCGAACTGGCCGAGAACACCGTCTTCGGCCTCTACACCAACGGTCTGATCGAAGGCCGGGACCGTGACGTGGAGCGCGGCATGGCCCGGCTCGGCGAGGTACTCGCCCACGGCGGGAAGGACCTCGACTCGCTGTGCACGTCAGCCGTGCGGCAGCTCCTGACCGTGCCCCAGCCCGACGACATCGCCCTCCTCCTGACACGCACCCACGCCCTCGGGGCCGACCGGGTCGCCTCCTGGGACGTCCCCCCCGACCCCGCCTCCGTCGGCATCCTGCGCGCCCAGGCCACCCGCCAGGTCGAGGCCTGGGGCCTGGGCGAACTGGCCATCACGACGGAACTCGTGGTGAGCGAACTCGTCACCAACGCCATCCGCTACGCCACACCGCCCATCCGGCTACGACTCCTCCGCGACGCCCGCCTCACCTGCGAGGTCGCCGACTCCAGCAGTACCGCCCCCCGGCTCAGACACGCCCGGATCACGGACGAAGGCGGGCGCGGGCTCTTCCTGGTGGCCCAGCTCACCCAGCGCTGGGGCGCCCGGTACAGCGGCGACGGAAAGGTCATCTGGGCCGAACAGGAGATTCCCTGAGCCCGGATTTGCCTTCGAGTGGACTCCAGCATCCAGACTGTCGGTGACGGAACCCCTGCCGAGAACAGAACAGGACGGCGGCAGCCGATGGCAACCACCAGCAAGGCGGAGCATCCTCTGCCGTACGACACCTACCGCGAGGCCGTCGCCCGCGAGACCCTGCGCTTCGCCGAGGTGGTCAGGGGCGCCGACCCGGCCGCCGCCGTACCCTCCTGCCCCGACTGGACCCTGGCCGACCTCACCCGGCACGTGGGTTCCCTGCAGCGCTGGTTCTGCACCCTGCTGACCCGGCTGGTGCAGGAGCCTCCCCGCAGCCGCGACGTCGAGCTGGGGCTGCCGGAGAACCCGCGGGACTATCCCGACTGGGTGGCGGCCGGGGTGCCCGGTGTGGCGGCGGTCCTGCGGGACACCGACCCCGAGGCGCCGATGTGGGTCTGGGGCGAGGACCGGCACGCGCGGTTCTGGGCCCGCCGGATGCTCTTCGAGACCCTGGTGCACCGGGTGGACGCCGAGCGTGCCGTCGGCCTGGAGCCGGACCTCGACCCGGTGCTCGCCGCGGACGGCGTGGACGAGTTCCTCGTCAACCTGCCATACGCCGGTCTCTTCGCTCCCGGCGTGACCAAGCTGCGCGGCGACGGCGAGACCCTCGCGTTCCGGTGCACGGACCTCGGCGAGGGGCCCGGCGAGGAGTGGCGGGTGCGGCTGGACCCGGACGGCTTCCGCCTGGTGCCGCGGGAAGAGCGCGAGGCCGGTGCGGCCGAGCCGGTCACGGCGGCGGTGCGCGGACAGGCAGGGGACCTGCTGCTCCTCCTCTACGGACGGCGGTCGTACCAGGACTCCGCCTTCGAGGTCTGCGGACGGACCACGGTCCTGGACACCTGGTTCGCCCACACGGCCTTCTGACACGGGCCGCGTTCACCGGGCCGGTGACCCGACCGGCGGCTGCTCGGGATGCAGGCAGACCGCGAGGGCCGCGGTGTCGTCCTGCAGACCGTTGTGGCTGTAGTCCAGCAGGTCGTCATGGAGCCGTTCGAGCAGCTCCTTCGGCGGGAGCGGCCCCCAGGAGCGGAGGCGCTGGAGCAGCGGATAGAAGGTGCCGGCCGCGTCCCGCGTCTCCGTGACGCCGTCGGTGTACAGGAGCAGCTGATCGCCGGGCCCGAAGGGATACACCTCCAGGCGGAACGGGTCCTCGACCAGCATGCCGAGGTTCAGGGGCGGTGCCGGCCGCCCGCTCTCCAGTTCGCGCACCTCGTCGGCCCGGAGCGAGATCGGCGGCGGGTGACCGCAGTTGACGAGGCGGACGAGCCGGCCGTCGGCGGGGATCTCGACGAAGACCGCGGTGACGAACCGCTCGCTCGTCTCGGTCCCCCCGAGCTGTGTCGCCCGGCGGCTCATGCTCGTGTCCACCCGGTCGGCGAGGGCGGGCAGTTCCGGTTCGTCGTAGACCGCCTCGCGGAACGCCCCGAGCAGCGCGGCGGCGGTCTCGACCGCGAGCAGTCCCTTGCCGCGGACGTCGCCGATGACCAGGCGGACCCCGAAACGGGTGGGCACGGCCTCGTACAGGTCGCCGCCGATGCGGGCCTCCGCCGCCGCCGAGAGGTACAGGCTCTCCAGACGGAGGTGGCCGATCCGGTGCGGCACGGGTCGCAGCAGGACGCGCTGCGCGATCTCGGCCACGAACCGCACGTCGGCGAGGGTGCGTTCGCGCCGGATCCGGTGGGCGGCCAGGATCGTGCCGAGGGCGCCCACGAGGGCCGTACAGACATAGGACGCCACGTAGTGACGGTCCCACAGATAGCCGACGGACCGGCCCGCACAGCACGGGGTGCCGGCCAGCACCCCTTCGAGGACCAGGGCGAACATCGTGGCCGCGGCGACGACCCCGGGGCCGTGCGCGAACGCCGTGACCAGGGGTACGGCGATCAGCACGAAGCTCACCGGCCAGTCCACGGGCGTGACGGGCTCCAGCAGCAGTACGGCGGCGACGTACAGGAGCGGAAGCCAGCGCAGCCACGCCGGAGGCGCCGGCAGCCGGGGCCGGGGCATCGAACCGTCCTCCGGCTCCCGGCCGGTCCGTTCGTACGTCACCCGACCAGCCTGATGGCCGGTGCCTCCGTACCCCGGTATTGCTCCACTCAACGGCATGTTCCGGCACCGGCTCACCGCCGCCGGGTCAGCCGGTGCCGAAGCCGACCGCGAAGACGTGCAGACCCCCGGCGGCGACATCGGACGGCAGGCGCACGCTGCTGACCGTCTTGCCCGGACTCAGTGCCACGGGCGTCGTCGCGAACACGTACGTCCGGGTGCTGTCGGACGCGGTCCCCGCGTGGTTGCGGTACGGCAGGGTCACCGCGACGGTGTTGTCGGCGCGCGGTGGGGCGGTGCCCGCGCTCAGCGTCCAGTCGGACAGGCCCACCGGGACCGACTGGGTCGTGCCGTCCGTGTAGATGACGGTCGCCGTGCCGGTCGCCGGACCGTTGTTGGCGGCACCCAGGAAGGAGATGCTGCCCGAGCCCGATGTCCGTACCGTCTGCCCGTTCGCCTCGTAGTTGTCCGGTGCGCCGGGTGCCACGTCGGGCCAGGTGAACGGCACGCCGTTGACGGTGACCTTCGAGCCGGGCGTGACGCCCGCGCCGGCCAGCGCGTGCGCGGAGTAGCTGTAGCCCGCACCGTCGAAGTTCGCCGAGGCCGCGGCGGTGTCCCCGGACGTCCCCACGTCGCTGTAGGAGGGCGCGCCCGGATAGGAGCGCGGGGCGGCGGACGGGTCCGAGGCCCAGGACGTGTCGGGGGAGGTGCCCAGGACGTAGCCGAGGGTGCCGCCGTCGGTCAGGGCGCCGTCGGGCGCGTGTGCCGCGTTCCAGGCCGTGCCGTTCCATGTGGCCGACTGGACGTACGGGGCGTCGTCCGCCGCGCCCTTGCCGTCGATCGTGAGGACGTGCCCGGACGGGAGGGTGATCAGCGCCTGGGTGAACAGCGGGCTGCCCAGGGCCAGGTCGGCGGTGCCGGGGGTCTCGGGATACATGCCGAGGGCGGACCACACGTACCACGAGCTCATCTCGCCCAGGTCGTCGTTGCCCGCCAGTCCGGACGGGCCGGCGGTCCAGATCTGGTCCTGGACCTGCCGGACGACCTTCTGCGTCTGGTACGGGCGGCCGATGTAGTCGTACTCCCAGGGGATGTTGAGGCTGGGCTCGTTGCCCAGGTCGGTGTATCCGCCGGCGCCGGTCAGCGAGGACAGGTCCGTGTCCAGGTACGTGGCCATGGCCGCGTCACCGCCCATGGCGGTCGCCAGCCCGTGCAGGTCGAACGGCACCATCGGCGTGTACTGCCAGGAGTCACCCTCGACGAAGTTCCTGCCCGAGGTCGGTGAGAAGCCCGCCGTCCACGAACCCGAGGCGTCGCGCGGCTGGACGAATCCGCTGCCGTGGTGGAACAGGTTCTGCCAGCCCTGCGCGCGGTCCGCGAACCGCCGCTGATCGGCGGTGTGGCCGAGGGCGCCGGCGAGGGCCGAGACGGCGAAGTCCGCCGAGTCGTACTCGAGCGTGGTGGAGGCCGCGCCGTAGAAGTTGCAGCAGCCGTACTTGCCGTTGCTCGGCAGCCAGCCCAGCTGCTCCAGGTAGGCGAGCCCGGGCCGGTTGTCGTTGGGGACGGTGGCGTCCGCGATCATGCCCTTGAGTGCGGTGGCGGTGTCGAAGTTCCGGGCTCCGAAGGCGTAGTAGTCGGCGAGGATCTCGTCCGCCGGGTCGCCCACCATGACGTGCGTCTCGCCGTTGTTCTCCGACCACTTGGGGAACAGGCCGGTCTGGCGGTAGTCGTCGACCATCGACTGGGCGGTGTCCGAGGCGACCTGAGGCGCGACGAGGGCCTCCAGCTGGGCCTGCGAGCGGTAGACGTCCCAGCCCGAGTAGTTGGCGTAGGCGGCGCCGTGGCCCTGGTCGACGGTGTGGGTCCTGCCGTCGAAGCCGGGATAGCGGCGGTTGGTGTCGCTGATCACGTTCGGATGCAGCAGCGCGTGGTAGAGCGCTGTGTAGAAGACGCTCTGCTGAGCGGGCGTACCGCCGGCGATCCGCACCCGGCCGAGGAGGGACTTCCAGGCGTTGTGCGCCGCGCCGCGGACCTTGGCCAGGTCCCAGCCGGGGTTCTCCGCCTGCCGGTTCCCCGCCGCGTCGGCCGCCGACACGTAGGAGATGCCGACCTTGGCCTGAACGGCCCGGTGGGTGGTGGTGTCGAAGGTGACGTAGCCGTCGGAGCCGCTCGCCAGGGGAGCGAAGGCGTGGGGTGTACGGGGCACGGAACCGTGCAGCACCGGCTTGTTCGGTGCCTCGGGGGCGCTGGGCGGGGCAACCGTTCTCGGCGTGGTGGGTGTGGCGGCGGCCAGCGCGGTACCGCTGTGGCGGAACGGCTGGTCGAAGACCATGTCGTAGTAGACGGTGTAGGAGTTGCCCTCGCCGCAGAAGTTCCCGCTGCTGACCTTCCCGCGCACCTCCTTGTCGTTGACCACATCGAACTGCGCGGCGGTGTCACCGTTCTCGCTGCCCGTCAGTTTGAACAGGAGGTTCGCCTGGGTGCTGGACGGGAAGGTGAAACGGGCCATCCCGCTGCGGGTGGTGGCGGTCAGTTCCGTCGTGACGCCGTTGTCCAGGGACACCGTGTACGAGCCGGGGCCGGCGGACTCGTTCGCGTGCGAGAAGCCGACCGTGGCGGCGGTGTCCACCGCGCCGACGGTCGGCAGTACCGGGATGTCACCGGCGGCCCGGCAGCCCGGTCCCGCGATATGGGTCAGGCCGAAGCCGGTGACGGCGGAGTCGCCGTACTCGTAGCCGCCTCCGTCCGGGCGGTGGGGGCTGGTGTCGGGGCTCCACTGGACCATCCCGAACGGGGTGTCGGCCCCCGGGAAGTCGTCGGCGGCGTGCGTGGTCCCGATGAAGGGGTTCACCAGCAGGGCCGGATCGGACACCGGGGCCAGCCGGACGGGATCGGCCTGGGCGGGAGCGTAGGCGGCACCCACGACCAGGGCGCCGGCGGCGAGCACGGACAGGAGGCGGAACGGCACCATCGTGACCATGTCCCTTCGACAACGTTGTCCCGAAAACTGGCCCCTTTGGCCCCTGCTGTCAAGCACACGCGGTACAGAACCAGCCGTTCGCCTGACGTGACGTCATATTCCGGCAGGGCCGGACCGGTTGGCGCGGGAGAACACATCCCACAGGGCCAAAGCGGCGTGTCTTACGGCCGTACGGCGCTCCGACAGCGGCTCGGTGGCCCGGAGATTGCGGCCGAGCCGACGGCTCAGGGTGCCACGCCTGTGTCCGTCGGCAGTCGCAGCCGGAACAGGGCGCCGCCTCCCGGGGCCTGGTGGGCGGTGAGTTCGGCGTGGTGGGTGTGGGCGATCTGCCGGGCCATGGCCAGGCCGAGGCCCGAGCCGGGAAGGGCACGCGCGGTGCGGGCCCGGTAGAAGCGGTCGAACACATGAGGAAGGTCGGCCGAGTCGATGCCGGGACCGTGGTCGCGGACGGTGATCTCCAGCCCTTCGCCGTCCGCCGGCCGGTGCGCCGCCACCTCGACGGGGCCGCCGGGCGGAGAGAACTTCGCGGCGTTGTCCAGCAGGTTGGAGAACAGCCGCGTCAGCCGGCTCGGCACCGCGGCGGTCAGGGCGGATGCCGCCGAGGGACCGCTGTCGAGGGTGAAGGGGACATGGGGCCAGTGATCGCGGGCGGCCGCCACCGCGTGCTCCAGCAGTGCCGTCGGCCGCACCAACTCCAGGGCCTGCTCCGGCTCTTCGCCGCGCGCCAGGTCGATCAGGTCGTTGACCAGCGTGGTCACCTCCCGCAGCTGGCGGGTGAGGGCGCCGGTCGCCCGCTCCCGCTGGCGCGCGGTCAGCTGCTCGGCCCGCAGCAGGATCTCCGCGTTGGCGCGCAACGCCGTCAGCGGCGTCCGCAATTCGTGCGAGGCGTCGGCGACCAGGCGCCGCTGCGCGGCGAGCGACTCCTCCAGGGCGTCGAGCATGGTGTTGAAGGAGACGGCGAGCCGGCCGATCTCGTCCTCGCTGCCTCGTGACTCGGGGGGCAGCTCGATACGGAGTCCCGCGTCACGCGTGGCGGTGATCCGCTCCGCGGTCGACGTCAGCCGGCTCACCGGAGCCAGACCCGACCGGGACACCCAGTAGCCCAGCAGCGCCGCGACCGGCACCCCCGCCCCGCCGATCACGGCGAGCAGTCCGGCGGCCTGCCGCTCGGCGTGCCGCACCCCGTCCGAGCGGAGCGCGACCTGCATGGCCAGCCCTCGGCGGGCCGGCGTGGTCAGCACCCGCACCGGATGACCGTCCACCGAGGCCGTACTGAAGTACGGGGCCCGGCGGCGGCCGGCGACCTCGCGCACCGCGCCGGTGACGGGCAGCAGATAGGCCCGGCGAGGGTCGGCGGCGGAAGACTCGGAGACCAGTTGGGCACAGGCGGGCGCGGCCAGGTACCGGCACTCCCCGGCCTGCACCCCGGGGCCTTCCTGCCGGTGCTGCTGCAGAGCCAGCGTGGCCGCCTGCGTCAGCTGCAGGTCGAACTGCCGGTGCAGGGTGTAGACGGTGACGGCGTACGCGCCCGCGCACACCGCCAGCGCCACGCCCGCCACCGCTGCCGACGCGGTCAGCGCGAGCCGGCGGCGCAGCGGAGGGCGCCGGTGCCGGCGGAGCCGCGTCACCGCTCGTCCAGCCGGTAGCCGACGCCGTGCACGGTGTGCACGAGCCGCGAGGCGCCGTCGGCCTCCAGTTTCCGGCGCAGGTAGCCGATGTAGACGGCGAGGGAATTGGAGTCGGGACCGAGGTCCCGGCCCCACACCCAGCGCGTGATCGTCTCCCGCTCCAGCACCTGCCCGGGGTGGCGCAGCAGCAGGTCCAGCAGGCTCCATTCGGTGCGGGTGAACTCCAGCCGCCGCCCGCCGCGCTGCCCTGTGCGGCTCTGCGGGTCCACCACCAGGTCGGCGAAGCGCAGCTGCGCGGACGGAGCCGGCGTGGCCGGGCCGGCGCGGCGCAGCAGGGCGCGCAGCCGGGCCGCCAGCTCGTCCAGCGCGAACGGCTTGACCAGGTAGTCGTCCGCTCCCGCGTCCAGTCCGTCGACGCGGTCGCTGACCGCGTCGAGCGCGGTCAGCACCAGGATCGGCGTACGGTCGCCGAGGGCCCGCAGCTGCCGGCACACCGCGAGCCCGTCCACCACCGGCATCATCACGTCCAGCACCAGTGCGTCCGGCTCCCAGCGCGCCACGGCCGCCAGGGCCGCGTGTCCGTCCGCCGCCCCCTGGACGGTGAAGCCCTCCAGGGCGAGGCCGTCCTCCAGGGCGGCGCGTACCTCGGGGTCGTCGTCCACGACCAGCACGCGTGAGTCACCGGCGGGGGACACGTCCTGAGCAGCGTCGTTCATGGGGTCCAGCCTGCCAAAGGGTGCTCTTAAGAGCTTCTTAGAACAGGCCGCGACCTGCCGGGCGGACTCCCCCTCCCCCGAGCCGCCACGCCTTCTGGCGGGACGTCAGAGGATCTCCTCCTCCTCCGGAACGACGACCTGGTCGATCAGCCGCTGGATCTGTTCGCTGGGCAGGGCGACCGCCATGGCCCAGTAGTAGACGAGGAGACTGAACACGGACACGACACCGATGTCCCACCACAGCGGGAACCAGGGGTGCTTGAGCGGACCGAAGTCGCTGAGGTAGACGATGAGCCCCATGCCCACCAGGTAGACCGGCAGCCACTGCGCGGCCCGCAGGTCGAGCTGGGGGGTGATGGGGTTCATCTTGAACACCCGGTTGGCGATCAGGATGACGTAGCCGAGCAGGATGGCGACGCCGAGTTTCCAGTCGGTAGTCCAACCCGACCACAGGATCAGCAGGTTGGCGACGATGAAGGCGAGCGGCGAGAGCCAGCCGCCGCCGGGCAGCCGGTAGGGACGGTGGGCCTCGGGCAGCCGGTTGCGGAACACCCCGAAGGAGAGCGGGGCACCGGCGTACATCAGCACACTGGCACTGGTGATCAGGCCGACGAGGGAACGCCAGCTGGGGAACGGCAGGAAGCAGACGCAGCCGATCACGAAGGCGGTGATCAGACCGACCCAGGGAACACCGCGCCGGTTGGTGGTCTCGAAGGCGGAGGGCACGTAACCGTTGCGGCTGAGGCCGTAGGAGACCCGGGAGGAACCGGTGATGTAGATGAGACCGGTGCCGGCGGGGGAGACCACGGCGTCGAGATAGAGGACCGTGGCCAGCCAGCCCAGGCTGATGAGCGTGGCGACCTGCGCGAACGGCCCGCTGAGCGCGGTGAACGCGGAGTTGGCCCAGTGGCTGCCGATCTGGGAGGCGGGCAGCGCGGCGAGGAAGGTGACCTGCAGGAGGATGTAGATCACGATGCCCAGGATGATCGACCCGATCACCGCGCGCGGGATGTCCCGCTTGGGGTTGGCGCTCTCGCCGGCCAGCTGGTCGGCCTGTTCGAAGCCCAGCAGCGCGAAGATGATGCCGCTGGTGGAGACGGCCGACAGGATGCCCTTGGCCCCGTACGGGTTGAAGCCGTCGGCCGCGGTGAAGTTGCCGGTGTGGAACTGGGCGATGGCGAACACGAAGATCGTCAGCAGCGGAATGCCGACCTTCCACCAGGTCGCGGCGCTGTTGGTACGGGCCAGCAGCCGGATGCTGAGGAAGTTGATGGCCGTGATGACCGCCATCAGACCGACCGCGACGGCGATGCCGGGCGGGGTCAGCACGTGCTCGCCGCCCTCCACCTTCTCCCAGCCGCTCGCCCAGGAGTAGTGCTGGCCGTAGGTGATCATCGCGAGCACCTCGATGGGTGCCACGGTGGCCGCCTGCAGCCAGGAGAACCAGCCGAACGACGCGCCCGCGGCGCCGCCGAAGGCGTAGTGCGGGAAGCGGGCGGTGCCGCCCGAGACCGGGTACATGCCGCCGAGTTCCGCGTGTACCAGCGCCAGGATCAGGATCGCCAGGCCGCCGATGGCCCAGGAGATGATCGCGGCCGGACCGGCGGCCGCCAGGGCGCCCTGTGCGCCGAAGAGCCACCCGGAACCGATGATGGAGCCTTCCGAGGCCCAGATGAGACCGACGAAGCCGATCTCACGCCGGAGACCGGGCTTGTGGGTCTTCGGACCGGGTGCAGTCTCTGACACGGCCATGGTCCACACCCTCTCGATGGGGTGATATTCACCCCTATCGTGCCACGGTGACCTTGTCTTGGCAGTGGACGTGCAGGCACGAACTTTCGGGACACGGGCAGGCGCGGACTTCCCCGGTGCGTCGGTTCATCTATGAGCCGGAGGCGGGGCCGGGGCCGGCCGGCGGGTCCCCGCCGACCGCCGCGCGGTACAGGGCCTGGGTGGCGGTGCCGAAGTACGCGCTGTAGGAGACCTGAGGGGTGTTGCCGCCGGTGTGGTAGCCGCCGATCACCCCGACGACCGCCCAGCCGTCGGGCTCGGGTACGAGCATCGGGCCGCCGCTCGTGCCGCCCACGAAGGCGTCGCAGGCGATGCGGGGGAACGTACCGGGGTCGGCCGGGTCGTCACTGTCCCATCTGGTGGTCCAGCTCCAGCACTCCAAGGGCTTCTCCGCCCCCGCCGGATAGCCGATCATCCGGACCGGGGCGTGGAAGTAGCCCGTCCCGGTGAGCAGCCGCACCCCGCCGACCGCGTCCTCGACGCGGGTGCCGTCCTGGTTGGCCTCGGTGACCGCGAAGGCGAAGTCGTAGCGGGCGCCCGCGTGTTCACCCAGGTCGTAGTACTCCTGCGGGACGTAGACGCCGTCGGTGCGCACCGGGAAGACCCCGAAGGGTTTGCGGGCGTCGTGGTACTGCGGCACGAAGGCCAGATGACGCTCGGAGCCGCCGGCATAGCCCTTCAGACAATGGCCGGCGCTCAGGACCAGGTCGCGGCCGGGGCTGCGTACGACGGACCCGCTGCAGGTGCGGCCGGTGCCGGTGGCGTCCGTCCAGAAGAAGGTGCCGGCCTGGGGGATGCCGTCGAAGCTCGCACTCGGCGGGATGTACTCGCCCGGCCGGGGCCCGTCCACCGCGGGGGACCCGTCGCGCGCCGCCGCACCCCCCTTGCTCCCCTTGACGAGGTCGGCGGGCAGCGCGGCCGCCATGCGGGCCGGGGTCCAGTAGGCGTCGAGCCGGGCGGCGAGCGGGTCCGGGCCGTCCGTGGTGCCGTCGGCGGATGCCGTGCTGGTGAGGCCGGCACAGAGCAGCAGGGCTGCCGTACCGACGGCGGCGAATCGCGCGATCCTGGTCCCGGGTCCCATCAGTTCCCCTCACAGCAGCCGCAAGTGACGGCCCACCATAAGCCCGCGGCAGCGGGCGGCACAGCGTCCGCCCCCGCGATTCGCGTACGGCGCGGCGGTACGGCTTCCGTCGACGGGGGCGTTCAAGCCATCGGGCGCGGCGGGGGTACGGTCGGCACCTCGTCGGCAGCGGGCGGCGGTCATGGCCGGGGTTGCTGGGTGGGGCGTCGGTGGCGGCGCGTCCGGCGCGCCGTCGAGCACGACCACGGCCGGCCCCCGCGTCGAGGACTGTCCCCATGCCCTCGGCCAAGGGTGTGCACCCTTCGCCGCGCCGACCGCTCGGGAAGTCGGTACCGGAGCCGAGGCCCAAGGCCATCGACGACCGTCCCGCGGCAGGCACCGCGATTGCTGGGGCACGCACACCGGCCTGCCGTCGTCGACGGCCCGCTTCCCCGGCGCCGGCCACTTCTAACCGGCTTCTTCCGTCGGCGCACCGGCGGGCCCCGGCCGCTTCCGGCCACAGGCATGGGCACGGGCATGGGCACGGGAGACGAGTGGAGCGTGTCCTCCTGGGTAGACGCCCCTACCA
The DNA here is from genome assembly GCF_000725475.1 of Streptomyces durhamensis. Taxonomy (NCBI): domain Bacteria; kingdom Bacillati; phylum Actinomycetota; class Actinomycetes; order Kitasatosporales; family Streptomycetaceae; genus Streptomyces; species Streptomyces durhamensis. The sequence goes on from NZ_JNXR01000016.1 coordinate 54,632, forward strand.
GCCATGGAGACGGTCCGCCGGCCACGGCGGAACGGGACCGTCGGCCAGGGACCGCACACGCACGGTCATGGGCCCTACCGGAAGGAGAAGGCCGATGAAGAAGCTGATACGGAGCGCCGGGGCGGCCGGCGCGGCCACCGCGATGGCCGCAGGTGCCCTCCTCGCCGCCGGCGGCACCGCTGCGGCGGCCACCGCGGGGCCGAGCGGACACGGCACCGTCGGTACCACGGCCGCGCTGCCCACCGCGCAGGGGACGCCCTGCCGAAGCGGCCCCGAACAACGGATCGACCCGTGGGTCGCCGGCCAGCTGGAGTGGTTCGCCCCTGCCGCTCGGCATCGCCTGGCAGTGTACGACCCGTGGGTCAAGGACCAGCTGACACGCTTCGCCTCTCCCTCCTGTTAGCCCTCGTACCGCTTCCGCTCGCACCCGCGAACCGCCGCGATCACTTCACGAACACCATGTCCGGGTACTTCGCGGACGGGCGTTCCAACAGCCGTCCGCTGCGGCCGCGCAGCCAGTGGTCGAAGTAGGCGGACACATAGGCCTCGTTGGTGCGTATCGCGGTGGCCGGATCGATGGTGCCGATGTCGTCGGTCCGGTCGCAGGGCGACAGATGCAGCTGCGGCACGAGGGCCTCGGCGTCGGTGAACGAGGCGTGCTCCGAGCCGAGCAGGGTCAGCTGGCGGTTCCACCCCGGGGTGTGGGCGCGGAACGCCTGCCAGCCGGGTCCGGTGTCGGTGTCGCCGTCCTTGCCCATGAGCAGCAGGGGGCGGTCGAGGCCGTGCTCGGCGACCGGCATCAGCGAGCCGTCGTAGTTCGTCAGGTTGCCGTCCATGTCGATGCCCGCGGTGATCCGGTGGTCGGCGTCCATCGCCAGTGCGGCGGCTGTGCCGCCCATCGAATGGCCGAACATGCCGACCTCGGCCACATCCAGCGCCCCGGTCAGGCCGTGGGGCAGCGGCTGTCCGTCCGCGTCGGGGTTCCGGCCGCTGTTCAGCTCCCGGAGCTGGTCCAGGACGAAGCGGGTGTCGGTGACCCGGACGGCCAGCGCCTTGCGCAGGAAGGAGTCGGTACCGTCCGAGGGCAGCGACAGGGTGGCCAGGGAGCCGTTCGGGAACTGGACCTCGGGCGACTCGTAGGTGTTGTCGATGGTGACGACCACGTAACCGCGGCTGGCCAGATCGGTCGCCGACGTCGTGCCCCAGGTGCGCGGTTCGCCCAGTCCCGGGGAGTAGAGCACCACCGGGAGCCGCCCGTGCCGCCCGGCGGCCACCGGGGCACTCCGGGTCACATGGGTGACGGTGCGCGCCCAGTCCGCCCGGCCGGCCGGGACATGCAGCCCGAGGTACCCGTCAGCCGTGACGTCGTCGAAGTGGGCGGCCGCCGCGGGCAGCATGTACGGCGCGGCCGGACGACCGGCCGTGTGTGTCGCGGGGTAGTACACGCTGACCATCAACTCGCGCGTGTCCTGCCCGGACCGCCAGGGATCGGGCCGTGAGCGGTCCACCAGGTGCAGGTCGACCTCCCCGACCCGGTACGGGCCGGTCGGGGCGGGGAGGGCGAGCGGACGGGAGGACGACGACGTGGTCGGACCGGCGGGGGCGGCACGGGCTGACGCGGCGGCGGGGAGAGCGGCGGTCAGCGTGCACAGCGCGGCGACCGCGCAGGCGGCGAGCGCTCGTCGCGGGGTGCCCCTGCGACGAGGGCGCGGGAGATGATTCGTCATGGACCAAGCCTGACGGCCCGTCGGCTCCCCACACATCCGGGGAAGCCCCCGATCTTGTCTCTCGGGGTATCCGTAGGGGTTCCCCCGGGAGCCCCTGTCCCGCCCCGGGAGCCCGTGGCCCGTGCCGGCAGCCCTGGCCCGTGCCGGGAGCCCTGGCCCGTGCCGGCAACCCTGGCCCGTGCCGGGAGCCGGTGGTCCGTGCGAGCGTTCGATGGGCCGCTCCGAGGGGTGGGTGGCCCGCTTCGCGGAGTCGGTGGCCGGCTCCGATGAGCCCGTGGTCCGCCGCGAGGAGCCGGACGCGCCTCACAGACCCGTGGGGCACAACCGGTGCTTCTCACCACCCTTGACCACCGCGTCGACGCACCCGGCGGGCAGTCCGTCATGGGACCTGGTGGAGAAGTTGGCCGTCATGGTCAGCACCCCCTTGCCGAACGTGGTGCGCTGGACGAGACCGTCGTGCGTCAGCCGCCGGAAGTCGGTCATCGGCTGTGTGGCCGCCGCCTTGTGCAGCGGCTCGAAGTACCGTTGCAGCTGGGCGATCCGTGTGCCGTGGCGGTCGAGTTCGGACTGGTCGAGGACCAGGTTGAGGGGCACGTTGTACAGCATCGCCAGCAGGGCGCGGGTGCGGCTCTGGTCCGGCAGCTTCGACCACGACAGCTCCCAGCGCTCGGTGCTGATCACCGAGTCGTGCAGGACCGTCTGGTAGAGCGGCACCCGGTACCTCGGGTCGTACATCGCCTTCGCGAGGTCGGCCGGCAGGTGCGCGGGCTGGAAGAACACCCCCGGCGCGGCGGCGGGGGCGTAACGGCCCCAGGCCGCGCGGTCCCGCTCCAGCTTCCACAGCCGGTCGTCGACCGGTGTGCCGGAGCCGTGGCTGAAGGCCAGCACTCCGTTGGCCCAGGAACCCGCGCTCTCCGAACCGAGCACCAGGCGGCGGTCGCCGGACAGCCACGCCATGCGCGAGAGCCGGTTCCGGCGGTCCTGGGCCTTGGTCATCGGGTGCGCCGGAGAGTGATCGGCGAACAGTTCACCCGCGGCGTCGACGTCGAGGAAGTAGCTGTTCGCACCGTCCGCGGTCATCTTCCTGGTGCGGTCGGACAGGTAGTGCCGGGAGGGCTCGGCGCGCCGGAGCGCTTCGGAGCTCACATAACAACCGCGGTCGCCGAATCCGGTGACGATCGTGCCGTCCGCGTGGCGTACACAGGTGGCCTGCCACACCGGGACGGGCCAGGCGGACACGGGGGTGTCGGCCGACGACGGGTCCTGCGCGTTGGCCCAGGAGTCGTAGGGGCCGACGAGATATCCGGCCTGCCGGGCGAGGCGGGTGGCCTTCCGGTCCATGGGGGCGTCGTCGGCGTCGTAGCCCAGCCACATCCGGTCGATCCCCAGCTCGCGCAGCCGGCGCACGCCCTCGGCGGTCCGTGCCTTACCCCAGGCGTAGGCGTGGAACGCGCCCACCAGCTTGGCGACTTCGGGATTGCGCGCGATCTTCTGCCGCAGTGTCGTGATGCCACCGTGGCCCTGGAGCCAGGCGCGGTAGTCGCGCGCCGCCGCCACGGGGGATCCGTCGGTGAGGGCGAACGTCACCGTGTAGCTTCCCGTGGCTTGTCGTGCCGAGAACGCGTGCGCGGCCTCGGTGTGCAGACGACCGCCGGCGGAGACGAACCTGAGCGTCGTGCCGATGTCGGACTCGACGATGTAGCTCGTGCCGTGCCGCCCGGGCTGACTGGTGCCCCAGAACGGCATGGTCAGGCCGCCGGCCATGTCGGCCTCGGTTCCCGCGAGGCCGCCTGCGGCGGAGTTCCACCACCGGTCGGCGACCGGCACGGCCAGGCCCTCGCCACGCGGGACCTGCAGTTCCTGGGTCGTCCGGTCCGTGCCGGAGACCGGCCAGGTCAGGCTGGACCGTCGAGCCGAGCGTACGGTGACGGCCAGGCGCCCGTCCCGCGAGGACGCGGTGACGGCCAGGCCGCGGTCGCCGTAGCGCCAACTGGCCGTCCCACCGCGGACGGTGACCTTCCCGGGCGTGCCCAGACCGCCGGACGCGGGGGCCGAGAGCTGCCATGTGCGGCCGTCGGCCGCGTGGGCCCGCACCGCCAGGGACCTGATGTCCACCACGGCGCGGCCGCCGTCGACCGGTACGTCGAGCTGGTCGCCGTGCGCCTCGATGCGGCGGGCCTCCTGCGGGGCGGTGCCGAACGCGGCGGCCGTGCCGATCACACCGACCATCAGCAGGGCACCGCCCCCCGCGATGATCTTCGTCTGTGTCTTGGTCTTCTTGAGCTTCCTCGCCTTCACGGCCGTGACTCTGGCGACCGGACATAAGAGAGATGTGAGAGGCCGCCGGTGGGATCGGCTCGTCGGCCAACTGCGAGGGGGACGGCTCAGGTCTCACGGACGAATGTCGCGCAGTCCGGACAGTCGTCGAGGTTGACCATTGGCGCCTTGCCTTCATGTCGACCTGAACCCTTAGCGTCTCGGTCATGCCCGACACCACTGGCCCCGCGGGTACCCCTTGCCGTTCATCAATCCTGGTCACCGCCGCAGCCGGCAACCTCGGCCGTGAGGTCGTCGACCGTCTCCGAGCGCGCGGTGCGCTCGTACGATGCCTTGTGCGCGAGCAGACGGTTGCGCGCCCCGGAGTCGAGTGGGCGGTGGGCGACCTCACCGACGCCGCTGCGGTGCGCGCGGCGCTCGTGGGCATCGACGCCGTCTTTCTCCTCTGGCCACTGCTCGATTCGGCCCCCGCCCACGACCTGGTCGCGGAACTCGTCGCAGCGGCCCCCCGTGTCGTCTACCTGTCCTCGACAGCCATAGACGACGAGGCCGCCACCCAGAGTGATCCCATCGTTCAGGTGCACGCGGACATGGAAGCCCTGCTCCGCAATGCTGGTCTGCGCCCCCGGGTGCTGCGTAGCGACACATTGGCGTCCAACGCCCGGGGCTGGGCGTCGCAACTGCGGGCCGGCGACGTGGTGTCAGGCCCGGACATGGCTCGCACAGCCGTCGTCGACGAGCGTGATGTCGCCGGTGCGGCCGTAGCCGTGTTGCTCGGGCAGCACAACCAACTCGACCATGAACCACACCTGTTGACGGGCCCCGAGGTGCTGAGTCGCGCCGACCAGGTCGCCCTCCTCGGTGCCGCGCTCCGGCGCCGTCTGCGCTTCCAAGCGGTCACCGCTGACCTCGCACGGTCACGGATGCTCGCAGACGGGCGCCCCGAGCGGCTGGTGGAAGCGCTGGTCGCTGCCTCGAAGCGCCGGCCGGAGTCACACCGCACCACCGATCATATCGAGCGCCTCACCGGCCGACCGGCTGGCACCTTCGCGAGGTGGGCCGTCGACCATGCGGCCGAGTTCAGCTGATGGAACAACCGGTCCAACCCTGGCCGGCCCCGCCCACAACGCCTAGGCGGTCACCGCGTGTTGAGGTAGAGCTGCGGAGACCAGTTGGTGCACTTCGACCGCGAGAGGAACCCGCCGCGGTTGCACGCCTGGACCACGAGGTTGTAGTCGCCGTGGCGGGCAGGCCACGACCACAATCCCTTCCCTGCGTCCAGCTCGCCCTGCTCCCAAGGACCACCCGGCGCGACCCAGCGAACGTTGTAGTGCGTGGCGTTGTACCCGCCGTAGATGACATAGACGTACCCGTTGCACCGGTTGTACCGCGCTCCTATGTAAGGCGTGTTATCCCACTTATACCTGTTCGGGGACCCGCCTATGTTCGTGCCGCCACCAGGTGGGAAGGCGTCCACGTAGCACCCTTCCGCAGCGGCATCGGTGACCGCCGGCGCTATCACACCTCCTGCGGCAACGGCGCAGGAGGAGAGCACCATCGCCATCCGGCGCAGCATCGGTGCAGCCATTTTTCCCACCGTCCTTCCAGCTGAGCGGAGACTTGTCGGCCGCCGTGCCCGCCTGCGTCGGAGCGGTCCCACATCGGCGCCGGATTCAGATCTCGCGGTCTCACGCCATGAAGGGGCCTGCTGGTGACCTGGGTTTCATCGCACTGGTTCGCGGGCCTCAGGCCCAACGCGCCGGGCCACTATGTGACGGCCCTCGTGACTAGGTTCTCACTGTGGCATGTGTGTTGCATCTCGGAGGGTGTGACTGGGCTGGGCATGTAGGCCGACGCATACAGCGCGCCCCGCTGGCAGGATCCCATGCGCGAACGCCGGCCCCGGCTCAGCCGGCTCGGTCCATGCATGCGGCGGCGCGGCTGCTGGGCGGCCAGGGCGGTCGCGGCCCGTGCCATAGCTCATCAGGGATGATCGACTCGTGGATACCTACCCGGAGACCGACCGCCTGGCCCTGCGCCGGTTCACCGCCGAGGACGCGGACCTGCTGATCGAGCTGGACAGCGACCCGGCGGTGATGCGCTACCTGACCGGCGGCAGTCCGACCGCGCCGGAACTCGTCCGCGAGCGCCATCTGCCGAACATCCTCGCCGGCTGCGAGAAGTGGGGCGGCGACCTCGGACTGTTCGCCGCGCACGAGAAGGACGGCGGTGCGTTCATCGGCTGGTTCATCCTGCGTCCCGAGCCGGAGGTCCCGCTGGACGAGGTCGAACTCGGCTACCGGCTGCGGCAGGCGGCATGGGGGAGGGGTTATGCCACCGAGGGCTCGCGGGCCTTGCTGGGCAAGGCGTTCACGGAACTCGGTGTCCGCATGGTCTGGGCCGAGACGATGTCCGTGAACCACGGTTCGCACAACATCATGGAGAAGCTCCGGATGAGATCCGCGGACACCATCCCTGCTCCTCCCGACATGGAGATGATCGAGGGCTCCGAGTTCGGCGGCGTGCGGTACGAGATCACCAAGGACCAGTGGGAGCAGCAGTAGCCACCGTGTGCACGGCCGTTCGGGCAGTCGCTCGGGGTACTTCGAGGGTGCGGCCGTCCTGTCACTGGTCACGCTTGGCGTTCCAGACCAGGATGGCCACGACCACGACGATCAGGATGAGGACCCATACCCAGACGTCGGCGCCGCCGCCGGATCCGGAGCTCCCGTAGTGGTGGTAACCGCCGTGATAGCTGCTGTGGTAGCCGCTGCCCCGTCGGCCGCCCAGAGCGAGTACGTCGGTGGACGAGAAGGACCTTGGGGCAGTGACAGGCATGCTCATGACCGGGACCTTAGGTGAGCATTACATTGCGCGGGCACGCCCGTTGCCCGCCTGTGACGAAACCTCCGCTCCCTCGGCACAAGCGGCGTCAGTCCGCCCCGTATGCCGCTCGCCGCCGGAGGGGGTGTCGAGTCCGGCGAGACGCCGTTGGCGGCGGCACGAGTGACCTGGTCGAGGACACCGGGACGGAGCATTTCTTCGTCGCTCGGTTTGCCGACGAGCAGACATCCCTGGCGCGGACTGGCCTGCTCCCCGAAGAGCAGGCCAACCGGGACACGCATGCCTGGATCGCGTGGTCGGATCTGGACTCGCTGCCGGACCCGGTCGAGCCGCCGCAGTTGCTCACCGTGCTCGGCGATCAGACACGCTCACACATCGCGGTGCCTCACGACGAGCACGGCGAGTGCGACCGTGATCAGCGGCCAGAGCGTGTACACGATCCAGGAGCCAGGGACCGTGGCGGTGTAGCCCAGCGACGCGGGATCCGGCTCCCAGGTTTGGACCAGGCGATTCCACGCGGCAGCCACCAGCGCGTGTTTGACGTCCGCGGACCAGCGGTCGGTCTCCGAGAACATGGTGGGCAGCATCAGCAGTGTGAAGACGCTGGTGACCATGGTCCCGGCGGCATGCCGGAGCAGAACGCCGAGGCCCAGACCGACCAGGGCACAGACCGGAGCCAGCAACGCGGATGCCACCAGCGCCCGGAACACCCCCGGGTGGGTGATCGGAACGCCGGCATGGTGCCCGTCCAGGATGGCTTGGGAGAGCAGGAAGGAACCGGTGGAGGCGGCCGTGCCGACCGCGGCCCACAGCGCGCCGGTGATGGCCGCCTTGGCCAGCACGACCGAGCCGCGGGCGGGGACGGCCACGGTCGTGGTGCGGATCAGCCCGCTGTTGTATTCGCTCACGACGGTGAGGGCGCCCATGCTGCCGGCGACAAGCATCAGCGTCCAGTATCCGGCCGCCGGGTAGGCGTCGAAGGGCAGGAACTCGACGGGTCCGGAGCCTGCAGCCTTGTCCGCCAGCGTGGCCACGGCTGCGGACCCCACGACGAACAGGAGGGTGAGTCCGATCGCCCACGGGGTGGAACGCAGGGACCGTATCTTGATCCACTCGGAGGCGAGCAGGTCGCGGAAGCGGGCGGGCGGCCCGGCGACGGGAGGGGCCGGGGAGCCGGAGGCGAGTGCGGTCATCGGGACTCTCCTGCCTGGTATTCGACGCTGTCGGCGGTCAGTTCCATGAAGGCCGCCTCCAGTGAGGCGCTACGGGGCGTCAGCTCGTGCAACCGGATACCGTTCTCGAAGGCGAGCGCCCCGATCCGGTCCGCCGTGAGTCCGGTCACGGCGAGCTTCTCGGCGCCCGCCGAGCCCTCGGGCTCGACCGAGGCGCCCGCCGCGGTCAGCACGGCCGCCAGCTCAGCGGCCTGGGGTGTCGCGACCGCGACGCTGCGACGGGTGCCGCGGGCCGCGAAGTCCCGTAGTGGCTCGGCGGCGATGAGGCGGCCCCGGCCGATGACGACCAGCTGGTCGGCGGTGTTCTCCATCTCCGACATCAGGTGGCTGGAGAGGAAGACCGTGCGCCCCTCGGCGGCCAGGCGCCGGAAGAGCCGGCGTACCCAGAGCACGCCCTCCGGGTCCATCCCGTTGATCGGCTCGTCGAACATCAGCACGGGTGGGTCGCCGAGCAAGGCGGTGGCGATGCCCAGCCGCTGCTTCATGCCGAGCGAGAATCCGCCGATGCGGCGGTTCGCCACCTCGGCCAGCCCCACCTCCTGCAGCACCTCGCCCACCTGGCGCCGTGGGATGCCGTTGCTGCGGGCCAGAGCCCAGAGGTGGGCCGCGGCGCTGCGTCCGCCGTGGATCTGTCCGGCGTCGAGGAGGGCGCCGACGTGCCGCAGTCCGCGTGGGTGGCGGTGGAAGGGGACGCCGCTGACGGTGGCGGCGCCCGTGGTGGGCGCGTCCAGGCCGAGGATCATCCGCAAGGTGGTGGACTTGCCGGCGCCGTTGGGGCCGAGGAATCCGGTGACCTGGCCCGGCCGCACGGTGAAGGACAGATGGTCGACGGCCGTCTTGCCGCCGTAGCGCTTGGTGAGTTCGCTGACTTCGATCACGGCGCCCACACTGCCGAGAGGACCCCCGTCCGGGCATGGTGCCATGGGCGGCAATCGTGCGGCCGGGTCGGTCCGTGGGCGTACGTCCCCGGGCTGATGCCGCGCCGGCGGTGGCGGGTTAGTCTCGCGGCGTGAACCCCATGACGATCACGTCGTTGCCCGCGCGCGTCGCGCACCGCGGTGTCGTTCCCGGGAGGGAATGCCGCCGATGACGAGAACCAAGGCCGTGGCCTGGACGGGGGGTTCCTCCTACCTCCTTGTGGTGGGTCTGCTGGTGGGGGGTGCGCCACGGGCGTCGGGCACGGTCCACGGTGCCGGGGCACTGCTGGCTGTGAGCCTGCTCGGCGGCGTGGTGCGACGGGTGCCGCTGCTGGCTCTGGCCATGGCACTCTTCGGATCCACTGCTGTGGTGGTGGGCACTCCGAGTTCGGTCCACGAGAGCCTGGCGCCGTCGTACCAGGGCCAGTTCCTGTCGTATCTGGCGGTGGACCTCGTGCTGGGCTTCCTCGTCGGCACCTGCGCGCGGCGCGCTTCGATGGTTGCTGTGGCCGTGTCTGCCGCCGTGCAGCTCCTGGTGATCGGCGGCTTCGCGCACGGGGACAGCCTGACCGTCAACGCGGTGATCGCCCTCCTGGCGATGGGCGCGTCCTGCATGGCCGGTCTGCTGAGTCGCGAGCGCCGCGAGCACGCGGTTGCGCTGCGCGCACAGGAGGTGGCCGAGGCCGTGACCGCCGAACGGCTGCGGATCGCACGGGAGCTGCACGACATGGTCGCGCACAGCATCGGCATCATCGCCATCCAGGCCGGTGTGGGCAACCGGGTCATCCAGACCCAGCCGGCGGAGGCACGCAAAGCCCTGCACGCCATCGAGGCCACCAGCAGAGAGACCCTGTCGGGCCTTCGGCGCACGCTGGTGTCGCTCCGCCGGGCCGACCAGGACGCGACCACATCGCAGCAGGCACCGCTCGTACCCACGCCGGGGCTGGCGGAAGTCGAACGGCTCGCGGCAGCGACCGCGGACGCGGGGATACGCGTCGACGTGCGCTGCAGCGGGGAGCAGCGCCCTGTGCCGGCCGACATCGACCTGTCCGCCTACCGCATCGTGCAGGAGGCGCTGACCAACGTGGTCCGCCACGCAGGCGCCGGGCACTGCCGGGTGGCCATCGACTACGGAGACGAGGAACTGTCCGTGGAGGTGGTCGACGACGGGCGCGGCGCCACCGAGAACGGCTCGCCCCACGGCTTCGGCATCGTCGGCATGCGGGAGCGGGTCGGCCTGCTGGGCGGCCACCTCAGCACCGGACCCCGCCCCGAGGGCGGCTTCCGGGTGGCGGCCAGGCTGCCGCTGCCCGCACCTGTCGGAGTTACGGGGGAGAACCGATGACCGTCCGGGTGGTGCTCGCCGACGACCAGCCGCTGGTGCGGTCCGGCCTACGGGTGATCATGGCCGATCATCCCGACCTGGAGGTCGTCGGTGAGGCCGCCACCGGCGCCGAGGCCGTCCAACTGGTGAGGGATACCGGCCCCGACGTCGCGGTCATGGACATCAGGATGCCCGGCATGGACGGGATCGAGGCCACCCGCCTGATCACGGCCGGTCCGACAACCACGCGCGTCCTCGTCCTGACCACCTTCGACGAGGACGACCACGTCTACGGCGCACTCCGAGCCGGCGCGAGCGGCTTCGTGGTCAAGGACATGGAACTGGACGACATCCTCGCGGCGATCCGCGTGGTCGCCGCAGGCGACGCACTGATCGCCCCGGCTGTGACGCGCCGTCTGATCGCGGACTTCATCGGGCGCCCCGCGGCTGCCCCCGAGCGCTCCCCACGGCCGGTCGAGGGCATCACCGAGCGGGAACGGGAAGTGCTGACCCTGGTCGGACGCGGCAGGTCGAACACCGAGATCGCCGAGGACCTCTTCATCACGGTGGCCACCGCCAAGTCGCACGTTTCACGGCTGCTCACCAAACTGGGCGCCCGGGACCGGGTCCAGCTCGTCATCCATGCCTATGAGATGGGGCTCGTCGCACCGCCTCGCTGATGGCGTCCCTGGCCGCGCTTCTCCGGGCGCAGGAAGGCGCTCCAGCCGCCCTCCGGTTTCTCGCCCACCTGGAGGGTGCGCAGTTTCGCGAGGATCGCGGGGTCCTGGACGTCGAGCCAGTCGACGAACTGCCGGAAGGACACCAGGCGTACGTCGCTCCAGCCCGCGATCTGTCTGAGGGCCTCCTCGGCCGCGTCCATGTAGATGCCGCCGTTCCACTCCTCGAAGTGGTTGCCGACGAACAGCGGCGCCCGGTTCGTGTCGTACGCCCGCTGGAAGCCGGCCATGTACGCCTGGGCTGCCTGGGCGCGCCAGTAGGGGTAGTTGTAGGAGGGGCCCCGCGTCGTGTTCTTGGACTGGTTGGCCAGCATGTTGTAGTCCATGGACAGCACCTCGAACCGGTGCCCGGGAAACGGGATGCTCTGCAGCGGGAGGTCCCACACGCCTCCCCGCTTCCTCGGCCAGCACTGCAGCCCGCCGGGAGAGGAGGCGTCGTAGCGCCAGCCCAGTTCCCGGACGACCGGCAGCAGGTTCGACTGCCCGAGCAGGCAGGGGGTGCGGCCGCCCACGAGTTCCTTGTCGTAGTCGAACGGGAGCGGCGGATCGTCGTGCCAACCGGTGTGCGACCGCCAGGACTTGACGAACATCCGCGCCTGCTCGATCTCCGAACGCCAGTGCTCCGGAGTCCAGTTGGCGACCGATCCGGGACCCACACAGAAATGCCCGTTGAAGTGCGTACCGATCTCGTGGCCGTCGAGCCAGGCCTGGCGGACGTACTTCAGCGTCGCCTTGAGGTGTTCGTCGGTGAGGTAGCCGATGTCCGAGGCGCCGACCGGGTTGTTCGGCGGATCGTAGAGCCGCTTCTTGTCCTCCGGCAGGAGATAGAGACCGGACAGGAAGAACGTCATGTGTGCGCCGTGGGTGCGGGCCAGTTCCAGGAAGCGCGGGAACAGGCCGGTGCCCAGCTCGCCGGCGCCGTCCCAGGAGAACACCACGAACTGCGGCGGGGTCTGACCGGGTTCGAGGGGTTCGGGCGGCGCCGGCTGGTGGGGCTGCCGTCCGGTGTACGACGTCGAGCCGTCCCCGATCAGCCGGGGCGGCCCCTGCAGCGGCGCCGTGCCGTCCTCGTCCGAACCGCCTGCGCACCTGGCCAACGAGGCGGCGGCCACACCGATGCCGGCGCCGAGGCCGAGACGAGCCACACTCCGGCGGCTGATTCCGCTCATCGCCATCCCAACCCGCGCCCTGTCGCGATGCCTTGCGCGTCACCTCAGCCGACACTCTTGTCCGCTCGCACCATAGAGCTGATAAAGGGATAAAACGGTTAATTAGTGCGGTGTGGCGTGTGACGGCATGGCCGAGTGCCGCACACGTCACCCGGCCGGCCCTGCGGTGGCGGCCACCGGGCCGGCCGTGTGGGGCAACCCGTCGAGGCTCAGCGGAACGCCGCCGCGTTGCGTGCCGCCCACGCGGAGAACGGAGCGGCGGGCCGGCCGAGCAGACGCTCCACGTCGCCGGTGGCCGTCTGCTCCTCCGGGATCGGTGTGCCGAGGACGGCGAGCGTGGCCTCGGCGACGGCGGGCGGCATGAACCGGATCATCTCCGCGCGGGCCTCCTCGCGGCTCTGCTCCACGAACGTCACCGGCTCCCCGAGCGCGGCGGCGATGGCGGCCGCCCGCTGCCGCGGGGTGGTCGGCTCGGGACCGGTCAGCGTGAAGGTGGCGCCGTCGTGTCCGTCCTCGCGCAGCACGGCCGCCGCCACCGCGGCGACGTCCGCCGGGTCGACGAACGGCAGCGCCACGTCGGCGAAGGGTCCCGCCACGGTGCGATGCCGGCGCACCGGCTCGGCCCAGGCCAGCGCGTTCGAGGCCAGCCCGCCCGAGCGCAGCACGGTGAACGGCAGCCCCGACCCGGCCACGGCCGCCTCGAAGCGCGCCGCGTGCGCATACGCCTGTGGCCGGGTGCCCGCGCCCTGCGAGGACAGCAGCACCACCTTCGCCACACCGGCCGCGGCGACCCGGCGCAGGAGGCCGGCCGGATCCTCGCCGGCCACCAGCAGGAACAGTGCCTTGGCGCCCTCGAGTGCGGGAGCGAGGCTCTGTGGGTCGCCGAGATCGGCGGCGACGGCCCGGACTCCCGTCGGTACGTCATCCGTCCCGACGTGCCGGGCGACGGCCGTCACCGTCTCCCCGGCCTCGGTCAGCCGCCTGACCAGAGCCCGTCCCACATTCCCTGTGGCGCCCGTGACGACGATCATGGCTATGCCCCTCTCGATGGAGTTAGTTAGTTGACTAACTAAGAAGCGACATTAGTCGGCGGGCCGCTGGTTGTCTATCCTCAGTCAGGTGACTGACTCAGAATCCACGGCCACGGGCCGGGCCGCGTTCCCCGGGCGTTCCGGCCGGGGCGGCAAACGTGAGCGCCTGGTGAGGGCGGCTGTCCAGGTCTTCCATGAGCAGGGCGTGGAGAAGACCACCCTCGGCGACATCGCCCGTGCGGCCGAGGTGCCGCTCGGCAACGTCTATTACTACTTCAAGACCAAGGACCAGCTGGTCGAAGCCGCGGTGGACGACCACTGCGCGCAACTCGACGCCCTCACCGACCGCCTGGACGCCCTCCCGGACCCGGCCGCCCGGCTGAAGGCGCTCGTCGCCGGCTGGGTCGATCAGCGTGAGACCGCCGCCCGCTTCGGCTGCCCCTTCGGAACCCTCGCGACCGAGCTCGACAAGCGCGACGACGGCCTGGACCGGGCCGCGGCGAAGGTGATGCGGGCCCTGCTCGACTGGGTGGAGTCCCAGTTCACCCAGCTGGGCCGCGCCGACGCGGACGCCCTCGCGGTCGAACTCGTCGCTGCCTACCAGGGCCTGTCCGTGCTCACCAACACCCTGCGCGACCCCGGCCTGATGGCCACCCACGGCGATCGGCTGCACGCCTGGATCGACGGGATCGCGCGGAGCCGGGCCGGCTAGAGCCGCTCACGTCGCGGGGTGCCGCTGCCCGGCCGCGACCGGCGCCACGGTGATGTGCTGGACCGCCCGGCTGAGCACCACCACGCCCACGACGATCAGCAGGGCGCCGCCCGCCTCAGGCAGGAGCCACCAGCCGGTGCGCACCCGCTCGTCGAACAGGGTCATGCCGAGCGTCAGGCTCACCACCGCGTCGCCGATGGTCAGCGCGGGCTGCGCCGCGGCCAGCGGCCCGGCCTGCAGCGCGTTCTCCAGCAGGATCACGGCCACGGCACCGGTGAGCGCGAAGCCGTACGTCTGCCAGGACCGCAGGAACGCCGTGAAGCCGTGGTCGGCGAACGTGCCGGAGGCCGACTTCAGCAGGGCGGCGGTCAGCGCGTTGCCCGTGGCGGAGGCCGCCGCGAGGAGCGCGGCGCGGCGGGCCGGCGAGTGGCTCCGCCGGGAGAGCAGGACGGCCGCGGCCATGGCGCCGAGGCACAGGCACAGGGCCGGGAGCCAGCGGGTGAGCGGCGCGTGGTCGGTGGCGCCGTGCGGGGCCGCGGCGATCAGCAGGACGGCGAGGCCCGCCACGCAGCCGCCGACACCCCACCAGCCGGAGCGGGGCAGCCGCTTGTGCATCAGCGGGGCGGCGACGAGCAGCGCGAAGGGCAGCTCCAGGATGAACAGCGGCTGGACCAGTGCGAGCGGGCCGTTGACCAGGGCCAGGCTCTGGAACAGTGCGGCGCAGACCACACCGCACATGCCGACCACCCAGAAGGGCCGGCGGACCAGCTCCGCGAGCAGCCGCAACCCGCCACGGCTGCTGGCGGACGCGGCCTTGCGCTGGAAGGCGGTGCCCACGGCGTTGCTCGCGGCTCCCGCGACGGCGAACACCGCGGCCAGTTCGATCACGACCGTCTCCTGCCTGCGCGAGGCCTCCGCAAGGAGCTTCGGTCCCTTCAGCCTACGGACGGCGGTGGCCGGACGCCTGATCACGGCGCCGGTCAGCCGGGCCGGGGACGGGTGACGGGAGGCGTCCCGTGGCCCCGGAGGCCGACGGCCGGACGACCCCGCCCGTTGATCGGCGAGCGGGGCCGCAGAAAGGGGTGGATCAGCTCAGGGCCAGGTCGTCGGCGTGCACCGCGCCCTGGCCGTACCAGCCGTGCACGTACACCGTGACCGCGCCCGAGTCGCCGGTGGTGAAGGGCACCGTCAGCTTCGACCACGAGGAGGACGGGGTCCAGGAACTGGCCGTCGCACCGCCGCTGACGCCCAGGTAGGCGTACGGGCCCTGCGCCCAGCCGCTCAGGGTGTAAGAGGTGTGGGGTTTCAGGGCCAGGGTCTGCGCGCACTGACCGGTCTGCGAGGCGGAGGGCGTGGTCTTCAGCGCGTGCGCGCCGCCGTGCACCGGGGAGGAGACCACCGCGGCCCCGCTGTCGCATGTCCAAGGCGTGAGCGAACCGGTCTCGAAGTCACCGTTGCCGAGGACGGCCGTGCCGCCGGATCCCTTGACCGTCAGGGTGAGCGTGGAGCTGTGCCGGGTCGGGCCCGCGGTGCCGGTGACGGTCAGCGTGTAGGTGCCGGGTGCCGTGGTGGTGCCGGTCTTCACGGTGAGGGTGGAGGTGTTGCCCGCGGTGACCGAGGACGGGCTGAGGGAGGCGGTCGTCCCGCTCGGGGCGCCGCTCACCGTCAGGCCGACCGTCTGCGCGCTGCCGGAGGTCACCGAGGTCCGCACCGTCGCGGTCGCGGCCCCGCCGGGGTCGACGGTGGCGGTGGTGGGGGAGAGGGCGAGGGAGAAGTCATCGGCCGGCGGGGTCGTCGTACCGCCGGTGAAGGGTGCGAAGGTGTGGGTGAAGTACCAGGTGTCCTGGGCGATGCCGGAGCAGGTGTCGGAGGCGCCGGAGCCGGGGCAGCCGCCGTTGTCGCGCTGGAGGGCCCAGAAGGAGAGGGTGTTGATGCCCTTGGCGACCGCCCAGTCGTACACCGTGGTGGCGTCGGCGGTGGTGAAGGTCTCCGCCGGGCCGTAGTCGTCGACACCCGGCATCTCGGTGACGCCGACCATGCTCCACAGCTGGGTGTCCGACAGGTTCGGGTACAGCTCGGCCAGCTGGTCGTGCAGTCCGCTCGCGGCCGTCTCGGTGTCGGTGGCCATGTGGTGGGTGGCGCCGTCGTAGTAGTCGAACGTCATGAGGTTGACGACGTCGATCCTGGCGCCCGCGCTCTTCGCGCTGCGCAGCACGGCGAGGCCGCTGTCGGCGAGCCCGGTCGTCGTGGTCGGCAGGGTGTACGAGAACTGCACCGTGCGGCCGTTCGCGGCGGCCCAGTCCTGGACCTTCTTGATGGCCTGGTTGCGGCGGTCGATGCCGGCGGTGTTCGTGAGGGAGTTGTCCTCGACGTCCAGGTCGAGCCGGGAGACGTCGTAGGTGGTGATGATCTTCTCGTAGGCGGCGGCGACGGAGTCGACGTTCGTGCAGCTGTCGGCGATCTCGGTGCCGCCGTTGTCGGCCGCGTAGCCGCCGAGGGAGGGGATCACGTCGCCGCCGCGCGAGCGGATGGTGGTGAAGTCGGAGCCGAAGACGGAGGAGCTGACGGGCGTGGCGGTGTCGCCGTTCCAGTACGGGGTGCAGGAGCCCTTCTTGTCGGTCTGCAGGAAGGCCATGGTGAGGTACTTCGCGCCGGAGGCCTGGGCGAGCGCGGCGGGGCTGTCGCCGTTGTAGGCCTCGAAGTAGGGCGCGAAGACGTGCGCGGGCAGCGGGGTCGCCGCGTGCGCGGTGCCCTGGGCCCCCAGGGCGAGCCCCGCGGATGCGGCCAGGGTGGCCAGGCCGGCGAGCAGGGCGCGTACGGGTCTCGGACGGGTCATCGGGTACTCCCGGATAGCGAACGACGCGGTGCGGCCCGGCCGGGGCTATTGGTCTAGGCCATGATTGGTCTGGACCAGGCGGCGGTCAAGGTGTGGGAGCTTCCTTTTGCGTGTTCATGGGACAAGTCAACCGCCGCGACAGCTACGGGAGTTGCCGGTCAGGTGGCGCGCGTGCCGCCTCCGCGGCGGATGCGGCCCAGCAGGTCACGGTGGTACGCCGCGAGACGGCCGGCGGGCACCGGGGCGGGACTGCCGGCGAGGGTGTACCAGGTGTCGCTGCCGGAGTGCTGGACGGCGACGCGCACGCTGCGGCCGTCGGACAGCAGGATGGTCGCGACGGTCAGGTCGCCGGTGATGACGCCGACCTCGTCGGTCAGCGCGCCGCCGGGGCCGGCCGTGACGCGGTCCACGTACCCGTCGATGCTGGGCGGCTTGTTCATGGCCGCAGAGTTCCATCTACCCGGCCGGCGGGCTCCGCGCCGCGCAGGGGTCGTCGGCGTGTGTCCCCTGTTGGGCGGGTGTCCCGAGCGCCGGCCGGGGCTCAGCCGAACAGGGGGAACCGGTCCGCCACCGTGCCCAGGGCGGCCCGTTCGGCCTCGGTGAGCGCGGCCCGCCCGGTGCCCACGCGCGCGTAGTGCTCGTCGGACCAGTCCGGCAGGCCCGGCCGTCCGAGCAGGCCGTCCAGCGTGGTGCGCACCGCCGCCAGCCCCTGCGCGGTCGGGCCCGGTGCGTGCGGGAGGTGGACGGTCAGGTCCAGGTGATGGACGGTCGCCTCCACCGCGAGGGTGATCAGCAGGTCCCCCGCCGTCAGTACGTGCCCCTGTGTGGCGACCGGCTGTGCGGGGTCGGCCGCCTCCGCCGCGTGCACGGCCGCCGCCAGCGTCTCCAGATACAGGCCCTGGAGCTGACGGAAGTCCAGGAACATGCTGCCGTTCACCCGCACCCAGCGCCGGCCGTTCGCCGCACCGGCAGTGTCCGGCCGCCAGTCCCGCCAGTAGGTCACCGCGTCCCGGTCCACCGGCTCGCGCGCCGGCGTGTGCAAGGCCACGAGCGCGCGCTGGGCGTCGGTCACACAGTGGAAGACGAGGTCACGGACCGCCCAGCCGGTGCAGCCGGTCGGCAGCCAGGACTCCTCGTCGCTCAGGCCCGCGACGGCGGCGCGGGCCGCCTCGTACGCCGCGCGCACCGCCCGCGCCGGGCCGGCGCCGTCCCCCGCGCTCATGCGTCCCCCTCCCTCGGCTTCCCAGGCTCTCACACCCGGCTCGACGTCGCCGTGTCCGCGGACAGCCGCTGGGCGACGTAGATCGGGATCACCGACAGCAGCACCAGCACCGCGGCCACGACGTTGACGACCGGGGCCTGCTGAGGCCGCGTCATGTTCTCGAAGATCCAGATGGGCAGGGTCTCGATGCCGGGTCCCGCGGTGAACGTGGTGACCACGATCTCGTCGAAGGAGAGGGCGAAGGCGAGCAGGGCCCCCGCCAGCAGTGCGGAGCGGACGAGCGGGAAGGTGACGTCGGCGAAGGCGCGGAAGGTTGTCGCGCCGAGGTCCATGGCCGCCTCCTCGTACGAGGCGGCCGTACGGCGCAGCCGCGCGACGACGTTGTTGAACACCACCACGATGCAGAACGTGGCGTGTCCGACGATCACGGTGAACAGCCCGAGCCCCACGCCGAGCGGCTCCAGCACCGTGCTGAAGGCCGAGTTGAGGGCGATGCCGGTGACGATGCCGGGCAGCGCGATCGGCAGGACCACGATGAACGACACGGTGTCGCGGCCGAAGAAGCGGTGCCGGGCCACGGCGAAGGCGATGAGCGTGCCGAGCACGAGCGCGATCGCGGTGGCCCCGAGTCCCGCCTTCACGGAGACCCACAGCGCCTGCCGGGCACCGGAGTTGTGTGCGGCCACCGACCACCAGTGCCAGGTCAGTCCCGGCGGTGGCCAGCTCGCGCTGCGGTCGGGGTTGAGGGAGTTGACGAGGACGAGCAGCAGCGGGACGTAGATCACCGCGAAACCGAGCCCGGCGCCGGTGCGCAGGGCGATGCGCGCGGTGCGGCTGAGATGCATGGCGCTCTTTCCTCCGGGGTGTTCCGGCGTACGGACGGCTACAGGCTGTGCAGGGCGCCGGTGCGACGGATCGCCAGCAGGTACAGGACGATCACGACGACCGGTACGGTGCCGAGCGCGGCGGCCATGGGCAGGTTGAGTTCGATGTTGGAGTACACGAGGTTGCCGATCAGCTGTGTCTTGCCGCCGACGATCTGCACGGTGATGTAGTCACCGAGGCTCAGCGAGAAGGTGAACACCGAGCCGGCCGCGACCGACGGCAGCACCATCGGCAGGACCACCGAGCGGAAGGTCCGCCCGGCCCGCGCCCCGAGGTCGGCCGAGGCGTCGAGCAAGTCGGCCGGAAGCTGTTCCAGGGCCGTGTGGATCGGCAGGATCATGTACGGCAGCCACAGGTAGGTCAGGGTGAGGACGGTGGCCGGCAGCCCGAAGCCGGGACCGCTCAGCCCGAACGGCGCGAGCGTCCAGTCGGCGAGGCCGCCCTGGGACAGGATGAGCCGCCAGGCGTACACCTTGACCAGGTAACTCGCCCACAGCGGGGTGAGGATGGCCACCACGAGCAGCGGGCGCCACCTGGGCCGGGCCACACGCGCGGTGTAGAACGCCACCGGGAAGGCGATCAGCGCGCACAGCACGGTCACCGCGAGCGCCACGCCGGCACTGCGCAGGATGACCTGCCGGAAGACGGGCGTGGTCAGCAGCTCGTGGAAGTTGTCCGTCGACCAGACCTTCACCACCTGGGAGGTGAAGGAGTTCGTCGTCCAGAACGCGGAGACGAACAGCACCGCCAGCGAGCCGAGGTAGAGGACGGCCAGCCACAGCAGGGGGGCGGTGAGCAGCAGGGTCAGCCGCAGCCGGGGCCTGCGGTGCAGGGTTGCGGCCAGCCGCCGGACGGTACCCCGGCCGGCGGCGGTCGTCGCGTCGGTCGTCACGGCTCAGCCCTTGATCTCGGTCCAGGCCTGCACCCACTTCGCGTACGGCACACACCGGACGTCCTTGCGGCCGTCCAGGCACTGCTCGATGGGTGTGTTCCAGAAGGCGATCCTCTTCCAGTAGCGCTCGTCGGCGGCGTGGTACACCGTGCAGAAGTTCTTGTCACCGGTCTCGGCGCAGGCCCTGGAGTTGGCCGGTGCCTCGCCGAAGTACTCGGCGACCTGGGCGTTGACCTTGGGTGAGACGATCCAGTCGAGCCACCTGTAGGCGCAGTTGGGGTGTTTGGCCTTGCTGGAGACCATCCAGGTGTCGGACCAGCCGGTCGAACCCTCCTTCGGCACCAGCGCCTTGACCTTCGCGCCCTCGGACGCGGCGAGGCTGGCGATGACCTGCCAGGTGGTGCCGACCACCGAGTCACCGCTCTTGAAGGCGGAGACCTCCTTGAGGTAGTCGCTCCAGTACTCGCCCACGTCGGCGTTCTGCCGCTTCAGCAGGGCCACGGCCGCGTCGAACTGCTTCTGGTCGAGCGCGTACGGGTCCTTGATCTTCAGCTCCGGCCTGGTGGCCTTGAGGTAGAGGGCCGCGTCGGCGATGTAGATCGGCGAGTCGTAGGCGGTGACATGCCCCTTGTACCTGGCGGCGCCCTCGAAGACGGCCGACCAGGAGGTGGGCGCCGGCTTGACCTTCTCGGTGTTGTACATCAGCAGGTTGGCGCCGCGGCCGTGCGGGATGCCGTACATCTGGCCCTTCACCGAGTTCCAGGCGCCGTTCTTCAGCCCGCTGAAGACGTCCTTGTAGTGGGGTACGAGGGCGGTGTTGACGGGGGCGGCGTCGCCGGAGGCGATCAGGCGCAGGGAGGCGTCGCCGGAGGCGGAGACCGCGTCGTACTCACCGGTCTTCATCAGCTTGACCATCTCGTCCGAGCTGGCGGCGACCTTGGAGTGGACCTGACAGCCCGTCCGCTTCTCGAAGTCGCTGACCCAGTCCACCTTGGGGTCGTTGGAGCCGTCCTCGACATAGCCGGCCCAGGCGATCAGGTTGACCTGGCCCTCCGTCCTGCCGAGCTTGGCCGGGGCCCTGAGGTCGGGCGGGTTGAGCCCGGTGGCGGACGAACCGCCCGAGCCGGAGGAGTCGCAGGCGGCGGCGAGCAGCAGCGCGGCGGCTGCGGCGGCGGCTCGGGGGATGCGGTTGAGGCGCACGACGTACTCCATGGGGACGTGGAGGGCGGGGGAGATGCCGGGGGGAGAGGTCAGGAGGGCAGTCGGACGGCGTGCCGGCGGTGCCATGTCAGGCGCGCCCGGGTGCCGCGGTAGGCCGCGACGTCCTCGGAGGAGGTCTCCAGGTTCTGCTGGAGCGCGGTGAGCCGGCCGCCGCCGTCGAGGTCGACCAGGAAGCGGGTGGCGTCGCCGAGGTAGACGACCTCGGCGACCGTGCCGGTCACGGAGGTGTGGTCCGGCTGGTCGGCCTCGGCGGACTCCTTCAGGACGCGGATCTTCTCCGGCCGGATGTTGTAGGTGCCCGGGGTGCCGACGATCCGGTGGGCCGTCTCCCCGTCGAGCAGGTTCGAGGTGCCGACGAAGAAGGCGACGAAGGGGGTCGCGGGGCGCTCGTATATCTCCGCGGGCGTGCCGACCTGGGCGATGCGGCCCTGCTCGAAGACGGCGATGCGGTCGCTCATCGTCAGGGCCTCCTCCTGGTCGTGGGTGACGAAGACGAAGGTGATGCCGACCTCCCGCTGGATCGCCTTCAGCTCCACCTGCATCTGCTCGCGCAGCTTCAGGTCGAGGGCGCCGAGGGGTTCGTCCAGGAGCAGCACCCGGGGCCGGCCGACGAGCGCGCGGGCGAGGGCGACGCGCTGGCGCTGTCCGCCGGAGAGCTGGGCCGGGCGCCGTTGGCCGTAGCCCTCCAGGCGGACCTCGGCGAGGGCCTTGCGGGCGCGGACGAGCCGTTCGGCCTTCGGTACCTTGCGGACCTTGAGGGCGTAGGCGACGTTCTGCTCGACCGTCATGTGCGGGAAGAGGGCGTAGTCCTGGAAGACCGTGTGCACGTCCCGCTCGAACGGGGCGAGGCCGGTGACCTCCTGACCGGCGAGTTCGATCCGGCCCCGGTCCGGTGTCTCGAACCCGGCGAGGAGCCGGAGGATGGTCGTCTTGCCCGAGCCGGAGGGCCCCAGCATCGAGAAGAACTCCCCGTCCCGGATCTCCAGGTCGACGCCGGCTACCGCGGTCGTCTCGCCGAACGACTTCCGCAGGTCCTGCAGCCGGATCGCAATTCCCTCCATACGGGAACCTTTCTGGCGCGCTGTACGTTGACAGCAAACATATGAAGTCATAGTTCTAAGCTCAAGGTCCCCTTAAGGTAAAGCTTGAGTCAATGCGCGAGGTGGTGACCGTGATACAGCAGGAGAGCGAGGGGACGGCCCGTAAGGCCGTCTTCAGCCCGGTGGACAACCGGGCCCGCGTGGACGCGGTCGTCCGCCGCCTCGGCGACGCCATAGAACTCGGCCTCCTCGCCGACGGCGAGCAGCTCCCCGGCGAGAGCGAGCTGGCCGCACGCCTCGGCGTCTCCACCGTGACCCTGCGCGAAGCGCTCATGGCCCTGCGGCAACAGGGCCTGGTCACCACCCGCCGGGGCCGCGGCGGCGGCAGCTTCGTCTCCCTCCCCGAGGTCCCCGCCGACGACCGGCTGCGGGCCCGGCTGCGCGGCTGGAGCACCGAGGAACTGCGCGACCTGGGCGACCACTGGGCCGCCCTGTCCGGCGCCGCCGCCCGGCTCGCCGCGCAGCGCACCGAACCCGAGGACCTCCGACAACTCCGCCGCACCACCGAGGAGTTGGCCCAGTCCCGGGACGCGGCCGCACGCAGCCGGCTGTACGGCCGCTTCCACGTCGAACTCGCGGCAGCCGCCCAGTCCGCCCGGCTCACCCGCGAACAGGTCGCCCTGCAGAGCGAGATCGGCGCACTGCTGTGCCTCGTCCTGGCCGATGGCGCATATCGTGAAGAAGTTGCGGACCGTCACCGCTCCGTCATCTCCGCCGTGCAGGATGGGGCCCACGAAACGGCCGGCACGCTGGCCGAGCGATGCGTCAGGGAGTCGACGGCGCGGCTCGTCGCCGTACGCCTCACCCTCTGACCGCACCGCGTCCGGTTCCCGTCCGCTGGAGGACACCATGGCCGTCAGGCCCGGGCTCGCCACCCTCGGCGCGGAGCCGGAGACATGGGTGGCCGCGCAGGTCGGCGGTGCGCTGGAAGCCGTCTTCGAGACCGTCGCCGCCACCCGCGCCGACACCGAGGCCCTGCTGCACCGGGGGGCCTTTCAGGGCCGGCGGCCCGCCAGCGCCGACCTCGCCGCCCTGCGCCCCGGACTGCATCTGCACCTGACCCGTGCGGAACTGGTCTCCGGCGTCGGTTTCGTCGCGGCCCCCGGCCTGCTCACCGACGTGCCCGCCTGGCTGGAGTGGTGGCAGTCGGGCGCCGACGGTGACGTACGCCCGCTCCTGCTCGATCTCGACCCGGGCCAGTCGGCGTACTCCGACTACACGCACTGGGACTGGTTCGCGCTGCCCCGCGACACCGGGCGCCGGGCGGTGGCCGGACCGTACGTCGACTACCTCTGCTCCGACGAGTACAGCCTGACCCTGTCCGAACCCGTCCGGTTCCAGGGCCGGTTCGCCGGAGTGGCCGCCGCCGACGTCTACCTGCGGCACTTCGAGACGGCCGTCCTCCCGCTGCTGCGGCGGCTGTCCCGCCCCGCGCATCTGGTCAACGCCCGGGGCCGGGTCGCCGCCTCGGCCGACCCCGCCCATCTGGCCGGCTCCCTCACCAAGGGCCCGGACTTCGGTGCACTCCTCAGCGCGGCACGGCCCGGCGTGTACGGCGGCATGCGCCTGGTGCCGTGCCGGGGCGTGCCCCTCGTGCTGGTGCTCGCCTGACGCGGCGGGCGGCTCAGCCGTGCTCCGGGTCCCGGTACGGCACCCGGGCCAGCTCCCGGACCTCGCCGACCGTGCCCCACTCGGCGCCGCCCAGCCGGGACAGCGGCCGCAGCCGCCCGATGTCGGGCCGGCCGTCCACCAGCACGTCCTCGCGGACCGCGGCGTGCACGACCCGGCCGAACACCACCGTCGAATCGCCCAGGCGCAGCGTCGAGTGCAGCGTGCATTCCAGGGCGACCGGGGACGCGGCCACCCGCGGCGGCCGCACCCGCAGGGACGGCTCCCGCTCGATGCCCACGGCGTCGAACTCGCCCCGGTCGCGGGGGAAGTCGGTGGCCGTCGCGTTGATCTCGGAGAAGAGCGGCTCGGGGGCGAAGTTCACGACGAACTCGCCGGTGTCCTCGGCATTGCGCAGCGAGTCCTTCCGGCCCACCGACGTGAACTGGACGACCGGTGGATCGGTGCAGGCCACGGTGAAGAACGAGTGAGGGGCGAGGTTCGCCGTCTCGCCGTCCGGAGCCAGGGTCGAGACCCAGGCGATCGGCCGGGGGACGACGACGGCCGTGAGCAGACGGTAGAACGCCCCGGCGCCCATGGCCTCGGGTGAGTAGTCGACGCGCATGACAGCACGCTAGGCGGTGGCGCGGACAAGCGTGCCACCCGCCCCACTGTTGATCACCGACCGGCCCGCCGTCTAGGGTGCGAGGCCGGCCGCACAAGGAGCCCGATACCCATCAGCCCCCGCCCCACCCTTCGCGCACGCATCGCACCGGCCCTCGTCCGGGGACTGGGCACCGTACCCGCCCCGGGGCTCGTCCTCGGCGGAATCCTCGGCCTGCAGGGCGGCGCCGCGCTGACGACCCGTCTCTACTCCGCCGTGGGACCGGCCGGCGTGGTGACCCTGCGGCTGGCCGTCGCCGCGCTCGTCCTCACCACCCTGTGGCGGCCCCGGATCCGCGGCGACCGGGCCGGCCTGGGCATCGCGGTGGCGGCCGGAACGCTGCTCGCCGTGCACCATCTCGCGTACTACGAGGCGGTCGCCCGGCTGCCGCTGGGCGCCGCCACCACCCTGGAGTTCCTCGGCCCGTTCGCCCTCGCCCTGTGCGGCTCGCGCCGCGCTCCCGACCTCATGTGGGCAGGCCTCGCCGCCACGGGCGTGCTCCTGCTCAGCGGCTCCGGTACGGCCCTGGACCCCACCGGCGTCGCCTGCGCCACCCTGGCCGGTTGCTGCTGGGGCGGATACATCCTGGTCGGCAGACGGCTGGCCCTGCGCGTCCCCGACGGCGGCGGCCTCGCGCTGGCCGTCACCTGGGGAGCGCTGCTCAGCCTCCCCTACGGCATCACACAGGCAGGCGTCCGCCTTCTGGACCCGGGCACACTCACGCTGGCCGCGGCGGTCGCCCTCCTCTCCAGCGTCGTGCCCTACACGTTCCAGATGGAAGCCCTGCGCCGCCTCACGCCGCGCGCCTTCGGCGTGCTCACCAGCCTGGAACCGGGGGTCGGTGCCCTGGTCGGCCTGCTCTTCCTCGGCCAGCACCTCGCAGTGACCCAGTGGGCGGGAGTGGCGGCGGTGGGGCTCGCCTCGCTGGGGGCGACGCGCGGGGAGAGGCGGGAAGACGTGGCGCGTGCCGCCGCCCACGCCGAGGCCGGCGCCCGGGAGGGGTAGGGCACGCCTGATCGGCCCAGCGGTCCACCGGGACGCGATGACGCCGAGGCCGCCGAGCGCGTGAGGGCCGCGGTCCGGCGGGCGGGGCACCGGCAGGCGAAAGGGCAGTGGGCCGCGCCCCGCACCGGTGCGGAGCCGGCCCGCCCCCGCACCTTCGTCCTCGGCGGGGACGGTGTGGGTCCCGCCACCGGTCCCGCAACGGCCTTCCCGCGCGGTGGAACACCGGCCCCTGGCGTCACCGGCCGGGCAGCGGGCGTACCGTGAGGATCTGCTGGGCCTGGCCGACCGGGCCGTGGACGTCGTGCAGGACGCTGCTGGTGAGGCCCTGGCCGGTGGGGCCGAAGACGACCGTGGTGTCCAGGCCGACCCAGCGGCCCTCCGGCTGCCGGTGCAGATGGATCGTCAGGTCGACGTTGGGGAACATCCACTCGGCCGGCGGACGGCGCACGGCGATGCCGTTGGCCGTGTCGACGAGGGCGACATAGGACGCGAGAGGGCTGCTCGGCTCGCCGGCGACGAGATCGAGATCCGTGGCGAGCCAGGCCGTGGCGCGGCCCGGCTCCGGGGTGCCGACCGGCCGTATGTCGACGGACGCGCAGTGGCCGCCGGGCCAGACGGAGGTCAGGGACCGGCCGGGCAGGCCGTCCGGCGAGGGCAGGCGGGCGTCGGCGCCGCCGGCCACCGCGCCGGTGTCCGCCTCGGTGAGCAGCCAGGCCCGGGCCCGCACCACCGGCCGGTCCCCGATGTGTACGACCGCTTCGAGGAGCTCGATGGTGCGGCCGGGCCGGATCGACTCCACCCGGACCTCGCACTCGTCCAGGGCGAGGCGGCCCAGGATGTCGAAGCTGATCCGCGACAGGAGCAGCCCGCTCGGCGGGCGTTCGGCGCGGTACTGGTCGATCGCGTGGACCACGAGTCCGGCCAGCGGGCTCACGTGCTGCTCGTCCGGGTCCCACGCGCCGCTCGCGTGCGGGGTGGGCTTGTAGCGATGCCGGTCGATGCGCTCGAAGTAGCTGGCGGTCAACGCGTGCCTCTCCTCACCGGTGTCCTCACGCCCAGGGCGCCGAGCAGATCGTTGCACGGTACATCCTTGACGGTGTGCGGGGCACCGGTTCTCTTGACCTTCTTCGTGCTGCGCCCGCAGAGCCGGCTCGGTGACCCGGACGCCGTCCCCCTGGGTGGCGGCGCCCGGGCGGGAGCGGGCGGATCAGGCCGCGAAGCGCTCCGCGAGCTGCTTGGCCTTCGTGGCGGCCTCCTCCAGGGCGCGGTCGCGGGAGGCCTCGTACAGCGGGACCAGCTCGGCCATCGCCGGGTTCTGCGGGGCCATGGTCAGCTCCGGGACGATGAAGTCGACGTCCAGGCCGAGGGCGTCGCCGAGGACGGCCGAGAGGTAGTTCTGCACGTACTCGTACCCCTCGCGCGGGGTGCCCGGCGCGTACGAGCCGCCCCGGCTGGCCACCACGGTCACCGGGGTGCCCTTGGCGGACGGGGCCTCGCCCGCGGTACGGCCGATGAGGATGACGTTGTCCAGCCACGCCTTCAGGGTCGAGGGGATCGAGAAGTTGTACATCGGGGCGCCGATCAGCACGGCGTCCGCCTGTTCCAGCTCCTCGATCAGCCGGACGCGCTCGGCGAAGGCCGCGGCCTGTCCGGGTGTGTGCGACGCGGGGTCGGCGAAGCCGGCGGTGTGCGCGTCGGCGGTGATGTGCGGGACGGGCTGGGCCGACAGGTCGCGGTAGACGACCGTGCCGTCGGGGTGCTGCTCCTGCCAGTGCGCGCGGAAGGCCGCCGCCACGGCGCGCGAGGCGGAGGCCTCGGCCGGGGACACGGACGAGTCGATGTGCAGCAGGGTGGCCATGGTGACTCCGAAAAAGGGGTGAAAAGGAAATATGGGGGTGAGGTAGCCCGCCGCCTGGCGGAGGGGCTGAACTTTCGTACAGAACTATCTGTAGCACAGGGACTTACTTTTTTTCATCCCCCTACGGCAAGGTAGTACCCTGAGCGCATGGCGGCGGACATGACCCACGACAGCGCGGCGTGCAAGCGGGTGGACGATGGCATCACCCGTGTCTTCCAGCTGCTCGGAAAACGCTGGAGCGGCCCCATCGTGGCCGTCCTGGTGGAACAGCCCGCACACTTCGCCGACCTGCGCCGGGCCGTCCCCGGCATCAGCGAGCGCATGCTGTCCGACCGGCTCGCGGAACTGGGCGCGGCCGGACTCGTACTACGCGAGGTCGACGCGGGTCCGCCGCTGCGGGTGTCCTACCGGCTGACCGAGGCGGGGGCCGCCCTGGAGCCCGCGCTGCGGGAACTGGCCGAGTGGGCGAAGTCCCACCTCCCGGACGCGCCCACCTGCCCCGGCATGACGCGCTGACGCCGGCCGAACCCCGCGTCACGACGTCTTTGCACCTGCCCGGGTGACGGTACGGGGGCTGTCCCCCCTCCCGGCCCACCGGACTGCCGGATGGTGCGGGCCCGGGCGGGTCGGCGACGGTGGTCCTTCCCGCACTGACGTCGGAAGGACATGCTCGTGCGCACCCTCACGGCCACCGCCGCCACCCTGCTCCTCGCCGCCGGAGCCTTACCGGCCGCGGCCGCCGCACGACCGGGGCCGCCCGGCACCGACGGGGTGTGGCGCATGGACGGCTACGGCACCGTCCTCGTCCTCGGCGGCGGAGTGCTGCAGGAGTACCAGACGACATCCGTCAGCTGTCTCAAGGGAGACACGTCCCCGCAGACCGGCCCATGGACCTACGCGGCCCCGGACGGGTCGGTGCTCACCGTGCGGACCGTGCACGACCGCGACCACGCGCTGCTCGCCGCGGACAGCTCGGTCGGCCACCGGAAGCTGCGCCGCCTGAGCGCCGTGCCCGCCCACTGCACCCGCCCGGCCGCCGCCGACCCGCGCACCGCCTTCGACATCTTCTGGCACACCTTCGAGGAGAACTACCCCTTCTTCGCCCGGAAGGGCATCGACTGGCACGCCGTCCGCG
Source organism: Streptomyces durhamensis (assembly GCF_000725475.1). NCBI lineage: Bacteria > Bacillati > Actinomycetota > Actinomycetes > Kitasatosporales > Streptomycetaceae > Streptomyces > Streptomyces durhamensis. Next base: position 83,028 of record NZ_JNXR01000016.1, read on the forward strand.
ACCGGTACCGGCCGCTGGTGCACAAGGACACCACCAAGGACGAACTCTTCGGCATCCTCAGCCGGATGGTGCGTCCGCTGTACGACGCCCACGTCACGGTGATGGACGGCAACCGCATCTTCGGCCAGGTCCGCCCCGGCACGCAGAACCCGGGCCCGCAGCTGGACGCCAAGGTCAAGAAGTTCGTCGTGGCCCGCGACCTCAAGGACGTGCCGTACCGCCAGGACTTCGCCGCCGGCCGGATCACCTACGCCGACCTGCCCGCCGGCGCCGGCTATCTGCGCATCTCCGGGTTCGGCGGATACGCCGGCGAGAACGCGCCGTTCACCGCCGAACAGGCCGAACTCGACCGGGCGTTGGACACCGTGCTCACCCCGGCCCGCATCGCGCGGCTCAAGGGGCTCGTCATCGACCTGCGGATCAACGGCGGCGGCTCCGACCGCCTCGGCATCCGCATCGCCCGGCGGCTGACCGACACGCCGTACACCGCGTACGCGAAGCGGGCCCGCAACGACCCGGCCGACCCCACCCGGCACACCCGCCCCGAACCCGTGCACGTCGTCCCGGCCGACGCGCCCCGCTACACCGGCCCGGTCGCCGTCCTCACCGGCGGCTCGACGGTCAGCGCGGGCGAGACCTTCACCCAGGCCCTCATGGACCGGCCCGGGCGGACCGTGCGGATCGGACAGCCCACCCAGGGCGTCTTCTCGGACGTGATGGTGCGGTCCCTGCCCGACGGACTGCTCTTCGGCCTGCCGAACGAGGAGTTCCTGACCCGCACCGGCCGCACCTTCGACGGCACGGGCATCCCGCCGCAGCTGACCGAACCGGTCTTCACCAAGGAGGAGTTCGCCAAGAACCGTGACTCGGCCTTCGATCGCGCCGTCAACCTCCTGAGGCGCTGAGCCGGCTCAGTCCACCGGCCAGGTGTGGGCCGGGGCGTTGAGGTGCATGTAGTCGATGTACAGCTGGGTCATCCGGCGCAACGCCTCGTGCCGGCCGGCGTGCTCGGTGGCGTCGAGGTGGTGGAACATCTCCTTCTGCCACACGGCGCCGTTGCGTGCCGTCACGCAGCGCTGCTCGATGATGCCGAGCAGCGGCTCCCGCCACGCGTCGTCCATGCCGGACAGCTCCAGGCCCCGGTGGGCCAGCGGCAGCAGCCGCCGCAGGACCAGTTCCGGCACGGGCACCTCGCCCATCCCGGGCCAGTACAGCAGGGCGTCGATGCCGTGCCGGGCGGCGGTGTGCAGATTGTCCTCGGCGGCCGCGAACGACATCCGCGACCACACCGGCCGGTCCTCCTCCACCAGGGCGCGGGTGAGCCCGTAGTAGAAGGCGCCGTTGGCGAGGGTGTCGGCGACGGTCGGCCCGGCGGGCAGCACCCGGTTCTCCACCCGGATGTGCGGGAGGTCGTGCGAGACGGCGTACACCGGGCGGTTCCAGCGGTAGATCGTGCCGTTGTGCAGGGTCAGCTCGCCCAGCTCGGGGACGTCTCCGCGGTCCAGCGTCTCCACCGGGTCCTGCTCGTCGCACAGCGGGAGGAGCGCCGGGAAGTAGCGCAGATTCTCCTCGAAGAGGTCGAAGACGCTGTTGATCCACCGCTCCCCGAACCACACCCGGGGCCGTACGCCCTGCACCTTGATCTCCTCCGGCCGGGTGTCCGTGGCCTGTTCGAACAGCGGGATACGCGTCTCGTGCCACAGCTCCTTGCCGAACAGGAACGGCGAGTTCGCCGCCAGGGCGACCTGGACCCCGGCGATGGCCTGTGCCGCGTTCCAGTAGCCGGCGAACTCCTCGGGCGACACCTGGAGATGGAACTGCGTGCTCGTGCACGCGGCCTCCGGGGTGATGGTGTCCGCGTAGGTGCGCAGCCGGTCCACGCCGTCCACCTCGATGCGCAGGTCCTCACCCCGGGCCGCGAAGATCTGGTCGTTGAGCAACTGGTAGCGCGGGTTCTCCGACAGGGTCTCCTCGCCGATGTCCTCCTGGCGCAGGGTGGGCAGGATCCCGATGATGATCAGCCGGGTGCCGATCGACCGGGCCCGCTCGTCGGCGTGGTTCAGGGCGGCGCGGATCTCCGACTCCCACGCGTCGGGACCGCCCGCCGTCAGCCGCCGGGGCGGGACGTTGATCTCCAGGTTGAACCGGCCCAGCTCGGTGGACCAGGCCGGGTCGGAGATCGCCTTCAGCGCATCGGTGTTGCGCATCGCGGGCTCGGCCTCGTCGCCCACCAGGTTCAGCTCTATCTCCAGGCCGACCTGCGGCCGCTCCGACTCGAACCGTGACTCGCGCAGCATCTGCGCCAGCGCGTCGAGGCACTCGTGCATCTTGATCCGGTACCGGCGGCGGTCCTCGCGGGTGAAGACGAGCGCCGGGACGTCACGTCCCATCGGCCCTCCAGGAATGCCCTCGTCGCAGACCTCTCCACCCAGAGTCGCACCATCACGCGAGCCTCACCAAGCGCAGCCCCACTCCCGGTCCGCCCCCCGCCTTCACACCGATGAGAGACATCCCCCTTCCTGCGCCCGTGCCGACCGGCGGTCAGGGGGAGGTGGCTCCGCGCAGCGGAGATTGCGAAGATGAGCCCATGACCCCCTCGCACGGCGCTCGCCGGCCCACGATCGCCGACGTCGCCGCGGCGGCGTCGGTGTCGCGGACCACGGTGTCCCACGCCCTCAACGGCATCGGCAAGGTCGACCCGCGGACCCGCGAACGCATCAGGAAGATCGCCGCCGAGCTGGGATACCGGCCCAACCTGCGCGCCCAGCGGCTGCGCCGGGGCCAGGCCAAGGCCATCGCGCTGGCGTCCTCGATGCCGTTCGCGGTCGCCGGCGGCCCCTCGCGGCTCGGCTTCTACATGGAGGTGGCCGCCGCCGCGGCCGAGCGGGCCCTCGTCCACGGCTACGCCCTGGTGCTGATCCCGCCCGTGCAGTCCGAATCAGCGCTGTACTCCGTCGACATCGACGGCGCGATCGTCGTCGAGCCCGAGGCGGAGGACGCGGCCGCGGCCCAACTGCGCGAGCGCGGACTGCCGTACGTCGCCCTGGGCCGGCCCACCGCGCCCGGCGACGACGCCCCCTACGTGGACCTGCACGGCGGCAGGGTGGTCGAACTGCTCCTGGACCACCTGCGCGACCAGGGCGCCCGCAGCCCGGCACTCGTCGTCGGCGCGGGCACCCGTCACTCCTCGGTGGACGCCCGCGCGGCCTACGAACGGACCGCCGCCGCACACGGCTGGCCGCCGATCGTCGCCACCGCCCCGGAGGACGGCGGCGAGCAGGCGGGGTACGACCGATGCGCCGCGCTGCTCGCGGAACACCCCGGCATCGACGCGCTGTGCGTGCTGGTCGACGCCTTCGCCGTCGGGGCCGTACGGGCACTGCGGGAGGCTGGACGCCGGGTCCCCGACGACGTCATGGTCGTCACCCGCTACGACGGGCTGCGCGCCCGCACCTGTGAACCGCCGCTCACCGCGGTCGACCTGCGGCTGGACCGGGCCGCCGCGGACGCGGTGGAACTGCTGCTCGCCCGGCTGGGAACGCGACCGGCCACCGGCACGGCCGGACCCGACGCACCCGCCGCCGAGCCCCGGCTCGTGGCGCGCGCCTCCTCGCTGCGCCGCCCGCCACCCGCCGAGCACGTCTGACGGACCCCACCCGGCACGGCGGGGGGCGGCCGGCTCGCGGCCCTGCGGGCTCCCGCGGCGAGCGCGGGCAGCAGCAGGGAGCCCGCCCGGTGTCCGCCGGACGTCCGGGCCCGTACGGCAGGGGCTGGTCGGTTCACGTTGTCGTCATCAGTGCTATTCCGGACACCAGGGCGAAGACGAGGACGAAGGCGCGCATGCGGCGGGCGTCGACACGGTGGTGCACGAGGCGGCTCAGCCAGGCTCCTGCGGCGAGTGCGGGCAGCAGCAGGAGCGCCCAGCCCATGTCCGCCGGACGTCCGCGACCGGTGACGAACAGCAGGAGGAGCGAGGCGACTTCGCCCACCAGGAAGCAGGCGGCGACCGTCGCCCGCAGCTCGCCCGGCGGCCGGTGCTGGTAGACGAGGGCCAGGGGCGGGCCGCCCACGCCGGTCGCGGTCTCGGTCAGTCCGGTGACGACACCGGCGCCCACATAGGCGCCGCGCCCGGGCACGAACGACGGCACGACGAGGCTCACCACCGCCGCCAGTACCGTGGCCGCGCCGACGACGGCTCCGAGGGCGCCCGCCGGGATCGCCCACAGCAGCGCCAGCCCCGCCGGTGTCGCCGTCAGCCGTGCCGCGGTGATCCACCGGGCGCCGCGCAGGTCGAGGCTGTGCCGCTCGCGCCAGGCGACGTACAGGTTCAGCGGGATCATCGCGGTCAGCACGAACACGGGCAGCAGTGCCGGATCGAGCAGGCCGGCGACCGGCGCGACGATCAGTGCGAACCCGAGGCCGCTGGTCCCCTGCACGAACGCGGCTGCGGCCACGGTCAAGGCGAGCACCGCCAGCGTGCCGGCGCTCACCGCCGGCCGCCGGGACAGGGCAGGGCCGGGGAAGGGACAGCGGGCCCGGCGGGAGGCGGGGCGGGGACCACCGAGCCGTGCGGGGGCGGGACCGCGGGCGTGGTGTGCGGGGCCGCGGAGGCGTCCGGCGTCGCCGCACGTCGCCGTGCCGTCACCGATGTCGGATGGGCCCGTGTCACCCCGGCCCGCCGTACCACACGGGGGCCCAGCTCGGCGGCCCGCCGGACCAGCGCCGGTCCGTCCCAGTCCGGCGGCCAGCCGTGCCACAGGCGCAGCCGCCCGGCGACGAACACGGCGGTGAGCTGGTCCCGGTTGCCGCGCCGGACCAGCTCCCACGGCAGGTCCCAGGACGGCTGCATCTCCGGCCCCGTGACGTCCACCAGGAGGAAGTCGGCGGCGGCGCCCGGCACCACCCGTCCCGTGCGCCGGCCGAGTCCGACCGCGTCCGCGCCGCCCGCCGTGGCCCGCTCCCACCAGGTCCAGCCGGCGCCGCAGGACGAGTCGCCGCTGGCCAGGCCGTAGGTGAGCCGCTGCGCGAACTCCGCCGCGTCCGCCAGCCGGAAGCCGTCCCCGCGGGTCCCGTCGGTGCCGAGCCCGAACCGGATGCCGCGCTCGGCGAAGGTGGTCGCGGGGGCGACGGCGTTGCCCTTCCACGCGCTGGCGACCGGGTTGTAGCTCACCGCCGCGCCGCTGTCGGCGAGCAGCGTGACCTCGGCCGGGGTGAGCAGCGTGGCGTGCGCGGCCAGCAACTGCGGGCCCAGCGCACCCACATGGTGCAGATACTCCAGAGGCCGCAGCCCGTGCCGGACCAGGGAGCGCTCGACGGCTACCAGGTGTTCGTTGACATGGATCTGTACGACCGTGCCCGCCTCGGCGGCGAGCCGCGCCGTCGCGGCCAGCGTGGGCGCGGTCGCGGCCTCCGGCACGGACACGGCGAGCGAGGGGTGGACCAGGCCGTCGGCGCCGTAGCGCGCGAGGTGCCGCTCGGCAGCGGTGAAAACGGCCCGGGGGTCCGCGTCGTCGGCGGCGCCGTCCGCGGCGTCGTTGCAGACGAGCCCCAGGACACAGCGGATGCCCGCGTCGCGTGCGGCCGAGGCCACCACGTCCACGTCCACCGTGGCCCGGGTCCCCGCCTCGGCGACCGTCGTGAAACCGCCCCGCAGGGCCTCCAGCGCGGCCAGTTTCGCGGCGACGTACGCCGACTCCTCGTCCAGGGCGCGCTCCAGCGGCACCCACACCCGGCGGAAGATCTCCGACGGCTCCCCGAAGGCGAGGGCGCCGCCGAAGCTCTGCGTCAGATGGTGGTGGGCGTCGACGAAGCCCGGCATCAGGACATGCCCGGGCAGCCGGACGGGGGTCAGGGACGGGTGCGTACGGACGATCCGCTCGACCGGGCCCACGTCGCGGAACACGCCGTCCCGCACGACCACCGCGTGCAGCTCCAGCGGGCCCTCGGGGGTCAGCGTCACATCGGGGACCAGCAGCAGCGCGTCACGGCGGAGCCGGTCGGGGGTCAGGCCGGTCATGCTGCTCCGTTGTTCGAGAGGGGGGAGGCGCGGAAGGTCAGACACGGGCGGCCGGACCGGGCGCATCGGCCGGCACGACGGTGGCGGTGTCCGCGGTGTGCCGCGCCGGATGATGGAAGACGACGTTGAGGACGGCGGCGACGAGGGCGCCCACGGCGACCCCGCTCTCCAGCAGGATCCGCACGCCCGGGGGGAAGCCGGAGTACACACCGGGGACCAGGATCGGCAGCAGCCCCAGCGCGAGCGCCACCGCACAGGTCACCGTGGCCGTGTGGTCCTGGAGCCGGGCCCGGCCCAGCATCTGCACGCCGAGGACGGTGATCACCGCGAAGACGACCATCGCGGCGCCTCCGACCACCGCCGGCGGCATCACGCTGACCGCCCGCGCCACGGGGGTCACGAAGCCGAGGACGACGAGGACGACGCCCGCGGCGGCCGTGACGTAGCGGCTGCGTACGCCGGTGACCCGGACGATGCCGATGTTCTCGCCGCTGGTCACCATCAACGGCAGCCCGAAGCAGCCGCCGAGCAGCGAGGTCAGGGCGTCCCCGCGGACGGTACGCGGCACGTCGGTCCGTACGTCGATGTCCTTGCCGACCGCCTCCGCGTTGATGACGGTCTGCCCGGTCGCCTCCGCCATGGACGCGAGCGTGTACAGCAGCAGCGGCAGCGCCGCGAGCAGGTCGAAGACGGGGGCGCCGAACGGGAACGGCCTGGGCAGGCCCACCAGGCGGCCCGACAGAGCGGAGCCCGGGTGGACCTGGCCGAGGGCGAAGGCGAGGGCCGTGCCGGCCGCGAGTCCGAGCAGCACGGCGAGTTGCCGCAGCACCCCGCGCAGCAGCCGGGTGAAGACGACGATCAGCGCGATGGTGGCGAAGGCCAGCCCGAGGCGGGCCGGATCGGCGAAGCGCGGCGTTCCGGGCTGCCCGGTGACCAGCAGCGCGCCGACCTTCACCAGGTTGACCCCGACGATCACGATCATCGTGCCGATGACCAGGGGCGGGAAGAACCTCAGCAGGCGCGAGAACAGCGGCAGCACCAGGAAGGTGAAGGCGGCGGTGAGCAGCACCGCGCCGGTCGCCGTGCGCAGCCCGTGCTGCTGCGCGATCGACAGGAACAGGATCAGTGGCGCACCGCCCGGCAGCATCACGAGCGGCAGCCGTGGCCCGAACTTCCAGGGGCCGAGGGACTGCACGAGCGAGCCGATCCCGGACAGCAGCAGGGCCGCCGAGAGCAGATCCACGGTGGTGCCCGGGCTGAGCCGGAGGGTGGCGCTCATCAGGAAGATCGCGGAGATCGGTGTCGCCGCCATGACGAGGACGTGCTGCACGCCGAAGAGCAGGATCCGCCCACGGGGCCGGGACTCGTCCACGGGGTGCACGGCACCCGCGCCGTCCGCGGGTGCGGCGGGGGCGCCGGGAGGTACGGGAGTGGGGTCGACGGGATGTACGGGACTGGACACGCGCGGGCTCCGTTCGCTCGCTCGGTTCAGGCCTCGACGATCCGGCCGTGGACGGCGGCCAGTATGGAGCCCCCGACGGGGGGTCGGTCAAGGGGCTGGACCGGGGTCTCGCTTCCGGTTCAGGCGTTCTTCCGGGCCACGCCGCCGTAGAAGCCGATCTCGTCGGAGCGGGGCGGGGGAGTGCTGTCCGGGCGCCAGAACGGGACCTGGGCCAGGCCCGGCTCGACCAGCTCGAAGCCGTCGAAGAACCGCTCGATCTCGGCGCGCGGGCGCAGGTTCAGGGTGGCGGTCGCCTTGTTGTAGACGGCCTGGGCGGCGGTGCGGTCGGCGAAGTCGCCCGTGGCGTGCGAGAGCACCAGGCAGCTGCCGGCCGGCAGCGCGTCGCGCAGGGTGGCGACGATCTCGCCGGGGCGCTCCGCGTCCGTGAGGAAGTGGAGGACGGCCACGAGGAGCACGGCGACCGGCCGCTCGAAGTCGATCACCTCGCGGACATGGGGGTGCTCCAGCACGGCCTGCGGGTCGCGGAGGTCGCCGAGGACGATGCTGGTCGTGCCGGAGCGGCTGAGCAGGGCGTTGCCGTGTGCGGCCACGATCGGGTCGTTGTCGACGTAGGCGACGCGTACGTCCGGGGCCACCTCCTGGGCCACCTCGTGCACGTTCGGCGAGGTGGGCAGTCCGGTGCCGATGTCCAGGATCTGCCGCACCCCGCTGCCGACGGCGTGACGGACGGCGCGGTGCAGGAAGGCGCGGTTCGCCCGTACGCCGATGCGCGCCTCGGGTGCGGCGGCGGCCAGCTCTTCGCCGGCCCGCTGGTCCACCTCGTAGTTGTCCTTGCCGCCCAGGAGGTAGTCGTAGATCCGCGCGGGATGCGGCTTGCTGGTGTCGATGTGCACGGCCTGGACGCCGTCCTGTGTCACGCTGTGCTCCTCTCGGCGGCCGTCACGGCCTCGGCTCCGCAGACGGCTGGCCAAAGCTTCCCATATCAACTACCGGGTGCGCGCCCGTAGTTCCCGGGGCGTCACCCGGGCGGCCCGGCTCCGGTGGCCCGCGGGCGGCCGGCGTCGCAGGGTGGGCAACGAGATCGGTGAGTCGAACCATCGTCGGACCGGTCGCCGAGTCGTCCCTCCGTGTCCGTGACGAGGCGGGTCGACGCGTTCCGGGGCGGGGAACGGTGAATCCATGCGCTCAGGTCGTTCCCCGCCCTTCCGTCCTTCCCCGCACGGCACGCGCTTGCGCTCGGAAACCGATCGGTTTACGGTGCAGGAAACCGATCGGTTTCCCGTGGGAGGGGTGAACATGACGTCGATCAAGAACTCGGTCGCACTCGTCACCGGCGGCAGCCGGGGTCTGGGCAAGGCGCTGGTCGAGGAGCTGTACGCGCGCGGAGCCGCCAAGGTGTACGCCACGGCCCGCGACCCGCACACCGTGACCCACCCCGACGCCGAGCCGCTCGCCCTGGAGGTCACCGACCCCTCGTCGGTCGAGGCCGCGGCGGCGCGGGCCCGGGACGTCACGATCCTGGTCAACAACGCGGGCGTCTCGCTCGGCGCGAGGTCCTTCCTCGACGCCCCCCTCGACGACGTACGCCGCGAATTCGAGATCAACTTCTACGGACCGCTGCTGGTCACCCGGTCCTTCGTCCCGGTCGTCGAGCGCAACGGCGGCGGACACCTCCTCAACGTCCACTCCGTGCTCTCCTGGCTCGGCGTCGCCGGCTCCTACAGCGCCACCAAGGCCGCCCTGTGGTCCCAGACCAACTCCCTGCGCCTGGAGCTGCGTTCACGGGGCATCGCCGTCACCGGGCTGCACGTCGGCTACATCGACACCGACATGGCCTCGGACATCGACGCCCCCAAGTCCGCTCCGGGCGCCGTCGCCGCCCTGGCGCTGGACGGTGTGGAGGCCGGGGCGTACGAGGTGCTGGCCGACGATCTCACCCGGAGCGTGAAGGCGGGGCTGTCCGAGGACCTGACGGCCCTCTATCCGCAGCTCTCCGCGTAGCGAAACCTCGTCAGAAATCCCTCGGTCACAGCACCTCGTCGACCGCGGAACCTCATCGGCCGCAGCCGTCACAAGCACCGGCGTTTCGGTCACCTGCCGCCGCCGCGGAGGCCTTGGGGCGCTGTGACCGCGCGTTCGACGCCCCGGATTCACGGGGCCCCTACTCGTCCGGAATCGCGTGCGTTCGATTCGCCCGCGCCCTCGTTGAGCCTGGCACCGCCGGACCACCCAGGTGCGGTGCCGACCCGATGGAGGGATGCAGGTGACCATGACCGACGCCTCGACAGAAGACGCCCCACCGCCCCCTCCACCGCCGGCCGCGATCAACTACGAGGGCAAGTTCGGCAAGAACCCCCTGGAAGAAGCCAGTTTCCGGGGGATGTGCGGGCGTCTGCCGTCCGTGCTGCGCCACACTGCGGGCATGGCCTGGTCCGTCGACCGGACCGGGGTCGTCCTCCTCCTCGGCTGCCAGCTCCTCACCGGCCTCGCGGCTGCCGTGGTCCTCGGCTGCACCGCACAGGCCATGCGGCACATCCTCGGCACGGGCCCTGTGTCCGAACGTCTGCACGGGGCCCTGCCCGCCCTCGTGGTCGTCACCGCCGCGGCGGCGGTCGGCCGGATCAGCCGGGCCCTGGCGGCCTACGCCGACGGCCGGATCACCCCGCGGCTGGTGACCGAGGCCGACGTGGCCCTCGTCTCCGCCGTCTGCCGGGTGGAGGCCGCAGCCCAGGGCGAGGACGGGTTCGCCGACCGGCAGGAGGCCGCCGAGGTCGGCGTGACCCGCACCACCACGATGGTCAAGGACGCGCAGCAGTTCCTGGCCTCGCTCATCCGCATGACCGCCGCCGGCGCGGTCATCACGGCGCTGCACTGGCTGATGCTCCCGCTGTTGCTGCTGGCCGTCCTGCCCGCGGGCCTCGGGGCTGTGCTGTCCGCCCGCGTCGACTACGAGACGCACTACGCCAACGTCGGCGACCGCAACGTACGGGGCATGATGCGCTGGTGGGCCACCTTTTCGCGGCACGGCGACGAGGTCCGCGCCAACGGCATGACCGACTACCTCGTCTACTGGTACCGCGCGCTGTCCGAGCGGATCGACCGGCGCACCCTGACCGCCGCGCCCCGCATGCTCCGGATCGTCCTGGCGACCTCCGCCCTCGGCGGCGCGTTCCTGCTCATCACCTGGGCCGCGCTCGCGTGGCTCGCGATGACCGGGCGGGTCGCCCTGCCCGTCGCCGCGACAGCGGTGGTCGCCGTACAGACCACGCTCGCCGCGCTCTCCCAGTTCGTGCAGTACGGCGCCGCCCTGTTCCACACCTCCCTCTATCTCGCCGACATGCGCTCCTTCCTCGACATGGCCGCCGCACGGGCCCCGAAACGCGGGGAGTCGACGGTCCCGGAACAGGTCGAGGAGATCCGGCTGGAGGAGGTCGTCCACCAGTACCCCGGCAAGGACGAGCCCGCCGTGGACGGCGTCTCCCTCACCCTGCGGCGCGGTGAGATCCTCGCGATCGTCGGTGAGAACGGCTCCGGCAAGTCCACGCTGACCAAGCTCATCACCGGCATCCTCCTCGCGGACAAGGGCCGTGTCCTGTGGGACGGCGTCGACATCGCGCGCGCCCGGCCCGACTCCGTCTGGGGCCGGACCGCGCTGGTCCCGCAGAACTTCGCCTGCTGGCCGTTGCGCGTCCGGGAGAACATCACGCTCGGCCAGCCGCGCACCCATGACGACGGGCCGGTGTGGGACGCCGTCGACGCGGTCGGCATGCGGGAGGCGGTCGAGCGGCTTCCGCACGGGCTCGACACCCTGCTCGCACGCGAGATCTTCGGCGGCGCCGAGCTGTCCGGCGGACAGTGGCAGCGCCTGGCCTGCGGCCGCGCGCTGTACCGCCGTACCCCGCTGCTCATCCTGGACGAGCCGACGTCCCAGATGGACCCGCGTGGCGAGCACCAGATCTTCCTGGAGATCAAGCGCATCGCCGCGCGGCGCATCACCATCGTGGTCACCCACCAGCTGGAGAACACCCGCCTCGCCGACCGGATCGTCGTCCTGCGGAACGGCCGTGTCATCGAGCAGGGCGGTTACGACGACCTCGTCCACGCCGGCGGCCTCTTCGCCGAACTCGTCGCCCTGGCCAAGGACCGGTGACGCGGCTGACCAACCCGGGGGCGGGGCCGGACGACGCGGGCATGGCCCGAACCTGCGGAAGCGTGGCCCGGACCGTCGCGGCGGCGGCCGGGCCCGCGCCGATACGATCATGATCACGTTGACGGAGCAGTCCCGTCCGGCCCCGCCCCGGGGCTGTGGCGCGCCCGGCGGGACCACACCGACGAGGGGAAACGCACCATGGAGTACGTCAAGCTCGGCACGAGCGGCCTGGAGGTCTCCCGGCTGGCGCTGGGCTGCATGAGCTACGGCGTTCCGGACCGGGGGCCGCACCCGTGGACCCTGGACGAGGACGCTGCCCGCCCGCTCATCCGCCAGGCCCTGGACGCGGGCATCACGTTCTTCGACACGGCCAACAGCTATTCGGCCGGCACCAGCGAGGAGATCGTCGGCAGGGCGCTCGGGGAGATGACCCGGCGCGAGGACGTCGTGATCGCCACCAAGGTCTACTTCGCGGTGGAGAACGGCGCGGCCCGCAGCGACCGCCCCAACCGTTCGGGGCTGTCCCGCAAGGCGATCATGACCGAGATCGACCACAGCCTGCGCCGGCTCGGCACCGACTACGTCGACCTCTACCAGATCCACCGCTTCGACCCGCACACCCCGGTCGAGGAGACGATGGAGGCGCTGCACGACGTGGTCCGGGCGGGCAAGGCGCGTTACATCGGGGCGAGTTCGATGTACGCCTGGCAGTTCGCCAAGCTGCAGCACACCGCCGAGCTGCACGGCTGGACGAAGTTCGTGTCCATGCAGGACCACTACAACCTCCTCTACCGGGAGGAGGAACGCGAGATGCTGCCGCTCTGCGCAGACCAGGGCGTCGGCGTGATCCCGTGGAGCCCGCTCGCCCGCGGCCGGCTCACCCGCGACTGGGACGCCGCCAGCGTCCGGAGCGAGACGGACGCCTACGGCCGGACCCTGTACCAGCCGGAGGACAAGCGGATCGTCGACGCCGTCGCCGCGATCGCCGCGCGCCGTGGCGTCCCGCGCGCCCAGGTGGCCCTGGCCTGGGTCGCCGCCCGCCCCGGGGTGACCGCACCCATCGTCGGTGCCACCAAGGCCCACCACATCCCGGACGCGCTCGCCGCGCTCGACCTGCGGCTCACCGACGACGAGGTCCGGGAACTCGAGGAGCCGTACACGCCCCGGGGGATCAGCGGTCACTGAGGCCCGCCGCACGTCATGCCGTCACCCGGCGCCCGTCCCGCCGCCCCCTGGACAGGCGGGCGCCGGGCTACCTAGAGTTCCTGTCCAGGAATGGAAAATCAGTCCAAGTGTCCGGCGGCCAGGTCCGCGGACGCTGGGCAGGCAGAGGAGACCGCCATGGCCGCCGCCGCTTCAGGCGTAACGTTCGACGACGTCCGTGCGGCCGCCGCACGCATCGAAGGCGTCGCCCACCGCACCCCCGTCCTCACCTCGCGCACCCTGAACGCCCTCGTCGGCGCCGAGGTGTTCATCAAGTGCGAGAACTTCCAGCGCGCGGGTGCCTTCAAGTTCCGCGGCGCCTACAACGCGGCCGCCCAGCTCTCCCCGGAACAGCTGGCCAAGGGCATCGCCGCCTACTCCTCCGGCAACCACGCCCAGGCCACCGCCCTGGCCGCCCGCGAACTCGGCACCACCGCCGTCATCCTGATGCCCGAGGACGCCCCGCGCTCCAAGCGCGAGGCGACCGCCGGATACGGCGCCGAGATCGTCACCTACGACCGCTACACCGAGGACCGCACCGCGCTCGGTACGGCGCTGGCCGAGAACCGCGGCCTGGCCCTCATCCCTCCTTACGACCATCCCCATGTCATCGCCGGACAGGGCACCGCGACGCTCGAACTCCTCGACGAGACCGGCCCGCTGGACGCCCTGGTCGTACCCGTCGGGGGCGGCGGCCTGATCGCCGGAAGCGCCACCGCCGCCAAAGCCCTGCACCCCGGCATCCGGGTCGTCGGCGTGGAGCCGGAAGCGGGGGACGACACCAGGCGCTCCCTGGAGAGCGGATCCCGTGTCACGCTGCCCGTGCCCCGTACCATCGCCGACGGACAGGCCCTGCCCACGCCCGGCGAGATCACCTTCGAGATCAACCGGCATCTCGTCGACGCCATCTCCCTGGTCAGCGACGCGGACATCGTGCACGCCATGCGCTTCGCCTTCGAACGACTGAAGATCGTCCTGGAGCCCAGCGGTGCCACCGGCCTGGCCGCACTCCTGGCGGGCCGCGTCGACGACCTCCCGCCCCGCATCGGCGTCATCGCCTCCGGCGGCAATGTCGACACCCGCCGGTTCACCGAACTCGTCGGCGGATGAAGGGGGTTGCGGCGCGGTGCGATCAGTGCCGCGCAACGCCCGGGCCGTGCGCGCGGCCCTCGGTCCAGGGCCGCCCCGGACCGCGTCGGTGACCGGTCGCCGTCCGCCGGCCGGCCGGCGTCACCGGCGTCAAGGCGGCGCCGATCGCCCCGGATCCACGGTTCCTGACGCCGTCCGGGAGGCGGCGGACCCCGGGAGCTCCGGTTCCCCGGTGTGGCCTCAGGCGCCGCCCGCCGACCGGGTCACCGGAGCCCGACATCACCGACGCACGCGCCGCATTTCCCCCTATCGCGCCGCAATTTGTGTCTTATTACAGCCATGCACACACCTTCGCGGCGTACTCTGCTCCGTGCCCCGCTCGCTGCCGCAGGCGCGGGACTCCTGCCCGTCCGGCCCGACGTCGTTCCCCGCTCCCCCCACAGCCCCGAGAGGGCCGTGCGCGGCGAATCCGTCCTCGGTCCGTCGGGCACCGGTCAATATGTCGACCCCTCGGGTCCGGAGGTCCTGGCCGCCGAGCGCAGACGCCGTCCCGGCCCCGTGCGCAGCCTCGCCTTCACGGCCCGCCCGGCCACGCTGGACCTGGGCGGGCGGACCGTCCGGAGCTGGGCCTACGACGACACCCTGCCCGGTCCCGTGGTGCGCGTCACCGCGGGTGACGTCCTCAGCCTCACCCTCGCCAACCGGCTGCCGGCCGCCACCACCCTGCACGCGCACGGAGTTCGGCTGCGCTGCGACATGGACGGCGTCCCGGACGTGACGCAGCACGCCATCCGTCCGGGGACCGACTTCACCTACCGCTTCACCGTCTCCCACCCGGGCACCTACCTCCTGCACTCCCATGTCGGAGTCCAGCCCGACCGGGCGCTGTACGCCCCGCTCATCGTCGACGACCCCAGGGAACCCCTGTCCTACGACAAGGAATGGGTCGTCGTCCTCGACGACTGGCTCGACGGCGTCGACGGCTCCACCCCGGACCGGGTGCTCGACCAGCTCAAGCCCGGCGCGGGTATGTCCATGGGGCGAGGAGGCATGGCGATGGGGCCCGCCCGCGGTGGCCTGCCGACCGGCCCCTCCCGGGTGCTGCGCACCTCGTACAGCCGCATGCTCGACAGTCCCGGGGGCAGCGTGGCCTATCCGTACTACCTCGTCAACGGCCGGCTGCCCGCCGATCCGGCGGTGTTCCGGTGCCGCCCCGGGGACCGCGTCCGGCTGCGCATCATCAACGCGGGCTCCGAGACCGCCTTCCGGGTGGCACTGGGCGGCCACACCATGACCGTCACGCACACCGACGGCTATCCCGTGGAACACGAGGAGACCGACGCCCTCCTCATCGGCATGGCGGAGCGGTACGACGTCCTGGTCACCGCCGAGGACGGTGTCTTCCCCCTGGTCGCACGCGCCGAGGGCAAGCCGGGCCAGGCCCTCGCCGTGCTGCGCACCGACGGGGGAAGGAGCATTCCGGGCCGCAACGTCCGCCCTGACGAGCTGGACGGGAGGGTCGTACCGGCGCGTCGACTCGTACCCGACGAGTCCGTGGCGCTGGAGGACCGCGACCCCGACCGAGAGCTGCGCATCAGGCTCACCGGCGGCATGCGGAGGTTCGACTGGGGCTTCGACCACCAACCCTACGACCCCCGCAGGCGCCACCCGGTGCGCGCCGGCGAACGGGTACGGCTCACCCTCATCAACGCCACCGACATGTGGCACCCGTTGCACCTGCACGGTCACACCTTCGCCGTCACCGGCCTCGACGGGGTCGGCACGCGCAAGGACACCGCGCTGGTGCTGCCCCACCGCAAGCTCGTCGTCGACTTCGACGCCGACAACCCGGGCCTGTGGATGCTCCACTGCCACAACCAGTACCACTCGGAGAGCGGCATGATGACCATCCTGGGATACCTCAAGTGACCGGCTGATCCGGAAGACCGCTGGTCCGCCGTCGGGCACGGCCCGGTTCCCGTGCCCGGCGGCACGCCGTCAGAAGTGGGTGCCGCCGTCGACGCGGACCTCCGTTCCGGTGATGAACCTCCCGTCCTGCGAGGCGAGCATGGCGACGACCGACGCCACCGCCTCGGGGGCGGCGAAGCCCTGCCCGAGTGCCGGGGACAGCTTGGCGAAGAGGGACATGTCGGCGTCCTCGGGCAGCCCCGGCCCGGTGCTCTGCCCGCTGGCGCCACTGCCGTCGGTCATCCCGGAGGAGATGGAGCCGGGCTGGACGGCGGTGAACCGGATGCCCTGCTTGGCGTATTCGGCGGCCAGGGCGTGCGTCATCGACTGGATGCCGCCCTTGCTCGCCGCGTACGCGGCCATGTAAGGGTGCGCGAACTCGGCCGAGGTGGAGCTGAAGTTGACGACCGCCGCGTCCCGGCCCGCCCGCAGCGCGGGTATGCACGCGCGGATCACGAGAAAGGTGCCCACGAGGTTGACCTGCAGGACGCGGGTGAACTCCTGGAGGCTCGTCTCGTGGGTGTGCGAGGAGCGCAGGATCCCGGCCGCGTTGACCAGCACGTCCAGTCCGCCGAGCGCGGCGCTCGCGGCGGCGACGCCCTCGCGCACCGAGGCCTCGTCGGCGACGTCCACGACGACCGTGGTGAGCCGGTCCGCGTGCGCACCGGCCTTGCCGACCGTGTCCTTCAGCCCCCGCTCGCTCACATCAGCGGCCACCACGGTGCCGCCCTCGGTGAGGAGGCGCAGCGCGGTGGCCTGGCCGATGCCCGAGCCGGCCCCGGTGATCAGCGCGCGGCGGCCTTCGTAGCGGTTCATGTTCTCTCCTGCCCGCCCTGCCGGTGTGCGGCGGGGCCTTCCGTGACGCCGGATCGCTTGACTGCAGACGTGCTCGGCGCTTCACGTTACGCCGGACTGGCACGTTTTGCCATCTCGACATTGAATGCCACTATGCGGTGTGGGGCCGTACCCTTCTGGGGTGAGCACCAAGCCGCCCTCCTCCTTGAACGAGCGCCGCAAGGCCGCCACCCAACTCGAGATCGCGCACGCGGCGGCGGAGCTGTTCGCCACTCAGGGCCCGCACGCGACCACCGCCGAGGAGATCGCCCGGCACGCGGGCGTCGCGCTGCGGACCTTCTACCGCTACTTCCGCTCGAAGCAGGACGCGGTGAGCCCGCTGCTCGCCGACGGGGCCGACCGGTGGCGGGCCCTGCTGGAGGCGGCGGAGCCGGGCGCGGACGTGTCCCGGGCGCTGGAGACGGCGGTGGAGCAGTCCCTGGCGGCACCGGACGCGCAGGCCGCCCGGGCGCTGCTGCGGACCCGCGGGCTGCTGCGGGCGGCGGCGGGCGATCCGGCGCTGCGCGCGGTGTGGTACCGCGTCAACCAGGAGTCGGAGGAACGGCTCGTCCCGGTCGTCGCCCGGCTCGCGGACGGACGTCTGCGGACGGTGCAGGTACGCCTCGTCGCTGCGGCGGCGACGGATGCGATCCGGATCGCGCTGGAGACCTGGGCCGCCACGGAGGCCGGAGTCACCGGTGAGGCCTCACCGGCCGCGCTGGCGGTCGACTGTCTACGTCAACTGGTCGGTGGAATGAGCGCGTTGACGCCGGACGGCGCCGGGGAGGGCTAGCCGGCGGGTGCCTGCCTGTCCGCCGGGCAGAGGCCGCCTCCGCCCCGGTGCGGGGGCGTTGTCAGTGGTCGCCCTTACGGTTCGATCAGTGAGGGCCTGCCGGAACGGCCGCGGGTCCGTCCTGGGGAGGGGTCTGCCATGACCACGGCTGCCGCGGTGTCGACGACGTACCTGGAGCTGTCACAGGAGGGCGGCGGCGCCCACAAGTTCTACGAAGTGACCGTCGACGGCCAGGTGGTGACGGTTCGGTACGGAAGGATCGGCGCCGCGGGGCAGACCCAGACGACGACCTTCCCGACCGCCGAGAAGGCCAGGGCGGCGGCCGCGAAGAAGGTGGGGGAGAAGGTCCGCAAGGGCTATGCCCCGGCCGTCCGGGGGCAGCGTGCGCCCCGCGCGGTGACCCGGCGTCAGGTCAGCTCGGCCCCGTCCACCGCCCGTGCGGCGGCGCCCGTCCTGTGGCGGTTGAGCACCGGCTCCGCCGCGTTCGGCATCCACGTCGACGACGAGCACTGCTGGGTCGGCAACCAGGCGGGTGACGTCTACACCCTCGGCCACGACGGCTCCGTCCTGGCCCGTTTCAGCCTGCCGGACGGAGTGAAGTGCCTGGTGGCCGACGACTTCTGGATCTACGCGGGCTGCGACGACGGCAAGGTCTACGACCTCTCCTCCAAACTGCCGTTCGCCGCGTACGACATCGCCGCCGACGTCGACATCTTCTGGCTGGACATCCACGAGGGCATCCTGAACGTCTCGGACCGCGCCGGCCGGCTCACCGTCATCGACCACGAGGACGAACACCAGTGGGCCCGCCGCAGCCAGGGCGAACACGCCTGGATGGTCCGCGCCGACGACCGGGCCGTCTACCACGGCCATCTCACGGGCGTCACCGCCTACGCGCCCGACGGCAGTGGCGAGTTGTGGCACACGGCCACCAAGGGCAGCGTGCTGTTCGGCTGGCAGGAGGACGACGCCGTGTACGCGGGCACGGGGCACCGCGTGGTCCAGCGGCTGTCGAAGGCGACCGGCGCGATCGAGGCGACGTACCTCTGCGACGGCGCGGTGTACTCGTGTGCCACGTCGCCGGGCGGGCGGTTCGTCTTCGCCGGGGACGCCGCGTCGTCCGTCTACTGCTTCGACCGGGACGGCACGCGCCTGTGGAAGCTCGGCACGGGTGGCGGCTCGGCGTTGTCGATGCAGTACCGCGACGAGCGGCTGTACCTGGTGACCACCGACGGCTCGCTGGTGTGCGTCGACGCGAGCGAGGCGGCGATCTCCGCGGCCCAGCAGGGCACGGTGCCGGTGGCACGGGACGTCAAGCTCGCCGCCGCCCTGCCCACCTACGCACCCGCCACCGCCGTGGCCGCGGTGGCCACCGTCGACCGGGCCCCCTCCGGGGCCGTGGTGGTCGAGTGTGTGCAGGAGGGCGGCCGGCTGCGGGTGCACGTGGTGTCCGAGGGCTACGACGCCTCCTGGAACGTCCAGTTCCCGCGCGCGATACGCCAGCCGGGCGCCCGCTACGTCGTGGACGCCCTGCACCCGGCGGCGAGCGGCTTCTACCGCGTCCGCGGAGACATCCGCCGCCTGCTGTGACAGGTCTCGTGACGGCGGAGTGCGGCCCTCGTCGGCCGTCGGCCCGTCGGGTTGGGGCTTCGTGGCTGTGGGGGCGCGGGTCGCGCTGCGGTCGGCCTGGCCGGGTGTGCGGGTCGCGCTGCGGTCGGTCCGCTGGTGTGCGGTGTCGCGGCCGCGGGCGTGCGGCTCGCGCTGCCGTCGTCCTGTCGCCGCCTGCGGACCGGCGGTGGCCGGGGCAGGGGACCAGCAGTGGCGGAGCAGGAGGCCGACGGCAGCGGAACCGCACGTCTGCAGCGGCGAAGCGGCGGCAGCACGACCCGCACCGCCCGGTGTCGGCACATGGCCCCTCGCCGCAGGCCGGCGGCTCCGTCAGCGTCTCCCCGCCGACCGCCGACCGCCGACCGCCGACCGCCGACCGCCGACCGCCGACCGCCGACCGCCGCCCTGCCAGCGGCGGTCTGCGGCTCCCGTTGCCGTCGGCCGGTGGCCGGGGGATTCAGGGACGTGGAGTCGCCGCCTCCGTCAGTGCCTCCCGTGCAGCGGCGTGTGCCTCGGCGCGGTCCTCCGGTACCAGCCCGATGCGGGTGCGGCGGTCCAGGAGGTCCGACTCGTCCAGTGCGCCCTCGTGCCGGACCGCCCACAGCAGTTCCGCGCGGGTCACCGGGTGGCCCGGCAGCACCGGCTCGGCCAGGGCGGGGTCCTGCACCGTGAGGGCGTGGACGGCCGCGGCTTCGGTGCCGTAGCGGCGGACCAGGCGGCGGGGTGCCGACAGGGTGCGCAGCCGTGCTGGTGCGGCCGCGCCGACCAGGGGCAGTGCGGCGGTGGGGGAGGGGCCGGCGGGAAGGCCCCGGGCGGCGGTCGCGGCGTCCACGGCGTCCTGTGCCATCCGCCGGTAGGTGGTGAGCTTGCCGCCGACGATCGTGGTGACCCCGTCGGCGGACGTCAGTACCGCGTGCCGGCGGGAGATGTCGGAGGTGCGGGCGGGCGCGCCGGCGCGGCCGTCGTCCGCGGCCGTGTCCAGCAGGGGGCGCAGTCCGGCGAAGGCGCCGACGACCTCCTCCCGGGCCACCGGCACGTCCAGGGCCGATCCGAGCACGTCCAGCAGGAAGCCGATGTCCGTCTCGGGCACCTCGGGGACGTCCGGGATCCCGCCCTCGACCGGCTCGTCGGTGAGGCCGACGTACACCCGCCCGTCGCCCTGCGGGAGGACGAGGACGAAGCGGTTGGTCTCGCCGGGGATCGGGATGTGCAGGCCCGCCGGCAGCGCGCCGAGCCGCTCCGAGCGCAGGACCAGGTGGGTGCCCCGGGACGGCCGGATCCGGATGCCCTCGACGAGGTCACCCGCCCACACCCCGGTCGCGTTGATGACGGCGCGGGCCCTGATCTCGCCCTCCTCGCCGGTGAGTTCGTCGCGGATCCGGGCGCCCGTGCCGGTCAGCTCCACCACCCTGACCCGCGTCAGCACCCGCGCGCCCTGTGCGGCGGCGGTCCTGGCCAGGGCGGTGACCAGCCGGGCGTCGTCGGTCACCTTGCCGTCCCAGGACAGCAGTCCGCCGCGCAGCCCGGCCGCGCGTACCGAGGGGGCCAGGTGCCGGGCCTCCGTGGCCGACAGCCGGCGCGGTGCGGGCAGCGCCTGGCGGGGGGTCCGGGCGGCCAGCCGCAGCATGTCCCCGGCCCGGAAGCCGGCCCAGGCCAGCGAGGCCTGGGCCTTGGAGACCAGCGGGGTCAGCGGGAGGACGAACGGCTGGGCGGCCACCAGGTGCGGGGCGGTCCGGGTCATCAGCACCCCCCGTTCGACCGCGCTCTCGTGCGCGACGTCGAACTGCGCGGAGGCCAGGTAGCGCAGCCCGCCGTGGATCAGCTTCGAGCTCCAGCGGGAGGTGCCGAAGGCGAGGTCGTGGGCGTCCACCGCGACGACGTCCAGTCCCCGTGCCGCCGCGTCCAGTGCGGCTCCGGCGCCCGTGGCGCCGAGCCCGACGACCAGTACGTCGGCGACCCTGCCGTCGGCTGCCTCGGCCAGTTCCCGCCCGCGGCGGTGGGCGCTGAGGGACGAGCCGTGGTGGGACCTGGTGTGACTCATGGCGTGAGGGTCCTCTCCAGGAGGGAGCGCAACTCGCCGAGGAAGGCCGCGGAGTCCAGCTCCGGATCATCCTCGTCGGTCATCGTGCGCAGGGACAGGGTGAAGGACTGCACGGTCAGCAGCAGGGCGCGGGACTGCCGTTCGACATGGCCGTGACGCACCGACCCGTCCGCGTGGCCCGCGCGCACCGCGTCGGCCAGCAGGGTCAGCAGCGCCTCCTGACTGGCTCCGCGCCGGTCCAGTACATACGGCAGCAACAGTTCCGGATCGACGTCGATGATCTTGCGGAAGAGCGGGTGCGCCCGAAACGCCTCGACGCCCCTCACCAGTCCGTCCACGATCCGGGTGCGGGTGTCCGTGCCGGCCGTGGGATCGGGGATCGCCCGGGTGGCCACGTCGATCCACTCCCGGGTCATCAGATCGCCGACCAGGGTCCGCAGGTCCGGCCAGCGGCGGTACAGCGTCATCCGGGAGACGCCGGCGCGGCGGGCCACGTCGGCGAGGGTGGTGCGGCGGACTCCGACGGCCAGTACGCAGTCGCGCACCGCGTCGAGCACATGATCGTTGTCCGAGCCGTTGTGACGAATAGGCGTCATGTGTCACAGTGTAACGCCCCGGGCCGGGCGGAAGCAGGACACCGTCGTTCCGGGCACGGCCGCCGGGCCGTCGCGCGAACCGAGCACACCGACCTGTGAGGACGACCGTTCAATGGACATGCTGTGGAACGGCTGGGGCGACCCGGCCAAGGCGGCACCGCTGCCCGACTCGGTGACCGCACTGCTGCGCGACCTGCTCGGCGTCAAGCCCCGCACCACCCCCGCCGTCTCGCTGGAGGACATCCGGCTGCCCGGCAGCACGGCGGAGCCGGCCGCGCTGAAGGCCCTCACCGAGGCCGTCGGCGGCGACCACGTCCGCACCGACAGCGAGAGCCGCATCCGTCACACCCGCGGCAAGTCCACGCCCGACCTGCTGCGCATCCGCACCGGGGACTTCTGCGACGTCCCGCAGGCCGTGGTCCTGCCCGCCTCCCACGACGAGGTGCTCGCCGTCCTGCGTGCCTGCGCCGCGCACGGCCTCGCCGTCGTCCCCTTCGGCGGCGGCACCTCAGTCGTCGGCGGACTCGCCCCCCAGCGGACCGCGTTCATCGCGCTGGACCTGCGCCGCATGGACGGCCTGCTCGACCTGGACCCCGTCTCGCGCACCGCCGTACTCCAGCCCGGCCTGCGCGCCCCCGAGGCCGAGGCGCTGCTCGCCGGACACGGCTTCACCCTCGGTCACTTCCCGCAGTCCTTCGAATGGGCCACCATCGGCGGCTTCGCCGCGGCCCGCTCCAGCGGACAGGCCTCCGCCGGATACGGCCGCTTCGACGAGATGGTCCTCGGCCTGACCCTGGCCACGCCCGAGGGCACACTCGAGACGGGCCGTGCCCCGCGCTCCGCCGCCGGACCGGACCTGCGCCAGCTCGTCCTCGGCTCGGAAGGCGCCTTCGGCGTCATCACCTCCGTCACCGTACGGATCCGCCCCGTGCCGCAGGAACGGATCTACGAGGGCTGGCGGTTCGCCTCGTTCGAGGAGGGAGCCGCCGCCCTGCGCCGGCTCGCCCAGGACGGACCCCGGCCCACCGTGCTGCGCCTGTCCGACGAGACCGAGACGCTCATCGGCCTGGCGCAGCCCGACGCCATCGGCGGCGACCTGACGCAGAGCGCGGCCGGCTGCCTCGCCATCACCGGCTACGAGGGCACGGCCGAGGACACCGCGCTGCGCCGGGAGCAGGCGGCGGCCGTCCTCACCGCCTGCGGCGGCACCCTCGTCGGCGCCGAACCGGGCGAGCGCTGGGCCCACGGCCGCTACTCGGCGCCGTACCTGCGCGACGCCCTCCTCGACGTCGGCGCCTTCGCCGAGACGCTGGAGACCGCCGCCTTCTGGTCCCGCATCCCCGACCTCTACCAGGCCGTACGCGCCGCGCTCACCGACACCCTCACCGAGGCCGGCACCCCGCCCCTGGTGATGTGCCACATCTCCCACGTGTACGAGAACGGCGCATCCCTGTACTTCACCGTCGTCAGCGCCCAGGGCGAGGACCCGGTGGCCCACTGGACCCCCGCCAAGCACGCGGCCAACGAGGCCGTACTGGCGGCCGGCGGCACCATCTCGCACCATCACGGGGTCGGCACCGACCACCGCGACTGGTACGTCCGCGAGGCCGGACCGCTCGGCATCGCGGCCCTGCGTGCCGTCAAGGGCCGCCTGGACCCCGAGGGCCTGCTCAACCCCGGCGTCCTGCTCCCCACCGACTGACGCTCCCACCGACGTCCGTCCCACCAGATCCGGCCGACCCACCCGATCCGCCTGCTTCGGAGGCACACCGATGCGACAGTTCACCGCCGTCGTCAACCCCACCGCGGGCGGCTCCACCGGGGCGGCGACACTGCTGCACCTGGCCCGGCTGCTGCGCGAGGCAGGAGCCGAGCTGGAGACGGAGTACAGCCACAGCCTCGCCCACGCCCAGGATCTCGCACGCCGTGCGGGCGAGCGCGGCCGGATCGTGCTGGCCGTCGGCGGCGACGGGATCGCCGGCGGCATCGGCGGCGCGCTCAGCGGTACCGGTACCGTCCTGGGGCTGGTGCCCGCGGGACGCGGCAACGACTTCGCCCGCGCCCTGAAACTGCCCGCCGACCCCGCCGCACTCGCCGACCTGCTGCTGCACGCCGAGCCCCGGCCCGTCGACACCATCGAGGTGGAGTCGGCCGTCCACCCGCGCACCGTGGTCCTGGGCAGCGTCTACGCCGGCGTGGACGCCGTGGCCAACCGGCACGCCAACCACGCCCGGCTGCTGCGCGGCGCCGCCTCCTACTACGCGGGCGGTCTGCGCGCCGTCACCACCTGGCGCGCGGCCGACTACCGGATCACCGTCGACGGCGAGGAACACATGCACCGCGGCTACACCGTGGTCGCCGCGAACTCCCCCTACTACGGCTCCGGCCGGCTCATCGCCCCCGACGCGCGCGTCGACGACGGACTGCTGGACGTGGTGATGATCCGCGACGCACCGCGCAGGCTGTTCTTCGCCCTCATGAACGAGCTGAAGACAGGCGCCCACATCCACCGCCCCGAGGTGCGCGTCCTGCGCGGCAGGGAACTGCGCATCGAGGCGGACCGGCCCGTCCCCTACGGCGCCGACGGCGAGGTCGACGCCACGCTGCCCGTGACGGTGCGGGTACGGCCCAAAGACCTGCCGGTGCTGTACTGACCGCCCGCGCGGGAGAACTGACACCGCTTCGGTGCAGGACGGGCCGGCCCTGGGTAGGGGAGGAGGACGCGGCAGGGCGTGCCGGGGGACGAAGGGTGGTCGGTCATGAGTCTGGAGCCTGCCCAGGGCGTGGTGCAGGCGGTCGTCCTCTACGACGGACGGCTGCTGCTGGTGGTGGACGGCGACCGGTGGACCCTGCCGTCGGGCACTGCGCAGCCGGCCGAGCCGGCCGAGGCCACCGCGGCCCGCGTCGTCTACGAACTCACCGGCTACCTCGTCGACGGCACCGAGCCCCTGGCCCCGCACGACCAGGCCCCGGCCGACGAGCCGTCGGCGGTGGTGTGCCAGCTGCTGAGCGAGTCCCCGTCGGACGGGGCCGCCCTCGCGCCGGAGCAGGTGCGCTGGACGCCGATCCCCGAGACGGCCGGCGCCGCGCTCCCGGCGGCCGTACGCGCGTACCTGCGGGGTCACACACCCGCGTGAGCCCTGCCGGGCCCGCGGTCAGCGCTCCGCCGCCGGATCCGGCACGCGCGCCAGAAACCGCTCCCGGTCGACGATCGCGCGGTCGATCTCGCCCGTCGCGACCAGCTGCCCCGAGGCGTCGACGGCCCGGACCGCGAACGTGAGCCGCCCGCCCTCCCCGGAGCCGGCGACTTCGGCGCTCACCTCCACCCGACCGCCGACGGGCGTGGCCCGCAGATGCCGGACCCGCACCTGTGTTCCGACGCTGGTCCGGCCCGGCTCGACAAGGGGTGCGGCGGCCTCCACGGTGGCCGCCTCCATCCACGCGATCAGCCGCGGACTGGCGAGCACGGGCACGTCACCGCTGCCCATGGCCGCCGCGGTGTCGGCATCGGTCACGTCGTGGCGCATGCCACCACGCTAGCGTCGGCCAATCCGGCACGCCGTACCACCCGCCGGGCCGCGCCGGCCCCCGCGCATGTCGTGTCTTCCGTTTGCGGCGCTGTCCACAGCGCGTTTCAGTGATTACGGACCCCCGCAACAACCGGACCCTCCGGAACAACGATCCCGCGGAGTGCCGGCCCCGCGCCCAGGAGCTGCCATGTCGATGTCCTTCGGTGCACCGTTCGGTTCGTCGGACCCCTTCAGCGAACTCTTCAACCGCTTCTTCGGGATGTCCCCGGCGTCGTCGCCTCCCGCGGTCCAGCGGGTGCCCATAGGCCGCCTGCTGACGGAGTCGTCGCAGGAACTGCTGAACCTGGCCGCACAGCGGGCGGTCGAGGACGGAACGTCCGACCTGGACACCGAACACCTGCTGTGGGCGGCCACGAAGGTCGAGCCGTCCCGCAGGCTGCTCTCCCAGGTGGGCATCGATCCCGACGCACTGGCCGACGAGCTCGGCAAGATCCTCCCCCGGGAGTCCGGCGAACCCTCCTCGCAGCCGGGCCTCACCCCCGCGGCCAAGCGCACGCTCGGTGCCGCCTTCGCCCAGTCGCAGGCGGCCGGAGTGTCCTACATCGGCCCCGAGCACATCCTGGGCGCGCTGCTGGGCGACACCGACACCGGAGCGGCCAAGCTGCTGCGCGCCGAGGGCAGGGACACGAAGAAGCTGACGGATCTGACCGAACAGGCCGCGCGCGGCGACGGACTTCCCACGGAACGGAAGAAGACACCGGCGACGACGTTGGACGAGTACGGCCGGGACCTGACGGAGGAGGCCAGGGCGGGGAGACTGGATCCGGTGGTGGGGCGGGGGGAGGAGATCGAGCAGACGGTCGAGATCCTCTCGCGGCGGTCGAAGAACAACCCCGTGCTGATCGGTGAGCCGGGAGTGGGCAAGACCGCGATCGTGGAGGGACTCGCGCAGCGGATCGTGGCGGGCGAGGTGCCCGACAGCCTGAAGGACAAGAGGGTCGTCGCGCTCGACCTGTCGGGCATGGTGGCGGGGGCGCAGTACCGGGGTCAGTTCGAGGAGCGGCTGAAGAAGGTCATCGAGGACGTCCAGGCTTCCAAGGGGCGGATCATCCTGTTCATCGACGAGCTGCACACCGTCGTCGGCGCCGGCGCGACGGGGGAGGGCTCGATGGACGCGGGCAACATGCTCAAGCCCGCGCTCGCGCGCGGCGAACTCCACGTCGTCGGGGCCACGACGATCGCCGAGTACCGCAAGTACGTGGAGAAGGACGCGGCGTTGGAGCGCCGGTTCCAGCCGGTGATGGTGCCGGAGCCGACCGTGGAGGAGACCGTGCAGATCCTGGAGGGGCT
Source organism: Streptomyces durhamensis (assembly GCF_000725475.1). Taxonomy (NCBI): domain Bacteria; kingdom Bacillati; phylum Actinomycetota; class Actinomycetes; order Kitasatosporales; family Streptomycetaceae; genus Streptomyces; species Streptomyces durhamensis. The sequence continues at coordinate 109,668 of NZ_JNXR01000016.1, forward strand.
GCGGGACTCCTACGAGGCGCACCACCAGGTCCGGTTCGACGACGCGGCCCTGGTCGCGGCCGCGGAGCTGTCCGACCGCTATGTCACCGACCGGTTCCTCCCCGACAAGGCCATCGACGTGATGGACCAGGCCGGTGCGCGGGTACGGCTGCGCAGCGCGGGGCGTTCGACGGAGATCGTCAGCCGTGAGGACCGTATCGCGAGTCTGCGCCGCGAACTCGAACAGGCCGTCACCGTCGAGGACTTCGAGAAGGCCTCCGAGGTGAAGCGGGAGATCGCCGAGGCCGAGGGCGAACTCGCCGGCATCGAGGAACGCCGCGAGGGAGTCGTCTCCGTCACGGCCGCGGACATCGCCGACGTCGTCTCGCGCCGCACGGGAATCCCGGTGTCACAGCTGACGGCGAGCGAGAGGGAGAAGCTGCTCCGGCTGGAGGAGGAGATGCACGCCCGGATCGTCGGCCAGGACGAGGCGGTCACGGCCGTGTCCCAGGCGGTGCGCCGCAACCGTGCCGGTATGGGCGATCCGAACCGGCCGGTGGGTTCCTTCCTCTTCCTCGGCCCCACCGGTGTGGGCAAGACCGAACTCGCCAAGACCCTCGCGGCACTGCTGTTCGGTGACGAGGACCGGATGATCCGCTTCGACATGAGCGAGTTCCAGGAGAAGCACACCGTCGCCAGGCTCGTCGGCGCCCCTCCGGGATACGTGGGGTACGAGGAGGCGGGCCAGCTGACCGAGAAGGTACGCCGCCAGCCCTACAGTGTGGTGCTGTTCGACGAGGTGGAGAAGGCGCACCCGGATGTCTTCAACACGCTGTTGCAGATCCTGGACGACGGCCGGCTGACCGACGCCCAGGGCCGCACCGTCGACTTCCGGCACTGCGTCATCATCATGACGTCCAACATCGGCGCGTACCGGATCCTGGACCACAAGGGTGATGTGTCCGAGCTGAAGGACGAGTTGATGGAGGATCTGCGCGGGAGGTTCCTGCCGGAGTTCCTCAACCGGATCGACGACATCATCATCTTCCACGGGCTGACCGAGGACGACCTCGGCAAGATCGTGGACCACCTGCTGGACCAGAGCAAGCGCCGTGTCCGCGCCCAGGGCATGACGCTGGAGGTCACCGAGGCGGCGAAGAAACTGCTCATCGCGCACGGTCACCAGCCGGAGTTCGGCGCCCGGCCGCTGCGCCGCACGATCCAGGCGGAACTCGACAACCGCATCGCCACCCTCCTGCTCGGCGGCGAGGCCGGACCCGGCGACACCATCGTCGCCGACGTACAGCACGACTCACTGCACTGCACGGTGCGCAAGGGCGGCGACTAGGCGGACTGCACGTCCCCGATCGACACGACCTCCGCGCTCGACGGGCCGTCCGGTGTGTCGAAGCGCACCGAGTCCCCGGCGTGACGCCCGAGCAGGGCACGGCCGAGCGGGCTGTCCGAGGTGACCAGGTTCTGGTCGAAGGCCTCGGCGGCCTCGCCGATCTGGAGCGTCTCCTGCACGCCGTCCGGGAAGCGGAGGGTGACCGTGCTGCCCACGCCGACCACGTCCGTCGAGGGCGGCCCGGCCACCTCCGCCTGACGCAGCCGCTCGGTGATGTCCCGGATACGGCGGTCCAGCCGGTCGAGCTGATCGGCGCGCCGCAACTCGTCGGCCTGGTCGGCCTGATCGCCCACATCGGTGGCGTCCTGCAGGGTTCCGGCGACGAGCCGGCGCTCGTCGCGCAGATCGGCCAGCTCCTGCTCCAGCGCGTGCCGGGCCGCGGCGCTGATCGGCTTCGGGCCACCGGCCATTCCGGCTCCTCCGGTCCAGAGGGGAATCCTGGGGAATTCTTACATGTCGGACATTTTTCGCATCGTACCAACGAGGTCCGGCAGGTGTGCGGTCCCGAACCGCGCGGCGAGGACGGAGGAGTGCCCGGTCTGCGGTGGAGGGGTGGCACATCCGGATATACCGTGATTACGGTGACATCCGGGTATATCCGGATGTCCGCATCGTTTTCCTCGCCCCCAGGAGGTTCCCATGTCCTCTAAGCGACGCCGGAAGAAGAAGTCGCGCCGCGGCCATGCCGCCAACCACGGGAAGCGGCCCCAGTGCTGACGACCCGGACGGCTCACCTCACGCCTGGGGCTCCCTGGCCGCCGACGTGAGGGACATGTCCGCATAACGGTCACCCGCCACCTGTCCGGCGACCGGCTCCAGCACGGCCAGCTCGTCGGCGCTCAGCGTGATCCGGGTGGCCCCGGCGTTCTCCAGCAGGCGGTCGCGCTTGCGGGTTCCGGGGATCGGCACGACGGTCAGACCGTGCACCTCGGACCGCTGCTGCACCCAGGCCAGCGCGATCTGCGCGGTGGTCGCCCCGTGATCGGCGGCGATCTTGTGCAGGGGAGCGAGGAGCGCGGCGTTCGCCCTGGCGTTGTCACCGGTGTAGCGCGGCAGCAGCTTGCGGAAGTCGCTGCCGGACAGTTCCTTGTCCGCGTCGGAGAAGGAGCCGGTCAGGAAGCCCCGGCCGAGCGGCGAGTACGGTACGAAGGCGACACCGAGCTCGGCCGCCACGCCCACCACGCTGTGCTCCACGTCCCTGCTGAACAGCGACCACTCCGTCTGGACGGCGGCGATGGGGTGCACGCCGTGCGCCTCTCGCAGTTCGGCACCCGTCACCTCGCTCAGGCCGAGGTGCTTGACCTTGCCCTCCCGTACCAGCTCGGCCATGGCGCCGACCGATTCGGCGAGCGGGATCCCGGGGTCGCGGCGGTGCATGTAGTAGAGGTCGATGACCTCGACGCCCAGGCGGCGCAGGCTCGCCTCGACGGCCTGCCTGATGTAACCGGGGTCGTTGCGGATGGCCCGGTAGCCCGGGTCGTCCGCACGGTATTCGATGCCGAACTTGGTGGCCAGCGTGATCTCGTCGCGGTGTGCGGCCACGAACGGCGCGAGGAACTCCTCGTTGGCGCCGACGCCGTACATGTCGGCGGTGTCGATGAGGGTGACGCCCGCCGCGACGGTCGCCTCCAGCGTCTCGCGGGCGGCGGCGTCGTCGGTCCGCCCGTAGGCGGCGCTGATGCCCATGGCGCCGAAGCCCTGGACGCCGACCAGCGGGCCGCCGGTGCCCAGTTCGACCTTGCGGATCTGTTCGATGGTGTTGCCCATGACGGCGCTCAGGCCCCTTCCGACGCCCGGTGGGCGTCCGCATAAAAGTCGATCTTGGTGTCCAGCAGGGTGAGGGTGTCGTGCAACTCGGCGATCCGTGCGAGGACAGCACACCGGGTCTGCTCCAGCATCCGCTGCCGTTCCCCGTAGGACGCGGGCCCCTGGCGGACCAGCGCGGCGTAGCGCACCATGTGCGCCGCCGGCATCCCGGTCAGCCGCAGCTTGGTCACGCAGGCGAGCCACTCCAGGTCCCGGTCGTCGAACCGGCGTTGGCCCGCGTGCGACCGCTCCACCTGCGGCATCAGACCGATCTGTTCGTACCAGCGCAGTGTGGGCGGGCGGAGCCCCCGTCAACGCCGCGACCTCGCTGATCGTGTAACGGTCCTGGCCGTCGGGCCGAGGCCGCACCGGCTCCGTGGACGCGCGGGTGTCCACGGGCGAGGACATCACGGGCGTGCTGTCGATCACCGTCATGCGGCCCACGCTAGATCGTTCAAGTGCGCTTCAGGCAAGTGTCCTCGGTGATCACCACACGCAGGGGAGCTCCACCTCGATCACGGTCGGTCCCCCGGCGGGACCGGTCAGGGTCGTCCCGCCGTCCAGCGCGGCGACCCGACGGCGGATGCCGAGCAGGCCCGAGCCGCCCCGCTCGTCGGCACCGCCGCGTCCGTCGTCGCTGATCACGGCCCGCAGCCCGGTGCGCAGGCGCTCCAGCCGCACGGTGGCCCGCCTCCTCGCGTCGCGGCCGGTGCTGTGGCTCCTGTTCCTGTTCAACGGCGCCGTCGCCGCCTTCTGCGCCCTCGCGGTGGACAGCACGCAGGGCACCCTGGCAGTGGTGGGCAGGGGAGCCGTCTCGCTCGGAGCCGGCCTGGGCCTCCTCCCTCCGTGGCGCCGCGAGCCGCGGCCCGGGAGGGCCTGAGCCCCGGCCGCCGCAGGGCCCGCACGCCGCGGTTCAGGGATGGATCTTCTGCCGCGCGGCCAGCATGGCGACGAACTTCTCGATACGCGCCGCCCGGGTCTGTGGCTTCTTGGCGTCCTGGACGCGGTAGAGGATCGCGAACCGGTTGCGGCTGTCGAGCTCGGCGAAGAAGTCCCGCGCCTCCGGAACGGCCTCCAGGGCCGCCCGGAGGTCGTCGGGGACCGTGGCCGCGCCCTGGTTCTCGTACGCCGCCTCCCAGCGGCCGTCCGCCTTGGCCTTCTCCACCTCGAGCAGGCCGGCCGGTCGCATCCGGCCCTGCTCCGTGAGCTCGGTCGCCTTCTGCCGGTTCACCCTCGACCACTTGCCGCCCCGCCGGCGCGGGGTGAAGCGCTGCAGCCAGTGCCGCTCGTCCAGCTTCTTCTTCTGCCCGTCGATCCAGCCGAAGCAGAGGGCCGACTCCAGTGCCCCCGCGTAGTCGACGCCGGCGATCCCGGAGTCCTTCTTCGGGATCTTCAGCCAGACGCCCCGCACGCCGGCGTGATGCTCCTCCAGCCACTCCTCCCACGCCTCCTGCGAGGCGAAGGCGAGGACCGGATCGGCCGCCGCGTCGTGTGCTCCACCCGTCTGCGCCGAACCCGACATGCGTCACATCCAAACCCAGGTCGGTGGAGCGGTCAATCCGGCGACACACCTGATTCCCGCCGACCTCCCCGGGCTTGAGGCCGCGCGGCCGGGTTACCCGAACGCCATGGCGAAACTGCATCTTCCCGGGCGCCACCACGACGAGGACGTGGTCGAGGCGCCGCGCGTACCGGCACCGGAGGAGGCCGGGCCCGGCCGGCAGGTCGAGCAGGCCGCCCCCGACACCCCGGCGAAGCTGCCCAGGCGGGCCTGGGCCGCCGTGTTCAAGGGCTCCCTGCGCGAGTTCCGGGACGACGAGCTGACCGACCGGGCCGCCGCCCTGACCTACTACGGGGTCCTCGCGCTGTTCCCGGCGCTGCTGGTACTGGTGTCGCTGCTGGCCGTCGCCGGCAGGTCGGCCACCGACAAGGTGCTGGCCGACCTCAGGCATCTGGCGCCCGGCTCCGCCCGGGACATCATCACCAGGGCCGTGGAGCAACTGCAGAACAACGCCGGCACCGGCTCCGTCATGGCCGTCGTCGGCCTCGTACTGGCGGTGTGGTCGGCCTCCGGCTACGTGGCCGCCTTCATCCGCGCCGCCAACGCCGTCTACGACATGCCCGAGGGCCGCCCGGTGTGGAAGATCCTGCCGGTGCGGATCGGCGTCACCCTGGTACTGATGATCCTCGCCGTGGCCAGCGCGCTGATCGTCGTCTTCACCGGCGGTCTGGCCCGCCGCGCCGGTCAGGCGCTGGGGGCCGGCGACATGGCACTGACGGTGTGGTCGATCGCGAAGTGGCCGGTGCTGGTCCTGCTCGTCACGATGATGATCGCGATCCTGTACTGGGCGACACCGAACGCCAGGGTCAAGGGCTTCCGGTGGATCACCCCGGGCAGCGTCCTGGCGCTGGCGATCTGGATGGTCGCCTCCGCCGGGTTCGCCTTCTACGTGGGGAACTTCGCCTCCTACAACAAGACCTACGGCACCATGGCCGGAGTCATCGTCTTCCTGGTCTGGCTGTGGATCAGCAACCTGGCGATCCTGCTGGGCCTGGAGTTCGACGCGGAGACCGTGCGGCAGCGGGCCGTCGCCGGCGGCCATCCGCCCGCGGCCGAGCCCTACACCCAGCCCCGGGACACCAGGAAGTGGGACGAGGAGGACGTACGCCGGCTGAACGAGACATGACCCCGCAGGCGGGCGGGGCGCACCGCGCCGCGAGCACGGTGCGCCCTGCCCCCGCTCATGCCGCGTACCCGCCGTCCACGGAGAACTCCGCGCCCGTCACGTACACCGCCCGCGGTCCCGCCAGATAGGCCACGGTCGACGCCACCTCCTCGGCCGTGCCGAACCGGCCGAGGGCGGTCATGGCGGCCTGGCCGGAGGCGAAGGGGCCGTCCGCGGGGTTCATGTCGGTGTCGGTCGGGCCCGGGTGCACCACGTTCGCGGTGATCCCACGCCCGCCCAGCTCGCGGGCCAGCGCCTTGGTGAGCCCCACGACCGCGGACTTGCTCATCGCGTACAGCGAGGCGCCGGGGCCCGGCACGCGCCGGGTGATGCAACTGCCGACGGTGATGATCCGTCCGCCGGGTGCCATCAGCGCGGCGGCGGCCTGGGCGGCCAGGAACACCCCGCGCACGTTCACGGCGATCACGCGGTCCACGTCGGCGAGCGACATGCTCTCCAGCGGCTGCATCAGTCCGACGGCCGCGTTGTTCACGAGGACGTCCAGCCCGCCGAGTGCCTCGGCCGCCCGGCCGACCGCCTCCGCCGCCTCCGCCGCGTCCGCGGCGTCGGCACGCAGGGCCACCGCCCGCCGCCCCAGCGCCCGGATCTCCCGCACCAGGTCCTCCGCCGCCTCCTTCCCCTGCACAAAGGTCACGGCCACGTCCGCGCCCTCCTGTGCCAGTCGCCGTGCCGTCGCCGCACCGATGCCCCGGCTGCCGCCGGTGACCAGTGCCTTCGTGCCGTTCAGAGTTGCCTGTGAAGTCATGCCTCCATCCCACCGGCGGAGCGTGGGCAACGCTGGCGGCGAACGGACCTCGACCTGGCGACCGGGAGTACGGGGCCGCGGGCCCCGGTTCTGCGGCGCTGCCGGCTCCGCCCAGCCGCCTGGCCGTCACCGCGGATACCGGCGTGGACGGGCGTTGTCAGTGCCGGGTCGTAGGGTGCGAAGCACGGTCCGTTCACGGAGGCGATGGGGGCAGTGATGCGCAGGCCGGTCGAGGGAGAAGTCCATGTCCACTACGGCCAGCTCTACGTCGAGAGCGATCCGGACAGCCACGGCCCGGACCTCGCCGACGCGTTCGCCGGCCAGTCCTGCGGGCTGTGCGGTGCGGCGGTCCCCGGAGCCCTGTGGCTGACGACCGGACTGCACACGGGAGACGTCGGCTTCACCGTCGAAGTGCACGATGAGGCCCCGCCGTCGGACGCGGGCTGGGAGGACGTCGTGGAGGTGTCCTTCCGCCCCGTCTCGGGCGACACCGCGCTCGTGCTGTGGGGCGGCGAGGGATCCTGGGAGCTGGGCCTGGAAGAGACCGACTACCGGGTCCGGTACCGCGCCCAGGGCATGGACGCGGCACACGAGGAGGACACCCGGCACCACCGGCCCCGGTCTGAAGATCACCGGTTTCGCGGCGGGCGCCGCGCTCGCCGGCCCGCTCGCGACCTGGTCCCTCCCGGGCGCCCGGCCACGGCATCGGGCGTGACGGCCGCAGCGGTGCTGGCCTTCCACGCCGTACCGCTGGACGCCGTCGGAGCTCGGTCACCGGCCTCCTGCCCGGCCGGCCAGGAACGGTGCCGTTCGTCGAAGGGAGCGGAGAACGCATCGCCACGAGCGGGACGGACGCGCCCGAGCAGCCCCGGAACAGCGGCAACCGGCCGCCGCCCGGACAGATGCCGGATGATACGTGTAAACCATAACGATCTCGGCCCAGCTCTTGTATCCTCACCGATCCGGCCTAGCCTCCGGCCATGGCATTTCTTTCAAGTCGCCGCAGAAGGGCCCGCCTCGCTCCGGAGCTCGACGACCAGGAGCTGGGCAAGCTGCTGAAGTCTCTCGTGGCGACCACCAGGACCGGCACCTTCGGCACCACCGAGCTGTGTGTGGCGCAGATGTCCCGGCTCCTGGAGCAGGACCCCGGCGACTGGGACCGCCGGACGCACCGCATCGACGTCCTCGCGGGATACCTCGCCGGGTCCCAGCTGCCGCGCTCCTGGGTCACCCGTGAGCCCCGCAGCGCGAACGCACTCGTCCTGCACGCCTGGACCCAGGTGGCGCGGGGCCGCACCGAGGGGCGCCTGGAAGACCCCGCCGGCACCGTCGAGACATGTCTTCGGGCTGCCGAGCTCGCCCCGGACGACCCCGCTCCCTGGGTGGCCCTCCTCGCGGTGGCCCGTCTGGAGCGCCGGGAGCAGTCCCAGGTCTTCGGGGTGTGGAACGAGGTGCTCGCACGCGACCGCTGGAACCGCGAGGCCTATCTGAGCATGCTGGCCTACCTCAGCCCGGAGGAGGCGGGCTCGCGCATCCAGGTCCTCGAGTTCGTGGACACCCTGGGTGCACGCATGCCCGCCAACGCACCGTGCGTCGCGACAGAACTCACCGCCCAGGTCATGCAATACCACGCCATCCTCCACCGCGGCGGGTTCGAGGCACTGGTCGCGCGCAACCACTGGTCCCAGGCGATGGCCGCGCAGGCCCTCGACCGTGTGGCGCACACATGGGCCCAGCCCGGGTTCCTCCGTCACGCCAAGGCGGTCGCCGACCTCAACCTCCTCGCCTACGCGCTGATGGCCGCGGACCGGCGCGCCGAGGCACGGCCCGTCTTCGAGGTGGTCGGCGGCCTCGTCACCCCCTGGCCCTGGCAGACCGGCGGCGATCCGGTGGCAGAGTTCGACCAGACACGACAGAAGGTGAGCCCCGGCATGTGAGCCGTGGCAGCGGCGGCCTGATCTGACGCTGCGTCAGCCTTTCTCCGGTGCCAGGCGGCGACGCCCGCTCGACGTCGAGCGGCGCGGCGCGCCGGATCGGCCCCGTCCCACGGCTCGGCGACACCGTTCGGTGCCGGGCGAGACCGTTCCCGAGCGGGCCGGGGGCTCGGGCACCGCCGCGGCGCTCAGGCGCGGTCAGGACGGGGAGACGGGGCCACGGTTCACTCGGCGGGTTCGGGCTGGGGCTCCTCCGCGCTCGCCGTGGCCGGCTCCGAGCCGGCGGGAAGGGTGTAGAACACGGACGAGCCCTGCTTGGTGCGCTGGGCGTTGTTGCGGGCCACGAGGTTCTCCAGCGTGGTGCGGATGACCTTGGTCTGGATCGCCCGGTCGGGATGTGCCTTCTCGAGCGCCTCGGCGACCTCCGCCGCGGAGCGGGGCTCCTGCTGGTCCGCGAGATGGCGGCGGACGAGCTCGACGAGAGTGGGCTGTGCCGTCGGGGCCGCCGCCGCCTTCTTCGCCGCGGGCTTCGCGGCCACGGGCTTCTTGGCGGACCGCTTCCTTGGCTCGGACTGCTCCGTGGCCGCCTTCTTCGGCGTCCGGCGTGTGCCGGCGGTGGCCGTGGTCTTCGTCCGCGGGCCGGGCACCACGGCACTGTCGGTGGTGGCGGGTGCGGCCACCGAGGTCACGCCGAGCGCCTGCTGCATGCTCGTCAGAATGGTGTGATCATGCTGCAGGGCGGTCAACTGCTCCTGCAGCGCCACGATTTCGGCGGTGATGCGCTCCTGTTCCTTGACGTTGTGCTCGAGGTCGTTGGTCACCTGGCTGACGTACTGCGAGGTCAACTCGGTGACGGGTGTGGTGGGCTCAGGCATCTGTCGCTCCGATCGTGAGTGTGGTGCGCTCCTTTGCCTCCGGTTGCGGCAAGCGGGGAGCGGGAGTTGTGCTGCGGCTTCCCGGCAGAGCGGGGTTTCCTGTGGGGGTGTCCCGACACTTGGATGATACGGGTGGCCCGACCTGTTTCTACTGAGTGAATCCTGTGCGTTGCGCCGGCATACGGCATCCACCCTTGAGGATGCCGAAGGCCGGCGCGTCCGGCCAGGGCGGATGCACGAGGCGGCGGATTCCCTGATGACGCACACCATCGGGTGACACGGCGGCGGTGAACTCCCCTGACGTGTCCGGCCTGTCATGTGGTCGCGGACGGTACACCCGTGGTGTGTCCGCCCGGTGGCGCGGCGGCGGACGCGCCCGGGCGGGCCGGGCGGGTGCGTCAGGGCCGTCGGCCCGAAACCGCCTCCGACCGGCGGCCGCCGGGCCATCCCGCCCTTCTCCCCGCGTCGTTGGCCGCGGTCCGCAGGCGCCACAGGGCGGCCGCATGCGCCGCCCCCTGCGCGCCAGCATCTCGATCAGGGCGGACTGGGAGATACGTCCCGCGAAGGCTGCGGACGTCGAGCCGGTGGCCGAGCTGCGGGCCGTGGTGATGAGAGCGGACCTGGAGCGTCTCGGCCGGTACGACGAGCACCGGGTACGGCAGCGGCTGCGGGACGGGTTCGCGCCGGACCACACCCAGGTGATCGAGGTGGGCGGTGTGCTGGCCGGATGTGTGGCGCTGCGGCCGGCGCCGGACGGTCACTGGCTGGAGCACTTCTACCTCGACCCGACCCTGCAGAGCAGGGGCATCGGATCGGCCGTGCTGCGGATGGTGGCGGAGCGGGGCGACCGGGAGGACAGCCGGATCCGGTTGAACGTGCTCCAGGGGAGCAGGGCCCGCCGGCTGTACGAGCGCCACGGCTTCACCGTGGAGAGCGAGGACCCGGTGGACGTGTTCATGGTCCGTGAACCGGTCCCCGCGCCCACCGACACCCCGTGATGAGGGCACCCGCTCCCGGGATCCGACCCCGGACCCCTGTTCGCACCGCGGGACGCCGACACCGCCGCGAACATCCCGGTCGTGGCCCGGAGTTGCGGCAGCCGACGTGTCCACGCGCCGCCGCGCCACGGCCGGACACCCGGCGCGGCCGGATCAGGCCAGCCCCTGCCGCCGCCTCGGAGCAGTGGGCCGACCGTCGGCTCAGGAAGAGGCGCGGGACAGGCCCTGGAGGACGTCCACGGCCTGCCCGGCCTGTTCGTAGGGCACGAAGAGGTGGTCGTGGTGGAAGCCGGCGACCACGTTGCAGCTCAGGCCCGCGTCGGCGAGCGCCCGGGAGACGGCCGCCGTCAGACCGACCGCGGCCAGCGCGGAGTGCACCCGCAAGGTGATCCATCCGGCCACGTAGTCGTACGCCATTCCCGCCGCGTCCGCCTCCGCCTGCGGCACGACGAGGGTCAGACCCTCCTGCTCGGCGACCATCACCACGGGACTGACACCGGACGGCACCCCTCCCTCGGCCATGGTGAAGACATAGCGGCCCGGATTCAGCTCCGGACGCATGCCGCTGAGCAGTGTCTGCAGATCAGTCTCACCGGTCACCGGCCCAGCCTACGCGGCGACCGGCCGCGCGCCGGGCAGGCGGGCAGTGACGGACCTCCGCGTGGCCCGGCGGTACACGGTCGGCCGCCCGGCCGCGTCATGTGTGTGCGGGTGTGCCGGCCGTCGTGCCGTCGCTGACGTGCAGGACCGCGTCCACCGCGCCCAGTGTCGCCCGGTCGAGCGGGAAGTAGCCCTGCCTCGGGTGTGTGTCCGTCCGGGTGCGCGCGGCCGGGTCCGCGGTTGCCGGTTGTTCGAGGCGCCAGGTGCTGGTGCGGCTCTGCAGGAGGCCCTCATGGGTGTCCGGGGCGGGTTCCCGAAGCCCCAGAGCCTCGCTGCGGCCCAGGCTGCCGGCGACGCACACGTACCGTTCGCCCAGCAGCGAGGCCACGATGGCGCCGGCACCGGACCACCGGGCGGCCAGGTCGCCCAGGCTCCAGACGCTGGAGTTTCGCTGCAGGTGGAGGTTGTGCGCGAAGACCAGGGTCGGGCCCCGCCGCTCCTCTATGGCCCGGATGTCCAGGAGGTTCCGGGCCATGAGCGCGTCACGGGTGGCGGCCAGGCCGGCTATCCGCGGACTCGGTTCCAGGGGCTGCGCCGACTGCTTGTGGTAGCGCAGCAGGTCGAGGCCGGCGGTGAGGTGTGTCCTGGCCCTCGTCCACGCGGCGCGGGAGGTCGCCGCGATCAGTTCGGGGGCGCGGCCGTAGAGCGAGACGAGCATGTCATCGGCGATCGACCGCAGTCGCTCGGCCTCGGCGGTGGCACCGGGCGACATGGTGTGGTCCAGGACCGCCTCGGGTCGGCTCCACCGTGTGTCGTCGCCGGTGAGTTCCGCCAGATCGAGGTCGAGTCCCAGGTAGTCGCGGGCGTGTTCCAGACAGGTCCGTGGGCTGGGTGCGGTGGTGGTCTCCAGCGGCGCGTCGAAGCCGTGGAAGGCCAGACGTTCTGCGGGCGGCCGGTTCCGGTTGTGCTCGCGCATCCAGCTGACGAGCCGCCGGTTGGCGTCCTGGTCGCCGAAGCCGTGGGAGAAGCCGTCGCGCATGAGCGCGTCGAGGTTCCCCGTTCCCTCCTGGACGTAGTCGTTCACGGCGAGGGCCGCCACGCGATCGGTCTCCAGGGCGATCGACCGGAAGCCGTGGCAGGCCAGCTGGGCGAACAGCTCGTTGCGGACCCGCCCGAAGGCCGGTTCCTGGTGTGTGGGCTCCCCGAGCGCCAAGAGGTCGCATGAGGGGGTCACGAAGTCGCGGATGTCCTGACTCATGGACCTCAATCGTATCTTTGAAAGACCGGTTGAGACTTTGCGGAACCACTGCCCGCACCTCGCGCTGTGTCGAGGTGCGGACTGGGATAAAGTCTCAACCGGTGAGCACCCTGCGACCGACCGACCTCGCGCGCGAGCACGGCATCTCGACGCAGGCGGTGCGCAACTACGAGCGGCACGGATGCATCCCGCCCGCCGAGCGCACCGCCAGCGGCTACCGGATCTACACCGAGCTGCACGCGGCAGCGCTCCGTGCCTACCTCGCGCTCGTCCCGGCGTACGGATACGCCGCCGCCGGCCAGATCATGAACGCCGTCCACCGGGACGCACTCGACGAGGCCCTGGCGATCGTCGACCGCGGCCACGCTCAGCTGCTCCGGGACCGGGACACCCTCGACGCCGTGCGCACGGCGGTACGCGACCTGACAGCAAAGTCTCCGGCAGCCCCGGCCCCCGCACCGGACCCCGGAACCCGCACCGTCGGCGAACTCGCGCACCAACTCGACGTCACCCCGGCGACCTTGCGCAACTGGGAGAGCGCCGGCATCCTCACGCCCGCCCGGGACCCGGCCACCGGATACCGTGTCTTCCGCGCCGACGACATCCGCGACGCCGAACTGGCGCACCTCCTGCGGCGCGGGGGCTATCCGCTCGACCACATCGCGACCGTGGTCCAGCAGATCCGCTCGGCCGGCGGCACGCAGGCACTGGCCGCCTCCCTGGACACCTGGCAGCGCAAACTCACCGCCCAGGGCCTGGCCATGCTGCACTCCGCCACGCGTCTCAGCGCCTACCTCGGCAGCGAGAACCACACACTCCCTGCGGGCCGTTCATGACGCGTCGAGCGGACCGGGGCGCCGCCGGCGGACCGGCATGGGCCGCGTCACGGCTCGGCGCGGCCGACGGACGCCGCCCCGAAAGGCGCCGACCGCTACCCTGCGGTGGATGAGAGTCGGTACCGAACAGACCCGGCTGGTGGTGCTGCGGGGCAACAGCGCCTCGGGCAAGTCGTCCGTCGCGGCCGGCATCCGCGCCCGGTTCGGCCGTGGGCTCGCCCTGGTGGAGCAGGACAACCTGCGCCGTGTCGTGCTGCGCGAGCGGGACCGGCCGGATGCGGCGAACATCGGTCTGATCGACACCGTCGCCCGTTACGCCCTGGACGCCGGCTACCACGTGGTCGTGGAGGGCATCCTGTACGCCGACCACTATGGCGCCATGCTCGCGCGGCTGCGCGCCGACCACCGGGGGCCGACCCACGGCTACTACCTCCACGTGCCGTTCGACGAGACCCTCGCCCGCCACGCGACCAAGCCGATCGCCGGCGAGGTGAGTGAGGCCGACCTGCGGGACTGGTACCGCCACCGTGACCTGCTGCCCGGCGGAGCGGAGACGGTCGTCGGCGCCGGCAGCTCCTTGGCGGAGACGGTGGAGCACATCATGCGCGACACCGGACTGGCCGGACTGCCGCCCCTGGACCTCTGACTCCGAAACCGCCCGTGCGGCCGGGCCGTCGACGAGGACGAGGGCCGGACCGCCCGCGAGTTCAGCCGTGGCGCTCCCTCGCCCGTCCTGCCGGCGGCCCGGCCGGGGCCCGAGTCTCCGGAGCCTCCAGCCGGGCGTCCCCGTCCGCTCAGACGCCGGAGGCAGGCGTCCGGAAGTAGTGCCCCTTGCCGAGATCTTCGAGAAGAGCCGGGTGTGCCGGCTCCCAAGCCAGCAGGTCGCGGGTCAGGGTGCTCGACACCGGCGCGTCGAGTCCGAGGAAGCCCGCCAGCCAGCCGAAGTGCTCGGCCGCGGCCTCGGGGGCCACGGAGACCACCGGCACGTCGAGGTGCCGGCCGATCACCTCGGCGACGTCACGGATCGCGACGCCCTCCTCCGCGGCACCGTGCAGCACCGATCCGGCCGGGGCCCGTTCCACCGCCAGGCGGAACAGGTGTGCGGCGTCGAGGCGGTGGACGGCCGGCCAGCGGTTGGCACCGTCGCCGATGTAGCCGGAGACGCCCTTCGCGCGGGCGAGGGCGACCAGCATGGCCATGAAGCCGTTGTCCCCCTCGCCGTGACAGGTCGGTGAGAGCCGTATCACGGACGAGCGGATGCCACGCGCGGCGAAACCGAGCACCTCCTGCGCGGTGACCGCCCGGATCGAGACCGGGGATCCGTCGGACGTGGGCATGTCCCGTTCGGTCGCCACCCGTCCGGGCGTCAGGCCCGCCACGCCGGAGGCGAGGACGAACGGCCGGTCGGTGCCGGCGAGCGCCTCGCCGAAGGCGTCGACGGCGCGGCGGTCCGCCTCGGCGGCGCCCCGGAAGTCACCGCTGAAGGCGATGTCGTGCTTGAAGGCGAGATGGATCACCCCGTCCGACGCGGCGGCCGCGTCCCGCAGTACGTCGACGTCGTCGACGGTGCCGCGGACGACCTCTGCGCCCGCCGTGCCGAGCGCGGTGGCGGAGGCGTCGGAGCGGGCGAGCCCGAGGACCTGGTGCCCCGTCTCGATGAGTTCGGGTACGACGGCGGATCCGATCCAGCCGGACGCGCCGGTGACGAAGATGCGCATGGGAGAGCCCCCACCAGTTGATGTCAGTGACTGTCATAGACGCTACACCTGATGTCAGTGTCTGTCATCACGTAAGATCTCCGCATGGGGAGATGGGAGCCGGACGCGCGCGGACGCCTGGCGACGGCCGCACTGGCGCTCTACGCCGAGCGCGGGTACGAGCAGACCACCGTGGCGGAGATCGCCAGGAGTGCCGGGCTCACGGAGCGGACCTTCTTCCGGCACTACGCCGACAAGCGCGAGGTGTTGTTCGCCGGCGCCGGTGAGCTGGAGGACCTGTTCGTGCGGGCGGTCGCCGGCGCCCCCGCGTCGGCGGCGCCGCTCGCCGCGCTGACGGTCGGTCTGGACGCCGTCGCGGAGATGTTCGCCGACCGGCGTGAGTTCGCACGCCGACGGCACGCGGTGATCACGGCGAACGCGGAGCTCCAGGAGCGCGAGCTGATCAAGCTCGCGTCACTGGCGGCCGCGCTGGCCGGCGCCCTGCGCGGCCGCGGCGTCGCGGAGCCGGCCGCGAGCCTGGCCGCAGAGACGGCGGTCGCCGTCTTCAAGATCGCTTTCGAACGCTGGATCGCACCGGCCGAGGAAGCCTCGATGCAGCAGCTGATCCGGGAGTCGCTGACCGAACTCAAGGCCGTGGCCTCGGGCGGCGCGTAGCCGTGCCGCGGCCGTCACGACGGCTGTGACCGCCTGACGTTCAGATAACGATCTACCGACGACGGGCACGCGCTTTCATGGAATCTACATACGATCCTGCGCATGAACAGAGCTGTGAAGATCGGCATCGCCGGTACATCCACCGCGCTGCTCGTCCTCGGGGGAATCGGTACCTACAACATCGTGCACGGCTTGGTCTCCGGTTCAGCCGGTGACGACACCTCGCAGGCAGCACGCGGTTTCGACCCCTCGGCGGTGTCGAGTACGCCCCCCTCGGGTGCCGAGGCGAAGAAGCTGACCCGCGCGTTCCTGGACACCTGGTCCCAGCAGCACCTCGACGGTGCGGCGAGCGACACCGACGTGCCGGACGCCGCCTCGCAGGCACTGCGCGACTACGCCCGCGGCCTGCACCTGGAGAAGCTGTCGTTCGACCACATCCTCGACGCGGGGCCGTCGTCGGTGACGCAGGGGGCCACCAAGGTCACCTTCGACGTCACCGCCCGGGTCGCGGGCGGCACCTGGAGCTACCAGAGCGCGGTGGCGGTGCGGAAGAGCACGAACGGTCAGCTGGCGGTCCACTGGAACAACTCGGTGCTGTACCCGGGCCTCGGCGACGGCCAGTCGCTGACCGCGGGCAAGCTGCCGCCCGGCTCGGCCGGCGCCAAGGTCGTCGCGAGCGACGGCAGGACCGACCTGTCGCGTTTCGCGTCGCTGCGGGACATCGCGGCGACGATCGGCAAGAACGCGAAGGCCACCGGCGGCAGTCCCGGAACGGGCGTGGCCGTGGTCGACGGCGACGGCGCGGGCGTGGAGACGCTGAAGGTCTTCTCCAAGGGCCGGCCGGCGACCGTCAGGACCACCATCGACGCCGGCCTCCAGTCAGCGGCCGAGCGCGCCGTCAAGGACACCCACCTCCAGCGGAAGCCCGCCGGGACCGTGGCGCTGGACTGGCGCAACGGCCACATCCTCGCGATCGCGCACACGGGCGACGACGGCGACATCGCCATCAACGGCATCAAGTCCCCCGGCTCCACGATGAAGATCGTCACCGCGGCGGCCCTCTTCGACCGGGCGGGACTCACGCCGAGCAGCCCGGCGCCGTGCACCGACTCCCTGACGGCCAACAGCCAGCTGTTCCACAACGACTCCGGAGTCCGGCCCAACCCCGGCTCCTCCCTCGCCCAGGCGTTCACGGTGTCCTGCAACACCTCCTTCATCAAGGACGGCTTCCACTACCTCGTGCACGACGGCGACGCCTCCGCTCTGCACGACGAGGCCGTGAACGTGTTCGGCCTGGGCAGCTGGTCCATCGGCGGCGGGGTCGCCACCACCGATCCGAGCATTCCGGCGGACGTCGAGGGCGGCGACCAGGCGGCCCAGTTCATCGGCCAGGGCAAGGTCACCGCCACGCCCCTGGTCATGGCGTCCGTGGCGGCCACCGTCCGCAACGCCGGCTTCGAACAGCCGGTCATCCTGCCGGGCCAGCACCAGGAAACCGCGCCCCGGCCCCTGTCCGCCCGGACGGCCGGCTATCTGCAGTCGATGATGCGCGGCGTGGCCACCAGCGGTACGGCCGCTCCGCGACTGGGCGGACTGGCGGGGGTCGGCGCCAAGACCGGCACGGCGGAGGAGGGGGACCACACCAACGGCTGGCTCACCGCCTACAACTCCCGCATCTCGGTCGCGGCACTGGTCGAAGGCGGCAGCTCCGGCGTGGACTCGGCCGGATACGTGGTCCGGCGGCTGCTGACCGGCAGCTGAACTCAACTCCCTCGCGGGAGGCGCAACTTGCTCCTGTCCGGACGCCGAGAGCTGGGCGACGGCGACGGTGGCGTCGTAGGCGCTCGGTGCCGCGCCGTCTCGCTCAGTCGGTGACGAGGGCGAGGGTGAAGCCGTCGTAGCCCTTGGAGCCGACCGTCTGGAGCGTGGTGGCGGTCAACCGGGGGTGCTCGGCGATGAGTTCGGTGAACCGGCGGACACCCTGCACGCGGGGGTCGTCGCTGGCCGCGTCGGTGACGGCGCCGTCGCGGACGACGTTGTCGCCGACGATGACACTGCCGGGCCGGGTCAGCTTCAGCGCCCATTGCAGGTACTCGGGGTTGGCGGGCTTGTCGGCGTCGATGAAGACCAGGTCGAACGGGCCGGCTTCCTCGGCTTCGAGCACGGGCAGCGAGTCCTGGGCCTTGCCGACACGGATGTCGACGAGGTGATCCAGTCCGGCGCGGGCGATGTTGGCGGCGGCGACGGGGGCGTAGTCCGGATCGCTCTCCAGCGTGACCAGACGGCCGTCCTCCGGCAGGGCACGAGCGAGCCAGATGGTGCTGTAGCCGCCGAGGGTGCCGATCTCCAGGATCCGGCGAGCGCCCCGGAGCCGGGCGAGCAGGTGCAGCAACTTGCCCTGGTTGGGAGCCACCTGTATCGCCGGGAGCCCGGCGGCGTCGCTGTTCTCGGCGGCCGCCAGCAGGGCGTCGTCCTCCTTCACGAGCAGGTCGTTGAAGTAGTCGTCGACGGCGGTCCACGTCTGCTGAGACACGGTAGGTTCCCTTTCGATACTCACTAAGTTCCGAAAGGGAACGTACTAGAGTGGTGCGGCAGCCTGTCAATGGCTTTGCCGAACGGAAGCGGTTGCCAAAGCGGTTGAGGTGCAGGCCCGGGGTGGGGGAGAGTCCGGGGTCATGGAGTTCTTCTGCTACCACCGTGACCGGTCCGGCTCCCGGCCCCTGCGCGACGCACTGTTGGAGGAACACTGGGCCTACATGGACCAGTACGGCGAGGAGATGATCGCCCGCGGCCCGACCCTTGCCGCCGACGCGCAGACGCCCACCGGCAGCGTGCACATCGTCGACCTGCCGGACTCCGCTGCCGCCAGGGCCTTCGCCTTCGACGAGCCCAACCACCGGGCAGGGGTGTACCGGGATGTCCTGCTGCGCCGTTGGCGCAACACCCTGGGGCGCACCATGTGGGACTTCCCGGGCGGCCGGACCGCGGGGAACCGCTTCCTGGTGCTCGGCCTCGGCGTCGAAGAGGCGGGCGGCGCCGGCCACGACGTGCCGCCGCCGCGGCGGGACGAGCTGATCGCGTACGGACCGCTGCTGTCCGACGACGGCACCGCCTGGCTCGGCGCGGCCGCCCTGCTCCGGGCGCCGGAGCCGGACGCGGCACGAGCCGTCCTGGCTCCGGGGCGGTATGCGCACGTCGAGGTCCACGCGTGGACGTTCGGCGGCCGGCGGTCATGAACGGGCCGGGGCGGGGAAGCCGCCGGGCCGAGCGGCACCCTCAGGGTCGCGCTCGGGTGAAGTGCGTGACCGGGCGTTCGAGGCGTTCGCCGTCCACCGTGATGTCGACCGCCTCGTTGTAGAAGGCGAGCAGTCCCCTGATCGCGGTCACCGCGGGCAGCGGCTCCGGGTAGCTCCACACGACGTCGGGCGGGACGTCCGCCGCGCCGTGGGCGGTGCGCCAGGACCAGTACTCGGCGGTGCCCTTGTAGGGGCAGCCGGTGCGGTGGCCGGTGGGCTGGAACAGGTCGAGGCGGACGTCCTCGCGCGGGAGGTAGTAGCGGGTGGGCAGGCCGGTCTCGAAGAGGAGGACCGGCCGGCGGGTGTCGGCGACCACCCGCCCGCCGATCTCGACGACGACGTGCCGGCTGCTGGGGATCGCGTCGACGCGTTTGTGCGGGTCGCGAGGGTGGATGAAGATCTCCTCCTCCTCTTCGTACCAGCGGTCGAGGCCCCTGCCCGTGCGCCGGAACCACTCGAAGGCGATGTGGCCGGCCAGGTCCTCCGAGGGAAACGTCCAGGCCGCGTTCTCCAGCAGCTCGCCGTCCAGCAGGAGGTCGTAGAAGAGCGTCGATCCGGTGTGGGTCCCGGTCGGCGGGTTCTTCGCCGGGCGCAGCAGGTCCTCGCGCACGTCTGCGCGCGGGAATGCGTACAGCGGCACCGGGACGCCGGGCTCCCACACGAGGAGCGGACGGCGGCTGTCGACGACGGTGACCTCGCCCGTCCGGCCGCGCACCCAGCGCTCGCTGGGCTCCCAGAGGAGGCCCTCCGGAGTGGTGTGCGACGGCCGGGCGGTGCTGTGGGTGGTCATGGCCGGACCTCCTTCTCCCTCGTCGTGGGGCGGCTCCATGCTGGCGCAGCGGCGGGCCGCGTGCCAGGCAGGCCGTCGCACCC
This sequence comes from Streptomyces durhamensis, assembly GCF_000725475.1. NCBI lineage: Bacteria > Bacillati > Actinomycetota > Actinomycetes > Kitasatosporales > Streptomycetaceae > Streptomyces > Streptomyces durhamensis. Next base: position 129,395 of record NZ_JNXR01000016.1, read on the forward strand.
GAAAGGGACCGCGGTGAACCCGCACTATGCATGGGCATACGGAATGATGCATACTCTTCCTATGTCCAAGGTCCTCACTTCCCTTCCGGTCGGCGAGCGCGTCGGTATCGCGTTCTCCGGCGGCCTCGACACGTCGGTCGCCGTCGCGTGGATGCGCGACAAGGGCGCCGTCCCGTGCACCTACACCGCCGACATCGGCCAGTACGACGAGCCCGACATCGCCTCGGTGCCCGGCCGTGCGACCACCTACGGTGCCGAGCTCGCGCGCCTGGTCGACTGCCGCGCCGCCCTGGTCGAGGAGGGGCTGGCCGCACTCGCCTGCGGCGCGTTCCACATCCGCTCCGGCGGGCGCGCCTACTTCAACACCACGCCCCTCGGCCGCGCCGTCACCGGCACCCTCCTGGTCCGGGCCATGCTCGAGGACGACGTGCAGATCTGGGGCGACGGCTCCACCTTCAAGGGCAACGACATCGAGCGGTTCTACCGCTACGGCCTGCTCGCCAACCCCCACCTGCGCATCTACAAGCCGTGGCTGGACTCCGACTTCGTCACCGAGCTGGGCGGCCGCAAGGAGATGTCGGAGTGGCTGCTCACGCACGGGCTGCCCTACCGCGACAGCACGGAGAAGGCGTACTCGACCGACGCCAACATCTGGGGCGCCACCCACGAGGCCAAGACCCTGGAACACCTGGACACCGGCATCGAGACGGTCGAGCCGATCATGGGCGTGCGGTTCTGGGACCCCTCGGTCGAGATCGCCCCGGAGGACGTGACGATCGGCTTCGACCAGGGCCGGCCGGTGACGATCAACGGCAAGGAGTTCGCCTCGCCGGTCGAGCTGGTCATGGAGGCCAACGCCATCGGCGGCCGGCACGGCCTCGGCATGTCCGACCAGATCGAGAACCGGATCATCGAGGCCAAGAGCCGCGGCATCTACGAGGCGCCCGGCATGGCGCTGCTGCACACGGCGTACGAGCGCCTGGTCAACGCGATCCACAACGAGGACACCCTCGCGCAGTACCACAACGAGGGCCGCAAGCTCGGCCGCCTCATGTACGAGGGCCGCTGGCTGGACCCGCAGGCGCTGATGATCCGGGAGTCGCTGCAGCGCTGGGTCGGCGCGGCGGTCACCGGCGAGGTGACGCTGCGGCTGCGCCGCGGTGAGGACTACTCGATCCTCGACACCACCGGCCCGGCGTTCAGCTACCACCCGGACAAGCTGTCCATGGAGCGCACCGAGGACTCCGCGTTCGGCCCGTCGGACCGGATCGGCCAGCTCACCATGCGCAACCTCGACATCGCCGACTCCCGCGCGCGACTCGAGCAGTACGCGGACCTCGGCATGGTCGGCACCGAGCACCCGGCCCTGATCGGCGCGGCCCAGGCCGCCTCCACGGGTCTGATCGGCGCGATGCCCCAGGGCGGCGCCGAGGCGATCGCCTCCCGGGGCGCGGTCTCGGAGGAGGACGCGGCCCTGGACCGCGCCGCGATGGAGTCCGGCACGGACTGACGCCACCGGGCGGGCCACCCGCCTCGGGCAGCGGGCCCCGACGGTCTCACACCGGCGGGGCCCGTCGTCGTACGCCGGGGAACGGCGCTGCCCGGTGTCCGTACGGCACGGCGAGTGGGGAAGGGGCGCTGCGGTCCGCGACGGTCTGTCCGGCATCGCCCACCCGTACCGCCACGGCAGGGGCGCCCGCGGCTCTCGTACGCTGTGTGACGTGCCGTCCCCCCGTCTGCAACACGTCGCCGTCCTGGTGCTCGAAGGCGCGAAGCCGCTCGATGTCGGGATCCCGGCGCAGGTGTTCACGACGCGGGCGAGCATGCCGTACGAGGTGCGGGTGTGCGGGGCGGTGCCCGGCCTGGTGACGGGCGGTGACGGGCTGTCCTACCACGTCGCCCACGGCCTGGAGGCCCTCGCGTGGGCGGACATCGTCTTCCTCCCCGGGTACCGGTTCCCGGACCGCGAGGACCCGCCGCGACCCGTCGTCGACGCCCTGCTCGCCGCCCACGCCCGGGGCACCCGGCTCGCCGCGATCTCGACGGGAGCCTTCGCGCTCGCGGCCACGGGCCTGCTCGACGGCAGGCGCGCGACGACGCACTGGCACTACGCACGGGCCCTCGCGGCGAAGCACCCGCTCGTCCGGGTCGACGAGAACGTGCTCTTCGTCGACGAGGGCAGTGTGCTGACATCGGCCGGCGCCGCCTCCGGCATCGATCTGTGCCTGCACGTCCTGCGCAAGGACCTCGGGGTCGCCGTGGCGAACCACGCGGCCCGGCGCCTGGTCGCCGCCCCCTACCGCAGCGGAGGACAGGCCCAGTACGTGCCGCGCAGTGTGCCCGAGCCGCTCGGCGAGCGGTTCGCCGCGACCCGCGAGTGGGCCCTGCACCGCCTCGCCGAGCCCCTCACCCTCACGGTGCTCGCCCGCCATGCCGCGGTCTCGCCGCGCACGCTCTCCCGGCGCTTCGTCGAGGACACCGGCTACACGCCGATGCAGTGGGTGATGCGCGCCCGCGTCGACCTGGCCCGGGAACTGCTCGAACGCTCGGAACGCGGCATCGAGCAGATCGCCACCGACGTCGGCCTCGGCACCGGCACCAATCTGCGGACCCACTTCCAGCGCATCCTCGGCACCACCCCCAGCGAGTACCGGCGCACCTTCACCCAGGGCGAGTAGCCGGGCGCTGGCGCGATCCTTGCGAACCATGGCGCTCACGACACGGTCATCCGCGCCGACGGCAGGCGACGCTGGTGGCGCACCGGAGACCATCAGCACACAGCAGAATCCAAGGGGCACCCCTCATGACTCGCATCGCCATCAACGGTTTCGGCCGTATCGGACGCAATGTGCTGCGCGCACTGCTCGAACGCGACAGCGACCTCGAGGTCGTCGCGGTGAACGACCTCACCGAGCCCGCCACCCTCGCGCGGCTCCTCGCCTACGACACGACGGCCGGCCGGCTCGGCCGCCCGGTGACCGTCGACGGTGACGCCCTCGTCGTCGACGGCCGTCGGATCACCGTCCTCGCCGAGCGCGACCCGGCGCGGCTGCCGTGGGCCGAACTCGGCGTGGACATCGCCCTCGAGGCGACCGGCCGCTTCACGTCGGCGAAGGCCGCCCGCGCGCACCTCGACGCGGGCGCGCGGAAGGTGCTCGTGAGCGCCCCGTCCGACGGCGCCGATGTCACCCTCGCGTACGGGGTCAACACCGACGCGTACGACCCGGCCCTGCACACGATCGTCTCGAACGCCTCCTGCACCACCAACGCGCTCGCGCCGCTGGCCGCCGTGCTGGACGAACTGGCCGGGATCGAGCACGGGTTCATGACCACGGTGCACGCCTATACACAGGAACAGAACCTCCAGGATGGTCCGCACCGGGACGCCCGCCGGGCCCGCGCCGCCGCCGTCAACATCGTGCCCACCACGACGGGCGCGGCGAAGGCGATCGGCCTGGTGCTGCCGAACCTCGACGGCAAGCTGTCGGGCGACTCGATCCGGGTGCCCGTTCCGGTGGGCTCGATCGTCGAACTCAACACGACCGTCGCACGCGACGTGACCCGCGAGGACGTGCTGGCCGCCTACCGCACCGCGGCACAGGGCGCGCTCGCCGGCGTCCTGGAGTACTCGGACGACCCGCTGGTCTCCGCCGACATCACGGGCAACCCGGCCTCCTCCGTCTTCGACTCCCTCCTCACCCGCGTCGACGGCCGTCACATCAAGGTGGTCGCCTGGTACGACAACGAATGGGGCTTCTCCCACCGTGTGATCGACACACTGGAACTCCTCGCCGCGCGCTGAGCGCAGACCTGGACCGGATGCCCGGGGGTGGTCCAGGAAACGCCGAGGTCAGCGGCGTGAAGTGGTGGCAACACCCTGCGGGGGCGTGGGGAAAGCCCCCCATCCGGTCCGGTGACTGGCTGGCTGTTCCGCTCGAACGGGCGTGCCGAGACTCGACGGCATGACGACATCCACTCATGCCTCGGTCGACGCCGGGGTGCCGGCCGTCCGTTCCCGCCGGTCCGGCCCCGCGGCGGGCAGCGACTTCGCCCGGCTGTCCCGGCGTATCGCAGAGGCGGGTCTGCTGAGGCGGCGCCCTGGCTACTACACGGCACGGCTCGGTCTGGTGACCGCGCTGACGGCGGCGGGCTGGGGGGCCTTCCTCACGCTCGGGGACACCTGGTGGCAGCTGGCGGTGGCCGCCTTCCTGGCGCTGATGTTCGGACAGATCGCCCTGGTCGCCCACGACCTGGCGCACCGGCAGGTGTTCCGGCGCGGCAGGCCGAGCGAGACATGGGGCCGGTTCTTCGGCAATCTCGGGATCGGCATGAGCTACGGCTGGTGGATGAACAAGCACACACGCCACCACGCCAACCCCAACCACGAGGAACTCGACCCGGACGTCGCCCCGGACATCCTCGTGTGGTCCACGGCCCAGGCCCGGGACAGCCGTGGTCTGGCCCGGCTCATCGGCGGCCACCAGGCGTGGCTGTTCTTCCCGCTGCTGACCCTGGAGGGCTTCAACCTGCATGTCGCCGGCGTGCGCGCGCTGCGCTCGCCGGGCATGAAGCACCGGCTGCTGGAAGGCGGCCTGCTCTTCCTGCACCTCGCCGCGTACGGGTCCGCGCTGTTCCTGGTGCTCCCGCCCGGCAAGGCGGTGGCGTTCCTCGCCGTGCACCAGTGCCTCTTCGGCGTCTACCTCGGCTGCACCTTCGCCCCGAACCACAAGGGCATGCCCACCTTCAGCGGTGACGAGCGCCCCGACTTCCTGCGCCGTCAGGTCCTCACCTCCCGCAACGTACGGGGTGGCTGGTTCACCGATGTGCTGCTCGGCGGGCTGAACCACCAGATCGAGCACCATCTGTTCCCGAGCATGCCCACCCCTCATCTGCGGCGGGCCCAGGGCATCGTGCGCGAGTACTGCGCGGAGATCGGCGTGCCGTACCACGAGACCGGCCTGTTCCGGTCCTACCGCGAGGCGCTCACGCACTTGCACCGGGTGGGGGAGCCGATCAGGCGGCAGCGCAAGGCATCCTGACGGGCTTCTCGCCCCCGCCGACGGCTCGTCGTCCGCCGCGGGGGCCTGTCTCAGCCCGCGAGCAGCATCGCGGCCTCTCGGCGCCGAGCAGCGCGAGATACGCCCACGCGTAGGCGCGCTCCGGGCCCTCACCCGGCGCCAACGAGGTCCGGCTGGCCGTCACCGCCGACGACGGACGGCTGCGTCCGAGTGTCGCCGACGACGGCCGGGGCGGTGCGACGGCCGTCGCGGGCTCTGGACTCACCGGACTGCTGGCCCGGATCCGCACCGTGGACGGCATCCTGTCCTGCGACAGCCCACCGGCAGGGCCTACGGTGGTCACCGTCGAACTGCCACTGTGAGGGGACGGGATGCGCGTCGTCATCGCCGAGCACGCACCCGACGTTGCCGTCATCGACATCCGTTTGCCGCCGACGCAGACCGACGAAGGGGTACGGGCTGCCCTACGGCTTCGCGCGGAACGTAGGAGAGTTCGTGGCCGCCCTTGAGCGTGTCGCGGCCGGCGGTACGGTGCTGGACCCCGAGGTGGTCTTCGCCGAACTCGGCCTGCCTCCGTCAGAGACGGGCCGCCACCGGCGCGTCCTGGCGGTTCTGCGGTACCTGGAGAGCACACGGGCAGCCTGAGATTTTGAAGCGAACGGAGTTCCGTGACACGCACCGCCCACCATCTTTCCCCTTCACACAGCCAGCGTGCACACGACTGTTCATCAGGAAATCCTTGGCGTTCCGTGGTTCTCTACGATCTCAGGTACAGCGCAGACAGCTTCACCGATGCGACACGAGCGTCCAGAAGGCCCCAACCTCGTATGGTCCGCCGCACGGTGGATGTCTACTCGTTCGCTCGCCACCAGCGGGACCGCTCCGTCGCCGAGTGGTCCGCGGTGGAGGAACGCCGGGCGCGACAGCGGCTACGAGCCCAAGTAGGGACTCTCCTGAGGCTGGTGAATTCCACCGCCAAGGAACTCGCACTCGATGCCGCGGACACGGTGGACATACCGCCGGAGCGTCATCGGCGTAGCTCGCTCTGGCTCGCGTAGCGGCCACTGCAGAACCACCCCACGCGGAACTCGCGCGCCGACTTGGCTGGTCTGCCACTGTGCTGACAGCACGGCGCGACAACCCGACGTTGTGGGCGCATGCCGGGACACCGGCCGCGAGCCCGTACCCGGCCCAGCGCACAGCTCACTGCAGGGCACCCGGGCCGCCGCTTCGGGAGCTGGCAGTGCCGGCTGGAGTGTGGTGCACGCGGCGCACGCCGCGCAGCAGGCCCCCGAGCGGGTCGCCTTCATACCGGTGCGCGATGCTGGTGGCACCGGACTCCGCTCGTACTGTCCACAACGCTCGCCGTACACCGCCGCTCACCCCTGGCGCGCCTCGGCTCTCTCCTGGAAGCCTGCCGAGCGGTGGGTGCGAGCGATCGCGAATCGTGAACGCTGCGTGCGCAAAGTGGCACTGGTTCCCGCACCCACGATCGAGTGGACTGGTGGTCGTACAAGCGCGGCAACGACATCCGCAACCGCGCCTGACAATCGACCGCGGAGATGACCATGCCCGTCGTTGCCGTCCAGCACGCGCCGCGCAGTATCGAGCTCAACGCGAACGGGTCACCCGCGTCACGGACACGTTCGTGGATGTCTACAAGATCCTCGCGAACACCGTCCAGGTGTGGATCAACGAGATCCCGGCCGAAAGCTGGGGCACCTCCGACACGCTCACCGCCGGCAATCAGCCGCCCGCTCCATTGTCCAAGCACCGTAGTCACGAGGGGAATCGACGCCGTCATGACCACCACCGAGCGAGCCAAGTCCAACGAGCCGAGGGGCGTTGTGCTGCGCTATTTCGACGCCCTCGCCGCCGGGAACCAGGAGGCCATCTGGAACAGCTGGGCCGAGGATGGCACCGCCTGGTACGGGGGCGAGCTTCCCATCTCCGGCACCTGGCGGGGGCGGGACCAGGTCATCAATGGATTCCTGGCAACCGCCTTCGCGCACCTGGACCCCGACCGTGAGATCGGCCTGAAGGTCACCAACGTCTTCGGCGAGGGTGAGCAGGTACTGGTCGAGTGGGACTCCTGGGCAACAGGAAAGACCGGCAGGCCCTATCACGAGCACAATATCGGCGTCTTCGTCGTCCGCGACGGAAAGATCGTCACCATGCGAGAGTACGCTGACACCCAGCACTGGGAACGTGCGCTCGTCGCTGCGGCGGCTTGAGATCGGCGTACCAGCCTCGGTGCCACCCCGCACCAGCCGCTGGGAGCAGTACTGCGGCGGCAGCACCCGCCCCAGCGGCGCATCGCCGTCGTACAGAGCCTTGAAGTCCATCAGGGCGTCCAGCAGCGTGTCGCACTTGCCCTTGGTGAGGCCCATGCACAGGCGACACCAGGCCACTTCTGTCAGCCCTGATCGTTGTTCGCCTCGGTGATGACGGCCGAGGCGAGTCGGACTGAACGGGCAGCGATCTGCCGTGGGGAGAGTGGGCGTTCGTTCTCCAGCCACCAGGTGATGGTCTGTACGAACATGGCGGCGAGCAGGGTCGGCACCAGGCCCGGGGCAGGTGAGTGGCCGGTCGGATCGGATGCCGTGCCGTGCACAGCACCGCGCTCAACGCGGGACGAAGCAGGTCAGCGGGGCTCAGTCCTTGCACCGCCGGGCATCCGGAACCGGAGAAATCGGATCCACGTCCGGTGTAGCTGGCTGGTGTGGCGTCCGGCCTCCTGACGGACCTGTGTCCGCCACGGTCCTGGGGAGCGCCCACAGCAGCGAGGTGAATCACCACATCACGCCAGATGAGCATCCTGTTCAGCGCCGCCGTGGACTTCGCCCCCCTGTGTGGCCCGGCTGCCTACCCGCTTCGCCCCTCGAACCGAGGTGGCACCCGGCGAGGGACCCAGGGTGCAGCCCACCGGTCGGCCGCTGACCGCGAAGGACTAGGTCCTCCTGGTCGAAGGAGCCGGCGACTACACCTACCTCAGGTCGGCTCGTCGGTGGGCGCGTAGGCGAAGCGCACGACCATCGAGTGGAACAACTCCCGCTCCTCGGGTGTGAAGCACGTGGTCATCCGCTCGTCCGTGCGCCTGACTGCCGCCGTGACCTGGTCGAGCATCGCCCGGCCCGCGTCCGTCACCACGATTGCGTGGGCCCGGCGGTCGGTCGGGTGCGCCTCGCGGCGCACCAGGCCACGTGCCTCAAGCGCGTCCAGCGTACGGACCATCGTGGACTTGTCCACGCCCATGCTGTCCACGAGTTGGCGCTGCGTCTGCATCCCGAGCAGGCCGACGTGCAGGAGGATCCCGGCGTGGGCGTTCTCCAGGGCCAGCGGCTCCAGCTCCTGCGCGAAGAGGCGTGCCGCGCGGAGATGGGCGTGGCGAAGGGCCAGGCCCAGGGAGAGCCGCTGCGGGGCGGGGGTCTCGTTCATCGGTTCCAGTATAGGGGTGCGAAAAGATAGTCTCATGTGAGACTGTCTCTCCAGAGATGGAAGTTCACTCCTGGGGGATACACATGTCGCTCCAACCTGCCCGTCCGCGTTGGCCGTTGGTGACGCTGCGGGTCACCGCCGCGCTCGTCGCACTGCTCGCGCTGGCGCAGCCGTTCCTGGCCGGGGGGTTCCTGCAGGGGATCTACCCCCTGCTCGACGCCCACATGATGGCCGCGATGATCCTCTCGACGGCCGTCCTGCTGACCGTCATCGCCGCGCTGCTGGTCTGGCGGCTCGGCGGAGGGCCGAGCGTGTTCGCCCTGGGGTACACGATCCTCCTCGTGCTGTGCGTGGCGCAGATCAGCCTCGGGTTCAGCCGCGTTCTGGTCCTGCACATCCCGCTCGGTGTCGGCATCTTCGTGATGGCCGAGAAATTCGTCACCGACGTCTTCCGCCTCAAGCCGGGGGCTGAGCCCGCCGCTACGGCCGCCACCGAATCGGCTGAGCCCACCGAGCTGGCTGAGGCCCAGGCATGAGCGGCGCGAACCCCTGGAGCCGGCGCAAGTTCCTCGGAGTGGGCGCTATGGGCGTCCTGGGAGCCGGGGCCGTCGCGGTCGGCCTGCCCGCGCTCGGTGGGCTGATCCCCGGCGGGCAGCCGGGCCTGCTGCTGGCCAGCCGGGTGCAACTGCCCAAGCGCTACGCGGTGCAGCTGCCGATCCCGTCCGTGCTCCAGCCGACCCGCACCGACGGCACCACCGACTACTACGAGATCACCGCCCGTCCGGGCCTGGCCCGCCTGGTGCCCGGTCATGACACCGAGGTCTGGGGCTACCAGGGCATTTTCCCCGGCCCGACGATCGAGTCGTGCTCGGGACGCCGGACGGTGGTCACTCACCGCAACGAGCTGCCGCACCCGACCGTCGTGCACCTGCACGGCGGCCACACGCCGCACGAGAGCGACGGCTACCCGATGGACCTGATCGCCCCACTCGGTGGCGCCACCGGCGGGCCCGGTGCGAGAGCCATGGCCGGGATGGCGGGTATGGCGGGTATGGCCCCGGCGACGGCCCAGCGCGAGCGCGTCTACGACTACCCGATGAACCAGCGGGCCGCGACGCTCTGGTACCACGACCACACGATGGGCTTCACCGGTCCGCACGTGTACCGGGGGCTGGCCGGCTTCCATCTGGTCCGCGACGACGAGGAGGCCTCGCTCGGTCTGCCGCACGGTCCGCGGGAGCTGCCGCTTATGATCGCGGACCGCTCGTTCGCCGCCGACGGCTCCTTCGCCTACCCCGCGCTGGACCCGGGCGAGGTCAAGCCCGGGGTCCGGGCCGCCTACATGAACGGCGTGCTGGGCGACGTCATCCTGGTCAACGGCGCGCCCTGGCCGGTCGCACCGGTGGACCGCGCCCGCTACCGGCTGCGCATCCTCAACGCCTCCAACGCGCGCCGCTACCGGCTGGAGCTCGACCCGCAACCCCCGGGTGGCGGGGGACTGCTGCAGATCGGCTCCGACGGCGGCCTGCTGGAGCGCCCGGTCGCGCACGACGGGATCGAGCTGGCCCCGGCCGAACGCTTCGACGTCGTGGTCGACTTCGCCCGCTACCCGGCCGGCAGCAGCGTCCGGCTGGTCAACCGGCTCGGCACCGGCGGAACGGCCGAGGTCATGCGCTTCGACATCGGCAGCGCCTCGGCGAGTGACGACTCCCGGGTGCCAGGCGGCACGCTGGCCAAGGTCGAGAAGCTGGACCCGGCCAAGGCCGTGGCAACCCGGACCTTCGTCTTCCAGAAGTCGCAGGACAACTGGACGATCAACGGCCAGGACTACAAGCCCGGTCGCTCCCTGGCCATGCCGAAGCTCGGCCAGGTGGAGATCTGGCGGTTCGTCACCGACTTCCACCACCCCGTCCACCTGCACCTGGACCCGTTCCTGCACTGCCACAACCTCGAACACGAGGACATGGCGATGATGGCGGAGTTCACCACCGCGCAGTGACATCGCGTCACCTGGCAAGGGCGGCTCGGCGCCCGGCCGGCCGTGGCCCGCGCGCGAGCCTACCCCTTCACTGGCTCCGCAACGGCGAAGTGCCGGGCCAACACCTGTGGAACGCGATGTTTACGGGGATCAGGGGCACCAGGTGAGCTGCCGGCACCGCGGGTGACGTTGGTACGGGCTTGACCGTCGAGAACGTCGGCTCGATCGGGTCGTGGTCCGCATATGGATCCAGTGCTGTGCCGGGAAGACGTAGAACGCCGGCAGCTCGTCCCGGTCCCCGGTGATCTTCGCAACGGCTTGGACCACTTCGTGCCGCAGGTCTTTCGTGAACGCTTGGAGTTTGGGCGTGGGTGGATGAGTCGCTGGGGCCCCGGCTGAACGCTGGGCGCCGCCCGCTAACATCCCTGCGCATGATGAGGCGGAGGCGGCGGCTGGGTGCAGTGGCAGGGGTGGTGGTGCTGGCGGCGATCTGCGCCTCCGGTCCAGAAAGCTCGGAGGCCATCCGCACGGCGTCGGACCTCGGCCCCCTCCCGGCCGACCGCTACGACTACACGCCGCAGGACTACCAGCGATCGCAGCGGGCATCGGCGTTGCTGACCCGTCAGTGCATGGCGGAGCGCGGCCACCCGAACTTCCCACTCGACCCCCGATACCCCAGCGACCCAGTCGTCGCCACCGCAGTCGGCACCGACTACGGCGCCCTGGATCTCGCCACCGCCCGCCGCTGGGGCTACGGCTGGGACCCGGCAAAGGCGCCGGCCCTCCGGCCGAAGGGCCGCCGGATGACCAACGCTGAGTATGCGGACCTGCCCGCCTGCAACGCCGAGGCGAACCGGCGGCTGATGCGCGGCATCGACCTCAAGCGGGACTGGCTCTACGCAAGCACTCGGGCGATCGCGGTCGACAAGGCGGTCAAGCGCGACCCGCGCCTTCGCGCGAACTGGGATGCGTGGTCCCGCTGTATGGCAGAACAAGGATTCACCCGCTATCCCGATCCCATCGCGGCGTATACGGACGAAGCCTGGCAGCGGGGCGGTGACGGCAACACCCGGCAGACGCAGCGGGAGCGAGCCACCGCCGTCGCGGACGTCACTTGCAAGCGCCGCCACCATACGGCCGAGCTCTGGCACGCTGTACGGGCGCAGAAACAGGCCGTGGACATCACACGGCACCGCGACCGTTACGCCGCCGGGCTGCAGGCGCTGCGGACGTACCGGGCCAACATCGCCGAGGTGCTGCGGAAGCTCGGCTAGCGGAAGGCGCCCGCGATCATGCCGAGACTCGCGTCGTCGGTGACCTGAACGTCGACTCCGCACCGGAGCAGGGTCAGTACAGCCGCACGTGCCAGCTCGGCGTGAAGGCCAGCCTCAGCGACGGCACGACCCGCACCACGCACGTGGAGGTAGAGGTCCTCTGGCCCCTCTACGACCCGGACGACGGGCGGATCGGGCGCCCCTTCGTCCGCCTGCCGTACGACGCGGCCTGGGGCGGAACTCCCAACAGTCAGGCCGGCTTCGGCTACGTGGCAGACAACGGCTACATCGCCGACAAGTTCATCATCGACCTGGTCAACCCCCGCCAGGGCAGGGACAACGTGGCCGGCAACTACAGCGACCACGTGCACTACCAGCTCGTGCACGAGGACGGCACGCCGTCCCACCTCACGCCCGACCCGGTCAAGTTCAACGCCAAGGGTCACGCGGATGCCGGAACCGGCAACAAGCGCATCCTCGACGCCGTCAACCCGTCGGCCGCGTCGTACGGGCGCCGGAAACTTGATACCGCGTCAGCTACAGCCTGACGTGTCGTCATGTACCAGTCACCCTTGCTGGTCCAGTGCGGCGAGCAACTGGCTCGCGCGTCCGTCCGCCGCGGCGAAGGCGAGGTGGTCGTGGTAGTCGCGGGTCTCGATGATCAGGTCGTCCCTCACGCGGAGGACCTGGATGTTGGCGGTGCGGAAGGTGCGGCCAGTGGCGGGGTACAGGCCCTCGTAGTCGAACTCGGCGATCACCACTTCGGGGTCGTCGGTCTCGTGGATGCGGATGTTCTCGGTACGCAGGCGAACCGCGTCAGAGGCCTCCAGGGCGTCGAAGCGCTTACGGAGCTCCGCCCGGCCGTGGAGGCGGCGTGGCGGGACCGGCGAGAAGACGATCTCCACCTCGGCGTCCTCCGCGTAGAGCTCGGGCAGTTCGCTCCACTTGCCCGCCGAGATGAGACCCGTCAACTGCCCGAAGATCTCGCGGGGCGTAGCTGGTGCAGACATGGCTGACCTCCGTGATCCCGCCACCTATAATCGGATAGGCGACTCCGGTTCCGACGATACGGATACGCGACTCCGTTTGTCCAGGCATGGTGAGGACCACTTGACGACACATCAGACTTCCCCCGTCACAGGAGTGAAGCCCTTGCGTGCCGACGCACGGCGAAACCGCGCGCGGCTGCTGGAGGTCGCTGAGGCGGTCTTCACTGAGCGGGGTACGGGCGCCTCGACGGAGGAGATCGCCCGGGAGGCGAAGGTCGGCATTGCCACCGTGTTCCGACATTTCCCCACCAAGGAAGCCCTCCTCGAAGCGGTGCTCGTCCGGCGATTGGAACGGCTGGCCGAGGAGGGGCGCCGCCTGATAGTCGAGACCGGACCGGCGTGCGCTCTCTTCGCGTTCTTCGACCTGGTACTGGATCAGTCTCCGGTCAAGAATGCCTTCGCTGCGGCGCTCGCGGACGCGGGAGTCGATGTGCGGGCCGCTACCTCGGAGGCCGGGCGAGCCCTGCGCGAGGTGCTCACCGCGCTCCTCGACGGCGCCCAGCAGGCTGGTGTGGTGCGACGGGACCTGGAGGTGCCGGAGCTGACGGCGATCCTGGTGGGCACCTGCCGCATGCTGGAGCACCTGGAGGGCCACCCGGAGTCCGCCAAGCGGGCCCGAGCGGTCGTCCGTGACGGGCTGAAGGCGTGCACCGGGAGCCCGGAAGGGCCTACGTGAAGCCGAGTCCATGGTCAACGTCACCCACTTGGCCGTCCGCCGTGTGAGGCTTTGCGCAGGCGGGCGGCCTGGCTTTCGGTCTTCTCCGGATCGTGTGCCGGATGCCCCGACGCCGTAGGTATGCGCGGCACGGGCCGTTGCTGTATCCCTTGTCGGCCGCGAGGCCGTCGGGCTTCGTGCGGGGCCGGCCCGACCCGCGGAACGCGGATCTTTGCCGGCACCGTCTGGAACTGGGTCCAGCACCGTCTGGAACTGGGTGCAGTCCGCCCGCTCACCCAGTGTGACGGCCAGGGAAAGCGGGCGACCCGGCCGTCCGCGCTCAGGCGGAGTTTGCCGGTGAACCCGCCCCGCGAGCGGCCCAGTCCCTCACCTCCTGCCGCCGTTCCATGTGGCGAACCCCGCCGCCGACCTCGCGGCGATCTGCCGTGACTATCTGGCCGCCCCGGACGCCGGTGTCACCAACGCGGCATGGGCGGCGCGGGTGGCCATGAGCGAACGGGCCTTCACCCGGCGCTTCCGCGCCGAGAACCGGCGAGAGCCCGGCCGTCCGGCGTACCCGCGCCCGTCTGCTCGCCGCCGTGCCGCTGCTGCGTACGGCGTCGGTCAGCGAGGTCTCCGGCCGGCTCGGCCATGCCTCTCCCGCGGCCCTGACCGCAGCCTTCACCCGCGCCTTCGGCATGCCCCCGTCCCGCTTCACCACGAGCCACCGCCCCGGCGGCGGGACACACCGAGAGGACGGCCCGGCTGCGGGCGGGAACGCCTGAGGACGACCCCGTCGTCGGCCGGCGCGTCACCTTCCGGGAGGAACGCTGAACCACGCCGCCCTCCGGAGCGGCGGCCGGCATGCCCCCTGACCGCCGTAGCGCCCGACGACACCGCCGAGAGGCCGCCGGCCCGGTCCTGCCGCCCGCGGGGCCGGGCCGGCCGCCTGCGCCCCGCCCGGGCGGCCCCTGGACCTGCGCCCTCCCACTCGTCACGCCGTGCACGGCGGAGAACAATGTGTCCCAGAGGCAGACCGGACCGCCGGGAGGCGTCATGAGCACATCGGCTGAGCCAAGGGTGTCCGGCCTTGAGGTCCGGTCCATCGACTACGTCCCCCTGGACGAGAGGCACGGCAAGCTCTGGCATCTGGGCCCGCTGTGGTTCATGTCGAACGCCCAGATCGCGACCCTGGCCGTCGGACTGATCAGCATCACCGAGGGCGGCAACCTGATCTGGTCCCTGCTGTCCATCGTGGCCGGCACCGTCATCGGCACCTTCTTCATGGCCTTCCACTCGGCGCAGGGCCCGCAGCTGGGCCTGCCGCAGATGATCCAGTCGCGCCCCCAGTTCGGTTACGTCGGCGCCCTGCTGGTGTGGCTCTTCGCGTATGTGCAGTACGCGGGGTTCAACGTCTTCAACAGCATCCTCGCCGCCGAATCCCTGCACGCCACCCTGCACGGCGGCGTCAAGCTGTGGGTGGTCGTCGTCACCGTGGTCGCGCTCGTCGTCGCGCTGGTCGGCTACGACATCATCCACAAGGCCGAACGGGTCCTGACGTACACGTTCCTGGTCATCTTCGGGATCTTCACCGTGGGTGTCCTCGTCACCCTCCACTACCCGGCGGGCTCCTTCGACCTCGGCGCCTTCAAGTGGACCCCGTTCCTCGCGCAGTTCGGCGTGGTCGCCGGCTACCAGATCAGCTGGGCCATCTACGTCTCCGACTACTCGCGCTACCTGCCGCCGGACGTGACGGTCCGCAAGACCTTCTACTGGACGTACTTCGGCTCCGCGCTCGGCGGCATCTGGCTGATGGTCCTCGGCACGCTGCTGGCCGCCTGGGCGGGCAAGGGCTTCGACACCATCAGGTCGATCAACGCGGCCGGGGACAAGGTGTTCGTGGGCTTCGGCGCGATCGTGCTGCTCTTCGCCGCGCTGGGCCTGGTGTCCGTCACCGCCCTGAACATGTACGGCGGTTCGCTGACCCTCATCAGCGGCATCGACTCGTTCAAGCGGGTGCGGCCCACCCTGGGCGTACGCCTGCTGACCCTCGGTCTGACCGCGGCGCTCTCCCTGGTCGGCGCGATGGCCGCGACCTCCAACTTCCTCGCGAACTTCAACAACTTCCTGCTGCTGGTGCTCTACCTGTTCATCCCGTGGACCGCCGTGAACCTGATGGACTACTACGTCGTGCGCCGCGGGCACTACGCCATCGCCGAGATCTTCAACCCGCACGGCATCTACGGCCGGTGGGGCTGGCACGGCATCATCGCCTACCTGGTCGGCTTCGCCGTCATGATCCCCTTCTTCTCCGTGGGCACCCTGTACGTCGGCCCCGCCGCCGAGGCGCTGGGCGGCGCGGACATCTCCCTGTTCATCGGCCTTCCGGTCTCCGCGCTGCTGTACTGGTGGCTGACCCGCTCGATCGATGTGGACGCCGAGACGCGCCTGGCCCAGGCCGAGGCGGAGGCGCTGGAGCAGGCGGCACACGAGCACCGCGAGCCCTGAGGGCTAATGAATACGACAAATGGGTACTTTACGTAAAGGTAGAGCAGGCGACATGTGAGTGTCGTCAGCCCGCCTCGGGGCTTTGACCAGCACGTTCGTGGGCTCGGCGAGCGTCGGCTGCTGGTCCTCGGCTCTGGTCGAAGGGATGCCGGACATGAACGAGGACACGAGGAGCCTCCACCCGGAGCAGCCACCGGCGGACAACCCGCGCCCGGCGGTATGGGGCGACCCCGCCCCGCTGGGACTGGCTGGCTTCGCCCTGACCACGTTGCTGCTCTCGATCATCAACACCAACCTGCTGAAGGAGAGCGCCGCCATCGCGCCGGTACTGGGCCTGGCCGCGTTCTACGGCGGTCTCGCCCAATTCGCCGCGGGTCTGTTCGAGTTCCGCCGCGGCAACACGTTCGGCGCGACGGCGTTCGTCTCGTACGCGGCCTTCTGGCTGTCCTACTGGTAGATCGCACCGCGCCTGGCACTCGCCGGTGACGCACACAACGCGCTCGGCCTGTTCCTGCTGGGCTGGGCGATCTTCACGGCCTACATGGCCATCGCCGCGCTGCGGGTCAGCCTGGCCGTCCTGACGGTGCTGGTGCTGCTCGCGCTCACCTACCTCTTCCTGGCCATCGGTGCCTTCCAGACGGGTGTGGAGCCGCACGCCATGACGCAGGTGGGTGGCTGGTTCGGCATCGCCACCGGGCTTGCCGCCTGGTACGCCTCGGCGGCGACCGTCATCAACGAGTCCCACGGGCGCACCCTCATGCCGGTGGGCCCACGCCGGCCCGGCGTGGCTCCCCCGGTACGGGAGGAGCGCCGCGTCTGAGGCCCTGAAGGACGGGTCGGCGGTCGCTTCACCGGCACCGCGACGAGGACGTCGCCCAGGCCTGCGGGCGCTGCCCTCCGCCGGGCCGACGGCCGGCTGAAGCCGTGACGGCCGCCGGCCCGCACGCGTGAACCGCCTGCGGGCACCCGCCTCGACCTCCGCTGCGGCCTCCTGCCTCGCGGGCCGTCCCGGACTTGCTCCACGGCGATGTCACAGCCGGCCGGGCTGTCTCGTCTCAGATCGCGAAGAACGGCTTCGGGATCAAGGAGGCGATGGTCATGGCGGTGTTCGCGGGGACTCGGGTGAGCCGGGCCGAGGAGTTCGAGCAACTGCGGCCGCTGCTGTTCTCCGTCGCCTACCGCGACCTGGGCAGCGTGAGCGAGGCCGAGGACGCGGTGCAGGAGACCTGGCTGCGCTACGACCTCTCCGCGACCCGGCCCGCATCGACCAGGGCGTTCCTCTCGGCCACGGTCACCCGGATCTCGATCGACGTGCTGCGCTCGGCCCGGGTGCGGCGCGAGGAGTACGTCGGGCCGTGGTTCCCCGAGCCGCTGCTCACCGACCCGTACCAGGACCCGGAGCACGCGGCGGAGCGGGCCGACTCCCTGGCCATGGCGTCCCTGCTCTAGCTGGAGCGGCTCAGTCCCCACGAACGGGCCTGCCGCCAGCTCGCCGTACGCGCGCGCCGCCACATGCGCGCGGGCAGGCCACGGTTCGAGGCCGGCCGCAAGGAACGCGAGGAACTCGCGGAACGGTTCTTCGACGCCTTGCGGCACGGCGACGTCGACGGGCTGCGGGACCTGCTCGCCGCCGACGTCCGTATGGTCGCGGACAGCGGCGGCAAGGCGCCGCGGTGGTCCGGGGGGCTCTTCGGCGCCGACCAGGTGTGCCACATGCTCGCGTGCTCCTCCCCCCCGGTTCGCCGGTATCGGCGGCGTCATGGAACCACGCCGGGTGAACGGGGAACCCGGCGCGGTCTTCCGCGACCGCGAGGGCAAGGTCGTCAACACCTGGACACTCGGCGTCCTGGACGGACGGATCCAGGCGATCCGCACGGTCACCAACCCCGACCAACTCGCCCCCCTGGGCCCCGTCGCGGACGCCTGGGCCCTCCTGCGCGAAGCACACCAGGCCCGCCTGCGGGCGGCACCGCGGACTTCGAATGCTCGACGAGGCGGTCCCGGCGCGCATGGCGCCCGGCGGGCAGCCGCACACCCGGCGCTGGGCCGAGCGGATCGGCTCCTACGACGCCTATGTCATCGTCACCCCCGAGTACAACACCGCCCCACTTCGAGAACTTCGCCGAGTTCCGTCCGCGGGAGCTGCACGTCTCCGAAGTGCACGGGCTGGTCGACGAACTGCTGGCGTGGGCGCGGGCGCTCGCCCCGCTGCGCGCGCTCCGGGGCCACTGCCGGGTCGCACCCGCGGTGAGGAGGCATGCGTGATGTCACATCGCTGGGCGCCGTTCCGTCACATGTGTGTGGCCGGAACCCGGCCGGTCACGTCCGTACCAGTCCGGGGAGAACAGGGGAAGCCGCATGGCCAGGGATGAGATCACCCGCAACAAGGAGATCGCCCACCGCCTCAACGGAGCCGTGAACAGCGGTGATCCGGACGTCATCGCGAAGACGATCGATGAACTGGTCACGCCGGACCTGGTGTTCCACGCGCCGGTCCCGATAGGCATGACGGGGGTCCAGGCACTCAAGCAGGTGTGGTCGGTGCTCCTTGGCGCGTTTCCCGACATCCATGTCACGGTCGAGGACGTGATCGCCGAGGGGGACAAGGTCGTGGCCAGGAACACGGTGACCGGGACCCACCGGGGCGCATTCCGTGGTGTGCCGCCGACCGGCAGGCCCGTCAGCTACGGCGAGATCTTCGTCCTGCGTTTCGAGGACGGCCGCATCGCCGAGATCTGGGGCGTCGTGGACGTCCTCTCGCAGATGACGCAACTGGGCGCCCACTGAGGCATGCCCCGCTCGGCCGGGGCAACGCCCCCCGGGGCTCGGCGAGTTGAGGCGGAGTGGCCCGCGCGGTGACCGCGTGCGCGAGCGCGTTCCCGGCCGCCCTCGCTCCATGATCGCTGGAAGAGGTGAACCGGGCGCAGGAGCCGCATGGGGCGACAACCCCTCGGGCATGCCCTGGCCATGCGTCCCCTCGTGATCATGTCCGCGCTGGCGGCTGCCCTCGTCCCGGCCGCCGCCCCGTCCACCCCCGCCGCCGTGCCCCCCGGACACGTGTACTTCTGGCCCGAGCCCGACCAGATGGGGCCCGGCGGCGCCTGGGACTACGCGCCACCCGGCTACAAGGAGGCCGACCCCCGCGTGAAGCGGCACGCGTACTCCTTCGACTCGCACGCCCCCGTCACCGTCTACGCGATCAGCTACCGGCCCGACGGCTGTCTGTACCGCGCGATCCGGCCCGACGACTACGCCAACTCCTGGGAATGGGCGCAGAGATTCGACGGCGTCAGCGACACCACGATGGGATGCCAGCCGGGCTGAACCGATGCGACCCCTTCTGCCGGCCGGCGCCGCGCTCCTGGCGCTGGGCCTCTCCCTGACCGCCTGCACGACGAGGGCGGACACGTCCCCCCGCCCCTCCGCCGACGACGTGGTCAAGGCCGCCACGCGGCAACTCACCGACGACTGCCTCGCCCACCGCGGCCTCGCCCCGCCCCGACCCGGCACCCGCACACCCTCGCCTGCCGGGCAACAGCGGCTCTCCGAGGCGCTGTTCGGCACGGGCCCGGCGGAACTGTCCGTCCGCCTGCCCACGGGATATGTGGTCCTCGCCCACACGGACGGCTGCCTAGCGGCGGCCCAACGGCGCCTGTACGGCGACCAGGTGCGCTGGTTCCGTACCTCGGTGGTCGTGGACAACCTGCGACCGGAGGCCACCGCGACCCACCGCACGCTGGCCGAGGTCCGCGCCCGGCACCGGGCCGAGATCACCGAGTGGCAGCGGCTGCGGACCCATGCCGTCGCCGAAGCCACCGTCCTCCTGACCCGTCACCCGTGACGGCGACGCATCACAGACCAGTGGCACCGGCACCGGTGCCACCGACCGAAAGGAAACCCATCGTCATGACCAAGCGCCTCGCCGCCCTGCTCGTCGCCACCGCCCTGTCCGCCGGGGCCGTGCTCGCCACCTCCGCCTCGGCGCAGGCGGTGCCCTGCGGCAGCGGGAACTTCTGTGTGTGGACGGACGCCAACTTCCAGGGGCTGAAGATCGAGCACAGCGGGGACGACCACTGGTGGGAGGGTGACATGGCCGGGCACGACTCCTCCTGGGCGAACCACGGCATCTCCGGGCCCGGGGTCAAGGACCATGTCCAGGTGTACTTCGGGCCGCGAGCTGTCGGGCCATGTCACCATCTGTCTGGCCCCGGGCGAGGAGGTCGGCTACACCGCCGCCGCGAACGACCAGGGCGGCTCGCACACCTGGACCATGGGCTGCTGAACCACCGGCCACCAGCCGTCAACGCGGTGCGGTGGGCCTAGCCGTGGTCGGGGAGGCTCTCCAGCATGGCCCGTGCGGTGGCGGCCGCGTCGTAGTCCTCGCTCACGCCCGGAACGAGGATGATGTCGCCCTCGATGTGCCGGGACCGCAGGGGGGCGATGGCCTGGTACGCGTCGGAGTCCCACCATGCCCGTGC
Organism: Streptomyces durhamensis; assembly: GCF_000725475.1. NCBI lineage: Bacteria > Bacillati > Actinomycetota > Actinomycetes > Kitasatosporales > Streptomycetaceae > Streptomyces > Streptomyces durhamensis. The sequence goes on from NZ_JNXR01000016.1 coordinate 149,793, forward strand.
CTGCTCGATCGACGGGAAGCCGATCACGATGGCGTGCCCGGGCCAGGAGCCCTCCTTCACTTCGTGCGCGGCGCCGTGCACGAGGAACCGGCCGCCGTACGGCTCGAAGGTGGCGGTGACGCGTGCGATGTACTCGGCGATCTCCGGGTGCGGGGCGGCTTCCTGAAGGTGGGCTATCGCGTAGGCGGACATCGGGTCCTTCCCGGTCGGTCGGCTGCTGACATCCACCATCCTGCCGTGGGCCGGCGCCGGGGGCGATGACGTTTCGGGTAATCGGGGCCGGGGGAGGGCGTGTGCCTTCCCCCTTCACCGCGTTCTCCACCTCTTTGCCTTGTTCCTTCCTTTCGCGCTGTTCGCCCGGCGTGAACGCGCCGGGCCTCCCGCACCCCGACGGGTAGGCCGCAGCTGAGCGCGCGGAGCGCGACGGTACGGCACGGAGGTGGGTGTTGGTCATCGGCACGGCTCGGCAGGCCCCGGCGACCCGGGCGGAGATCGCGTACGACGAGGCGGGCAGCGGCGAGGCCGTCGTGTTCGTGCACGCGGGCTGCGCGGACCGGCGCATGTGGGACGCGCAGTTCACCGCCCTGGCGGCCGGCTACCGGGTGATCCGCTACGACTGGCGGGGCCGGGGTGCCTCCGCGGACGCGGTCGGGGAGTTCGGCCACCATCTGGATCTGATCGCGCTGATGGACGAGCGCGGGGTCCGACGGGCCGCGGTCGTCGGGGCGTCCGACGGCGGCGGGATCGCCCTGGACGCCGCACTGACCAGGCCGGACCGGTTCCGGGCGCTCGTCCTGGTCGCCCCCGGCCTCTCGGGGCACCAGTGGCCGCGGACGATGGTGGACCGGGCCCGGCGGCGGCTGCACGCCGTGGTCCCGGCGGAGCGGCTGCGGCGCTACGAGGCGGGCACCGCCGAGCGGATCGAACCCGCCGACCTGGACGCCGTCGCGGAGGCGGACGCGGAGTTCCTCGTGGCGGGGGAGGGCCGGGACCGCACGGCGGTGTGTCCCGAGGTGTGGCGGCGCGCCGTGGAGATGGGCCGGCTGACCCGGCAGCGGATCTGGAGCGCGCCACGCGCCACCGAACTGCTCCCGCGGCCCCCGGCCAGGGAACGCCTCGCGCAGGTGACGACTCCGACGCTGGTGATCAGCGGGCTGTGCGACGTCCCGGAGATCCGGGAGGTGGCCACGCTGCTGCAGCAGGAGATCCCGGGAGCACGGCACATCGAACTGCCCGACACCGGTCATCTGCCGTCCCTGGAGCGGCCGGTGGAGGTCACGGCCGCTCTGGAGGGGTTCTTCGCGTCCCTGGGTGGGGATCACCCGGCCACGGCCGCTGACGGGCGCCCGGACGCGGGCGCCGCGGGGAGGTGAGCCCGCCGAGCCCGTGCGGCGGCGGCGGCCCGGGCCCGTTCCAGCGCCCGCGCGCGGTCCGCCGCGCAGCCCACGCCCCACACGGTACGGGCCGCGGCAGCGCCCTCGGTCGCACACTCGGCGTAGACGACGACCTGGGACGTCCCGTCCGGTGCGCGCCGCGGCTGCTCCTCGTACGCCAGGACCCGGACGTCCGTGCCCTGCCCGTCCCCGGAGCCGGCCGCGTCCAGGTACTCCGTCCGGAACAGTGCGCCCAGCCGGTCCGCGGTGATCTCGCCGCCGTCGGCGTCCGTGTGTTCCTGGACCACGCGCGCGAACTCGATCTGCAGACGGCGCGGGAGCTCGAAGCCGTGCTCCTGGCGCATCAGATAGGCCACGCCGCCCTTGCCCGACTGGCTGTTGACCCGGATGACGGCCTCGTACGAGCGGCCGACGTCCGCCGGGTCGATCGGCAGATAGGGGACCGCCCACCGGGCCCGCTCCAGCGGCACACCGTCGTGCGCGGCGTGTGCCTCCATCGCCTCGAACCCCTTCTTGATCGCGTCCTGGTGGGAGCCGGAGAAGGAGGTGTAGACGAGGTCGCCCGCGTACGGGTGGCGGGGGTGGACCGGCAGGCCCGTGCACGCCTCGACGGTGCGGCGGACGGCGTCGATGTCGGAGAAGTCGATGCCGGGATCGACGCCCTGGGCGTGCAGATTGAGGCCGAGGGTGACCAGGCAGACGTTGCCGGTGCGCTCGCCGCCTCCGAACAGACAGCCCTCGATGCGGTCGGCGCCCGCCAGCACGGCCAGTTCGGCGGCGGCCACGGCGGTGCCGCGGTCGTTGTGCGGGTGGACCGACAGGGCCACGTGCGCCCGGCGGGACAGGCTCCGGCTCATGCGCTCGACCTGGTCGGCGTAGACGTTGGGCGTGCCGCACTCGACCGTCGCGGGCAGGTTGAGGACGATCTCGCGGCCGGGTCCCGGCTGCCAGACGTCCATGACCGCCTCGCAGACCTCCAGCGCGAAGTCCCCCTCCGTCTCGCTGAAGAACTCGGGGGAGTACTCGAAGCCCAGGTCGCAGTCGGCCAGTTGCTGTTCCGCGTACTTGAGGACGTGCTCGGTGCCGCGCACGGCGAGGGTTCTGCACTCCTCCCGCGTGGCGCCGAACACCACACGGCGCAACAACGGGGAGGTGGCGTTGTAGAGGTGGACGGTGGCGGCGCGGGCACCGGCCAGGGAGCGCACGGTGCGGTCGATCAGCTCGTCACGGGCCGGCGTGAGGACCGAGATCCGTACGTCGTCGGGGACGCGGTCCTCGGTGATCAGCCGCCGTACGAACGCGTGGTCGGTGCTGCTCGCGGCGGGGAAACCGATCTCGATCTCGCGGTAGCCCATGTCCACGAGCGTCTCGAACAGCCGTAGCTTGCGGTCGGGGCTCATCGGCTCGATCAGCGCCTGGTTGCCGTCCCGCAGGTCCGTGGAGAGCCAGCGGGGCGCCGCGGTGAGGGTCTTGCCGGGCCAGGTGCGGTCGGGCAGGTCCGGGGGCCGTGGTGGTGCATAGCGCCCGGACGGCATGACTCCCGGGCGTCCGCCGGTCGTCGCGTACTCGGGGACGGGTGTCACGACTGCGTACCCCTTCCGGATGTCGCGGCTTCGGTGGCCTGTTCGGCGGACGGAGCCGTGGGTGGGGCGCCCTCGCGCCGGGCCGCCGCACAGGCCAGGGCGCCGAGCACGATGACCGCGATGGGCAGCGCCATCGAGGTACGCATCGCCGAGACGCCGTCGTGGCCCCCCGCCGTCCGCGTCTGCACCAGCGCGCCGACCGCGGCGCTGCCGACCACCGAGCCCAGCTGCCGCACGGTGTTGAGCACCCCCGAGGCGGCGCCGGCGACCGCCGGCTCGACGCCCCGCATCGCCACGGCGGCCATCGGGGCGATGAGACAGCCGTTGCCCGCGCCGACCACCACCATCGGGGCCAGGAAGGCGGCCCACGCCGTGTGCGGGCCCATCACCAGCGCGTTCCACAGCATGCCGACGGCGGTCAGCACCATGCCGGTCAGCAGCACGTACTTGCCGTCCACCTTGTCGGTGAGCCGTCCGGCGAACGGCGCGAGCGCCATCGACACCACCGAGGCCGGAGCAAGCGCGAGACCCGCCTTCAGGGCACTGAAGTGCAGGACGTTCTGGAAGTACAGCGAGAGCAGCAGCATCAGGCCGAGCACACCGACCGAGATCGCCGCCGAGACGACGTTCATCACCGTGTAGTTCCGGTTGCGGAACAGCGCGAACGGCACCAGGGGCTCGCGGTCCTGGCGGCGCCGCTGCTGCGCGACGAAGACCGCGAAGAGGACGACCGCGGCGACCAGCAGCGCCCAGACGACACCGTTCCAGTGAAAGCGCTCGCCCTCGGTCAGGGCGAAGGTCAGACAGAACACGGCGCTCGCCGACACCAGGACGCCGGTGAGATCGAGCCGGTGTGCGGTGCCCTGACGGATGTCCGGGACGACGAGGAAGAGGACGGCCAGCACGGCCACGCCCACGGGCACGTTGACGAAGAAGATCCACCGCCAGCCGGGGCCGCTGACCAGCAGCCCGCCCAGCGCCGGACCCGCCACCGCGGCGACCCCCGCGACCGCCCCCCACACGCCGAGTGCCGCACCGCGCCGCTCGGCGGGAAAGGCCCCGACGATCAGGGTCATGGTCTGCGGGACGAGCAGCGCCGCGCCGAGGCCCTGCACCACGCGGGCGGCGATCAGCTGGGCCGGGCTGTCCACCAGGGCGCACCCCAGACTCGCCAGCGTGAACAGGGCGACGCCGACGGCGAACAGCTGGCGCGGACCCCGCAGGTCGCCGAGGCGACCCGCGGTGATCAACAGCGCGGCGAGCACCAGGATGTAGCCGTTCATCGACCACAACACCTCGTCGAACGAGGCGTGCAGGCTGCCGATCATGCTGGGAATGGCGATGTTGACGATCGTCAGGTCCAGCAGCGTCATGAAGAACCCGAGGGACAGGACGACCAGGATCGCCCAGGGGTTTCCCCGCAGCTTGCTCATGCGGTGCTCCCGCCGTCGCCGTCCCGCTGTTCGTCGTGGTCCTGCCACAGCATCGCCGGGACCTTGTTGGTCCGCTCGATCCGGGCCAGCCGGCTCACCCGCCGGGCCCGCAGGGAGCCCGGGTACTGCCGTGCCACCGCCGCCAGGTGGTAGAACTCGCCCGTCAGCCGGGCGCATACGGCGTCCGGGCCGGCGGTGCCCGTGAAATCGAGCGTGAGCGCGCTCGCCGCCCGCGCCGAGTCGGTGCTGCGGGTGAGCCTCAACTGCGCCTCGACGACACCCGGTTCCCCGCGCACCACGTCGATCAGCTCGCTCACCTTGAACAGGGCGCTGCGCAGGGTCACCGAGTCGTCGGCGCGGCCGAGCACCGTCAGTCCGTCGGGGCGTCCGCAGCGGCAGACGGCCGGTGCCACCCGGTCACCGAGGCGGTAGCGCACCACGGGGACGGTCCAGCCGTCGCCGATGCGGCTCAGCAGGGCGCCGCCCTCGTCCGGCTCCATGATCTGGTCGGGCAGCAGGTGCAGGACCGTCTCGTCGCAGCCGGGCTGGTTGGCGGCCATCACCCAGGTCTCCACCGAGCCGTAGTTGCCCCACAGACCGGCCTCGGGGAACGCCTCGCGGACCAGCTCGCGCTTGTTGCCGGTCCAGGGTTCGGCCATCCAGACGATGGTGCGTACGGGGAGGGTGCGCCCGGCGTCCAGGACGCCCCGGGCGAAGTCGGCGAGCCCGGTGGGTGTGCCCGCCAGGGCGTCGACCCCGACCTCCTCGAACAGCGGCAGCCAGCGGCCGACCTCGTCGGGCTCGTAGGGACCGGAGGGCACGACCGTGCAGCGGGACTTCTCGGCGAGGGTCTGCATGTAGTAGTGGGAGCCCCACATGCGGCCCGCGTTGAACAGGTTGAGCAGGGTGTCGCCCGGCCGCAGGGGCCGCCAGAACTCCAGCAGCCGCTCCAGAGCCATGCCGTGCGGGACGTGCGTCAGCTTGGGTGTGCCCGTCGTGCCGCCGCTGGACATCAGGACACTGCCGGCGCCGCGCGCGGCCAGTCGGGTCTGGGCATAGATCTCGGCGGGTCCGCTGACGGCGAGGTCGGTCACCTCCCGCGCGGTCCCCGCTACGGGCGGGCCGCCGGCGCCGGACAGCTTCCTGGCGTGCGCCAGCAGGTGGTCGGTCGGAATCTGCCCGATCATCGTGTGCTCTTCTTCTCCTGGTCCGGACGTTCGCTGGTCCGCGGGCCGGCGCCGCCGTCCCGCGGGTGACCGCCGAGGCCACGGCCCTCGCCGGCACGCAGGAACTTCTGGTGCGCGGCGCGGTACGCGTCGAAGCGTGCCGCGATGATCTGCCGCTGTTCGAGGGCCGCCTGCGGCGAGCCGGGGAAGCCGACCGCGCCGTCGGGCTCCACCTCGGACAGCCAGAACCGCTGCCCGTCGTGCAGGAAGTCGACGGCGATGTACGGCATGGGCATACGGGAGACGACGTAGTCGACGGTGTCGGCGAGTTGCGGCGGCAGCGGCACATGCTCCATCCCGCCGCCCGACGACAGGTTGGCCGTCAGCGAAGCGCCCTTCGGGATGCGGCGCAGCACCGTGTGCACCTTGCCGTCGATGACGTAGACCCGGAAGTCCTCGATGCCCTCGCCGAGATACGGCTGGCAGACCAGCGCCGTCTCCGCGCCGGCGGCCAGCCCGGCCACGCCCTTGAGTTCCTCGGCGCTGCGCACCAGACACACGCCCTGGCCCATGCCCCAGTAGGCGGGCTTGACGATGAGGGGATAGCTCACGGCGTCCAGGGCCGCCTCGTACGTCCGGGTCGGTGAGTCCCTGCCCACGCCGATGCGTACCGTCGGCACCTGCGGCAGCGGGCTGTCCGCGAGGTGCAGCATGGTCGCGGTCTTGTCGTTGGCGATGAACGACAGCCGGGGCGGGATCGGCAGGTGGAACCCGGCCGCCTCCAGGATCGTGTACAGATAGAGCTGGTTGCAGACGTCGACGGTGTGGTGCGCCAGCGACCACAGTGAGGTCACGAACACCGTGTCCCGCGGGGTGACGGGGGTGCCGTCCAGGAAGACCCGGGGGGCACCGGGGCCCGCGGCGTCCACGGACACCTCCTCCGGCTTGTGCAGGGACAGCCTCCAGCCGCGCTCCCGGGCCACCTCCTCGTAGATGCCCCAGACGTGCGTCCATTCCTTGGCGCGCATCCGCTCGGTGCCGCGGTCGGGGTAGATCCAGCACAGCCGGAGGCCGGCGGGCCGCTCTGCGGGTTCCGTGGTCATCGGTGCATCGCTTCCGTTCGTTCGGCTCTCGTCATCGGCGCACCCATGCGCGGATGACGCGGTGGAAGTGCTCGGGCTCCTCCAGGAAGGGGAGGTGACCGCTGTGTTCGAAGACCTCCAGGCGGGAGCCGGGGACCGCGTCCGCCAGCCAGTGACCGACGGCGCTGGGGTAGATCCGGCTCCGGGCGCCGTGCAGGAACAGCACGGGCAGCCCGAGCGAGGGCAGGCGCCCGCGCCAGTCCTGCCGCAGCACGTCCTGCCACAGCTGCCGCTTGGCCTCGCTGGCACACCGGGTGGCGGCATCCGTCAGCTCGTCCGTCAACTCCCGGGGAGGAGTGCTGCCTTCGGCGAAGAAGCTCGCCACCAGTGCCGCGGTGACGCCACGGTCCGCCGCGCCCAGCATGCGGTCGGCCTCCGTGGCGCCGGCGGCGTCCAGCGCCCCGAAGGCCGCGTGCTCCCAGCCCTCCTCGGTCAGCAGGTAGGGGCTCTGCTCGACGGAGACCAGGCCGCGGACCCGGGCGGTGCCGTACCGGTCCAGGTAGCGGTAGGCCACGGTCGCGCCCAGGGACCAGCCGAGCAGGGTCAGCCCCTGTACGTCCAGCTTCTCGGTCAGCGCGTGCAGATCAGCGGCACAGCGGTCCACGGTGAGGGGCTCGGCTCCCTGCGGGGTGGCGCCGTGGCCGCGCAGGTCCACGGTGATGACGCGGTGGTCGCGGGAGAGTTCGGCGACGGTGCGGGCGAAGAAGGCCGAGGGCGCGCCCAGGCCGTGGACCAGGAGCAGCGGCGGGCCCTCGCCGGTGTCCTCGAAGTGGATGACCTGGCCGTCGTCCGGCAAGAGTTCAGACATGCGGCTTCTCCGTGTCGTCCGGGTGGGCCGACGCCCTGTCGTGGGAGGGCGGCGTCTCGTCGGCCTCGCTCTGCCAGCGCTTGCGCAGCAGCGGCTTGTCGGGCTTGCCGACGGGAGTGTGCGGGATGTCGTCGGTGAGGCGGACGGTGCCCTGGAGCGCTCGGCCGCGCAGCACGGCCTCGACGGATTTGCGGACCTCGTGCTCGGGCCGCTCGGGGTCGGCGTGCACCGCGACCAGGACGTCGTTGCGGTACTCGCCGGGGCGGGCGGGCAGGGTCACGGATTCCAGGACCGGGCACTGCGCGGCGATCTCCTCGTCCAGGACCGGTGCGGGCAGTGGACCGCCGGCGGCCGCCAGGACCTCGGTGACCCGGCCCAGAATGCGCAGCGAGCCGTCCGCCTGCCGCTCGGCCACGTCGCCGGTCCAGAACTCGGCACCGCGGAAGGTGCGGGCGTTCGCCTCGTCGCTGCCCACATAGCCCTCACTCGTGCAGTCCGACGACAGCACCAGCTCGCCCAGGTCGGAGCGGTCCGCGGACAGCGGTTCGAGCCGGGTGCCGACTCCGTCGACCGCGAACATCCCCAGATCCGCCTGGAGTACGTCGGCCATGTTGCCGAGCGCCAGGCCGAACTCGGTCGAGCCGTAGATCTGCCGGATGTGGATGCCCAGCACCTCCGCTGCATCCCTCATCTGGGCGGGGCTGAGATACGCGCCGCCGCACAGCGGCCTGCGCAGCCGTGTGAGGCCGGGAGCCGGACCGCCGGCCGCCGCCCGCACGTACTCCTCGTAGTGGCGCGGCAGCGCGCTCATCGCGGTGGCGCCGTGTTCCCCGATCTGCCGCAGCAGCACGTCCGGTGCCGCGTGCGGATCGGCGAGCACCAGCTCGGCACCGGACAGCAGGGCGGCGAAGACATGCAGGTCGGTGGCGTGGGCGACGTCGAGGGTGTGCCGGCAGAAGAACACGTCCTCGGCGGTGATCCCGGTGTCCGCCAGCCAGCGGCGGCGCTCGCGCAGGAACCGGTCCTGCCGCCACACCATCTGCTTGGGAAAGCCGGTCGATCCGGACGTCCACAGCGCACGGAAGATCCCGGCGTGCTCCGCACCGGGCGCGCGGGAGGCCGGAGCCGCGGCGGTGAGGTCGTCGAGCCGGACCCGGGGCGGTGCGCCGGCGGGCAGTGCGCGGCCGTGGTCGGTGACGACGACACGGGGCCCGGTCAGGCGCAGTGCCGTCGCGGTGTCGGCCGCGTCGAAGTTGTCCATCAGCGGCACGTACCGGGCGCCGGTCCGCGCCACGGCCAGGATGAGGGCGACATAGCCGATGCTGTTGCGCAGCGAGCACGCGACGGCGTCGCCCGCGCCGATGCCGTGTTCGCGCAGCCCGGCGGCCGTGCGGTCGACCAGCTCGACGAGCTCCGCGTAGTCGACCGCCGTGCCGTCGGTGGTGGTGACGGCACGGGCGTGGGGCTGCCGCGCCGCGATGTCACACAGGGCTTGGTAGAGCACGCTTCACCTCGATGCGTGGGTCGACCGGCCGGTCCGGCCGGGGCCGGTGCGAAGCCGGACGGGCGCGTACGTTTTTTGCCTCGTGCGGGGTGTCCTGCTTCGTACGGTGGCCCTTGCGCGCGGCGTCACGCCTCGTTCCAGCCCGCATAGGTGGCGAAACGCCAGTCCTTGGCGAGGCAGTCGACGGTGCCGAAGCCCGCTTCGCGCAGCCATCCGAGCTGGGTGTCGACGTCGATGGGGATGTCGTGCTTCATGCGCTCACGGCCTGCGGCCCATTCCTCGGCCGGAGTTCCGGATGCGTGCACATGGGCCTCGTGCTGCTGGTCGTACATCTTCTCCAGCGCGCCCGTCGGCGCCAGAACCTGCTCGACATTGACGAAAATCCCGCCGGGGCGAAGGATTTCGCGGATCCGGACGAACAGATCCCGCTTCTGTTCATGCGTCAGGTGGTGGATGGAGAGCGCGGACACCACGGCGTCGAACGGACCGGAGGGCAGCTCGTCGAGATGGTCGGCCACGCGCACCGACACCTGGTCGTCCGCGGCGAACCGCTGCCGCGCCTGGCCGAGCATCAGCTCGGAGCGGTCCTGGAGCACGAGACCGGCCCCGGGAAGCCGGTCGCGGATCGCCGCACTGAGCAGGCCGGTGCCCGCGCCCAGGTCCAGGACGCGCGGGGCCGGCCCCACCGTCATGGCCACCGCGCCGACCGCGCTGTCGTAGAGGAGATCGAAAGAGGGGATGAGCTGCCGACGCAGTGCGTCATAGGTTTCCGGATTCCACAGCTCGGTGTGTGCGGAATCCCCGGCGGCCGTTGTCTGCGGCATGGTCGAACCTTCCCCGTAAAGATATTCCCTGATCCTTCGGCTCCCGGGGAATCCAAGGTTGGGTGCACGTGGAATCTGCCCCCCGTGAGCTGCCACGAGACTAAGTGCGGTCACCGGGGACGGGCAAACTTCTGTTGCTTATCGACCCGATCAACGTTGCTTTTCACGACCTGCGTGTGAGTCTTTGTTTGCGCAGGTAGGAGGGGTGAAGTGAAACGGGTTCGGTTCCGCGGAGACCCCGTGCGGGCCTCTTGCGCCGCCTTAACGGTCGCTTTTCAGCCAGTCTTTCATAAGGGTGGCCCGGGCAACGCGACGCCATTCAAGCCTTGCCGGCGCCAGGTTGCTGTAGCGTGCACCTGTCCGAAATGAGCGGGCCCCCGACGGGGAGTGCGGAAAGGGCCGGTAAAAAGTTCCCATGATGTGAAAGTGCTGTGGATGTCCATGGAAGTCGTGGGGGCAGGGGAAGTGATCGGCTACGCCTCGGCGAAGACCGGTTGCACAGGAAAGGGGAGCCGGTGTATCGCAACCTGGACGTCGGCCAGCTGCGCACGCTTGTCACCATCATGCGCACGGGAGGCTTCCGGCGGGCGGCACAGGCCCTGTCCCTCACCCAGCCCGCCGTGAGCCAGCACATACGGCGCCTGGAGGCGGTACTGGGCGGCCCGGTCTTCGCCAGCACCGGACGGCGTCTGGAACTCACCGACGCGGGGCGGGAGCTGCACCACTACGCCTGCCGTCTCGTCGCCCTCAACGACGAGGCCGCCACCCGCATCGCCAGCGCCGAACGCCGGACCGCCGTCGGCATCGGCGTCTCCCCGTTCCTCGAAGCCGCCCTCCCGGAATTCCTCGCCGCCCTGGTGGACCTGCTCCCGTGGATCCGCCCGACCGTGCACACCGGCCTCAGCGAACCGCTCACGGCCCGGGTGGCGGCCGGCGAACTCGACCTCGCCCTGGTGCTGCGCGCGCCCCGCGACCCCGGCGCGCGACTCGTCGGCGCGGTGCCCCTCGCCTGGTACGGCAACGTCCCGCCGGACGGGCCCGGTTCCGTACCGATCGCCCTGTGCGGGGAGCCGTGCAGCCTGCGCCGGCACGTCCTCGCCACGCTCGCCGCCCGGGAACATCCCTGGCACCTCGCCTATGAAGGCCCCGACGTGCCCGGGCTGCGTGCCGCGGTCGCCGCGGGCCTGGGCCTGACCTGTCTGCCCGCCCACAGCCCCGACACCCCGACCCTGCCGAGGCCGCTCCCCGAGGCCGTGCCACCCCTGCCCGTCCCCGCCCCGCTGCCGCTCTCCCTCGCCCTCGCGCCGACCACCTGCGCGGCCCTGGCCGAGGCCGCCGCCTGCGCCGCCCGGCAGGCGCTGTGCCGGTACCTCGCCGCAGACCCTGCCTCCGCGCACGCCCGCCCGCCCCAGCTGGCCGGGCGCTGAGCCGCCCGGCACCTCCCTGGGCCTGTCGGCCGATCCGCCGTCGCCGCCGGTCCCGCGGGCGCCGAAGGGGCTGGTTCCAGCCACCCCCGCCGTATCCCAGCCGGCTCCCTGACATGGTGTTTTACAGTGGATGACGTCAGTTCTGGCGATCACACCTGTGAGGAATGCGCGAACATGCCGACTGAAACGCTTGAGTTTCAGGTGGAGGCCCGTCAGCTGCTGCAGCTGATGATCCACTCGGTCTACTCGAACAAGGACGTCTTCCTGCGGGAGCTCGTCTCCAACGCCTCCGACGCGCTGGACAAGCTGCGTCTGGAGAAGCTGCGGGACGACTCGCTGGACGCCGACGTGTCCGACCTGCACATCGACATCGACATCGACCGTGACGCCCGCACCCTCACCGTGCGGGACAACGGCATCGGGATGTCGTACGACGAGGTCGGGCAGCTCATCGGCACGATCGCCAACTCCGGCACCGCCACGTTCCTCCAGGAGCTGCGCGAGGCCAAGGACGCGGCCGGGGCCGAGGGGCTCATCGGGCAGTTCGGCGTCGGTTTCTACTCCGGCTTCATGGTGGCCGACGAGGTCACCCTGGTGACCCGGCGCGCCGGCGAGAGCCAGGGCACCCGCTGGACATCGCGCGGCGAGGACACCTACACGCTGGAGCCGGTCGACGACGCGCCGCAGGGCACCTCCGTCACGCTCCACCTGAAGCCCGCCGACCCGGAGAACCAGCTCCACGACTACACCTCCCCGTGGCAGATCAGGGAGATCGTCAAACGGTACTCGGACTTCATCACCTGGCCCATCCGGATGGTCCCGGAGCAGGGCGAGGGCGACGAGGCGCCCGGCGTCGAGACGCTGAACTCGATGAAGGCCCTGTGGGCGCGCCCGCGTGACGAGGTGTCCGACGACGAGTACCACGAGCTGTACAAGCACATCGGCCACGACTGGCGCGACCCGCTGGAGACGATCCGGCTCCAGGCCGAGGGCACCTTCGAGTACCAGGCCCTGCTGTTCCTCCCGGCGCACGCACCCCACGACCTGTTCACCCGGGACTTCCGGCGCGGTGTGCAGCTGTACGTCAGGCGCGTGTTCATCATGGACGACTGCGAGGCGCTGCTGCCGCCGTACCTCCGCTTCGTCAAGGGCGTCGTCGACGCGGCCGACCTCTCGCTCAACGTGTCCCGGGAGATCCTCCAGCAGGACCGCCACATCGAGATGATGCGGCGACGGCTGACGAAGAAGGTCCTGTCCACGGTCAAGGACATGATGACCAAGGACCAGGAACGCTACGCCACGTTCTGGCGGGAGTTCGGCACCGTCCTGAAGGAGGGGCTGGTCACCGACCCGGAGAACCGCGACGCCATCCTCGCCCTCGCGTCCTTCGCGAGCACGCACCACGACACCGAGCCGACCACGCTCAAGGGGTACGCGGAGCGGATGAAGGACGGCCAGGAGGACATCTACTACCTCGCCGGCGAGTCCCGGCAGAGCATCGAGAACTCCCCGCACATGGAGGCCTTCCGGGACCGGGGCATCGAGGTGCTCCTGCTCACCGACCCCGTCGACGAGGTGTGGGCCGACGCCGTCGGTGAGTACGAGGGCAGGAAGCTGCGGTCGGTCGCCAAGGGTCAGATCGACCTCGGCGCCAAGGACGAGGACAAGGGCGACGGCGAGCGCGAGCAGCGGACCGAGGACTACGCGGGGCTGCTCGGCTGGATGAAGGAGCAGCTGGACGAGGACATCAAGGAGGTGCGCCTGTCCTCCCGCCTCACCGTCTCCCCGGCCTGTGTGGTCTCCGACGCGGACGACCTGACCCCGGCGCTGGAGAACATGTACCGCGCGATGGGCCAGGAGGTGCCGCGTGCCAAGCGGATCCTGGAACTCAACCCGGACCACCAGCTGGTGAAGGGTCTGAACCAGGCCTACAAGGAGCGCGAGGACCACACGGAGCTGACCGAGACCGCCGAACTCCTCCACGGCCTGGCCGTGCTCGCCGAGGGCGGGCAGCCGAAGGACCCGGCCCGCTTCGTCAAGCTGATGGCCGACCGCCTGGAACGCGCCCTGTAGCGCTCCGCCCAGCCAGTCGCCGGCGGCCTGTCCCGGAGAACCGGGCGGGCCGCCGTCGGCGTAAGGTCCCGACGGCCAGGCCCCGGCGGCTGGACAAACACGGCCGCTGATCTAGACTGTTCATCCAGAGGTGGACAATCGGTCTAAGGCCTTGGTGGAAAGGCGGCTCCCCGTGGACGAGGCGGCAGCGGACAGGGCGGCCTCCGCCGAGGCCGACGAGCACCTCATCCGCGAGACCGAGAAGATCGCCGTAGCGCTGGGCCGGATGTTCCCGGGACTGTGCGAAGTCGTCCTGCACGACCTGCGGCAACCGCGGCATGCGATCCGGACGATCGAGAACAACCTCTCCGGCCGCCGGGTCGGCGACTCCGCCACGGAGCTGGGCCTGGCCCGCATCGAGGACCCCGACTACCCCAGCGTCATCCAGAACTACCCCAACCAGTTCCCCGACGGCCGCCCGGCCAAGAGCACCTCCATCGGCATCAAGAACGCCGCGGGGCAGTACATCGCGGCCCTCTGCCTGAACCTGGACGTCTCCGTCCTGTCCTCGGTGACCCTCGCGCTGTCCAACCTGATGGCCACGGAGACCGAGCACGGCGAGCAGTCCCTGGAGACCCTGCGCGACCGGAACACGCGGGAACTGCGCCGGGCGGTGCAGGCCCATGCCGCGGAACGCGCCGCGACACCCCGCTCACTGAGCCGGGAGGACAAGCGGACCCTCGTACGGCAGCTGCAGCGCGACGGCTACTTCGACTCCCGCGACGCCGCCCAGACCATCGCCGACCTGCTGGGCGTGTCCAGGGCCACCGTCTACAACTACGCCAAGTAGCCGGGGTACCTCATGACCACCGACCGTGCGGCGCGACGCGTCCGATCCTGACGAAGCGGGACTTCCCACCGTGAACACTCCTGTGAACACCCCGGCGACCCTGGCGGACCCGGACACCCCGTTCGCCGTCGTCGACGTCCACACGATGCGGCGCAACATCGCGCGGCTGAAGGACAGGGCCGACCGGCTCGGGGTCACGCTGCGCCCGCACGTGAAGACCGCCAAGAGCCTCGACGCCGCCGCCCACCTGGACTCCGGCACGCCCTGCCCGGTGACGGTCTCCACACTGGCGGAGGCCGAGGCGTTCGCCGACGGCGGCTACACCGACATCACCTACGCCGTGGGTGTCGAACCCCGCAAACTCCCGCGGATCATCGCCCTGTCGCGCCGCGGCGTCACCCTGCGCGTCCTGCTGGACAGTGCCGAACAGGCGGCGTTCGTCACCGACGCCTCCCGCCGGGCGGGCATCCCCCTGCCCGCCCAGATCGAGATCGACTGCGACGGCCACCGCGGCGGGATCAGGCCCGGCGATCCCACGCTTGTCGAGATCGGCCGTGTCCTGCACGACGCCGGCTGCCTGGACGGCGTCCTGACCCACGCGGGCGAGTCCTACTTCGCCCACACCGCCGAGGACCAGCGCCTCGCGGCGAAGAACGAACGTGACACCGCCGTCGCCGCCGCCGAACGGCTGCGCGCGGCCGGCCTGCCCGTGAACATCGTCAGCGTGGGCTCCACCCCCACCGCCCACGCCGCCGAGGACCTCACCGGCGTCACCGAACTGCGCGCCGGGAACTACGTCTTCTTCGACCTCGTCATGGCCGGCCTGGGGGTCTGCCGGATCGAGGACATCGCCCTGTCGGTGGTCGTGACGGTCATCGGTCACCGTCCCGAGCACGGGTGGATCATGACCGACGGCGGCTGGATGGCCATGTCACGCGACCGCGGGACCGCCGCCCAGGCGCAGGACCAGGGCTACGGCCTGGTCGCCGACCTCGCCGGCCGCCGCATTCCGGGCCTGGTCATGACGGCCGCGAGCCAGGAGCACGGCACCCTCACGGCCCGCGACGGCGCCGTGCTGCCCCGCCTGCCGGTGGGCACCCGTCTGCGTGTCCTTCCCAACCACGCCTGCGCCACGGCCGCCCAGCACCGCGGCTACCACATCGTCGACGGCACCCGCCCGGCCGGCCCGGCACCGGCGATCGAGGCGTTCTGGGAACGTGTCACCGGCTGGTGAGCACCGGCTGACTCCAGCAGACATCGCGGCCGTCATCTCCGACGGCATCCACACGGCCATCCAGTCAGGACACATCTCGGCACAGGTGCCCGAGGAGATCCGCGTGGAGCGCCCGCGGCACCGCGGACACGGTGACTACTCGACCAACGTCGCCCTGCAACTCGCCAGGTCCGCGGGCCTGTCCGCCCGCGCCGTCGCAGAGACGCTGGCGCCGCTGGTGAGCGCGGCGGCCGGAGTCGCGAAGGCCGAGGTCGCCGGCCCCGGTTTTCTGAACATCACGCTGGAGGCCGCGGCGATCGGCGCCCTGGCCCGGGACATCGTCCTGGCCGGCGACACCTACGGCCGCACCGACCGGCTGGGTGGCCTGCGGCTCAACCTGGAGTTCGTCTCCGCCAACCCCACCGGCCCCGTCCACATCGGCGGAGCCCGCTGGGCGGTCGTGGGCGACGTCCTGGCCCGGCTGCTGGAGGCCGCCGGCGCGGACGTGTCACGGGAGTACTACTTCAACGACGCCGGTGGACAGATCGACCGCTTCGTCCGCTCCCTGCTCGCCGCGGCGCACGGCGCGCCGGGGCCCGAGGACGGCTACGGCGGCGACTACATCGAGGACATCGCGGCCGCCGTACTGCGTCGGCGGCCCGACGCCCTGGGCCTGTCCGAGACCGAGGCGTCCGCCGTGTTCCGGGAGGTGGGCACGGAGCTGATGTTCGACGAGATCAAGACATCGCTCGCCGCGTTCGGCACCCGCTTCGACACCTACTTCAACGAGAAGGACCTGCACGACCGGGGCGACCTGGACGCCGCCGTCAGCCGGCTGCGTGACGGCGGCCACGTCTTCGAGGAGGAGGGCGCGCTATGGCTGCGCACCACGGACTTCGGTGACGACAAGGACCGGGTCCTGGTCAAGAGTGACGGCTCCTGGACGTACTTCACCGCGGACTGCGCGTACTACCTGAACAAGCGGTCCCGGGGCTTCGAACGGGTCGTCATCATGCTCGGTGCCGACCACGCCGGATACGTGGGCCGGATGCGGGCCATGGCGGCCTGTTTCGGTGACGATCCGGACCGGCACCTGGAGATCCTGATCGGCCAGCTGGTCAACCTGGTCAAGGACGGCACACCGGTCCGGATGAGCAAACGGGCGGGCACGGTCCTCACCCTGGACGACCTGACCGGGGCGGTCGGCGTCGACGCCGCGCGGTACGCGCTCGCCCGGGCCAGCGTGGACTCGATGATCGACCTGGACATCGACCTGCTGACCCGGCAGTCGAACGACAACCCGGTCTACTACGTCCAGTACGCGCACACCCGGCTGTGCGCCGTCCTGCGCAAGGCGGCGGAGGCAGGCATCGGGAAGGGTGCCCGGGAGGACTTCGACCCCGCCCTGCTCAGCCACGGGCGGGAGGTCGACCTGCTGGCCACGCTGGCCGAGTTCCCGCAGGTCGTGGCCACCGCGGCCACCCTGCGTGAGCCCCACCGGGTGGCGCACTACCTGGAGGCGCTGGCCGGCACGTACCACCGGTTCTACGATGCCTGCCGGGTTCTGCCGCGGGCCGGTGAGGTCCCGGACGACCGGACCCGGGCCCGGCTGTGGCTGACGGATGCGAGCAGGCTGGTCCTGCGCAACGGGCTGCGTCTGCTCGGCGTCTCGGCACCGGAACGGATGTAGACGCGCCCGCGTCCCGCCCTACGAGGTGGGCCGGAAGAGGCCCGCGACGGCATCGGACCCCGTCGCCGCGCGGGCCTCGACGAACCATTCCCGGCCGAGCAGCCACCCGAAGACAGGCGCGGGCAGACGCACCAGCACCCTCATCACGGGCGCGAGCCGCCCCGTGCCCAGCTGCGAACGGTGGGCGGCCAGAGCGGCCCGCTTCCGCGCGGCGAAGCGGCGGACATCGACCGTGTGTGTGATGGACGCGCGCGCCGTGTAGGACGTGCGCACCAGGTCCGGGTCGTACCGGAAGGGGATCCGCAGCAGGCGCACCAGCCTCACCAGGCGCTCGACCACATCGCGGGGCATGGTCGCCTCCAGCACACGGGGCACCCCGGCGAGCTCGGCCGCACGCCGGCCGACCTGATGCACCTTCACATGGTCGCGGTGGCCGTATCCGCCGCGTGCGTCGTAGCTGAGGAGCAGGCCCGCGCCTTCCTCGCGGAGGACGGCGGCCAGCCGTCCGGCCGCTTCCTCCGTATCCGCCCGGACGAAGAGTGCCCGGTCCGGCGGATCCGGATGGAGGATCGCGCCGTGGCCGCTGTTCGCATACCCCAGATGCACCACGCGCCGGGCGCCCAACACCGCGGCAGCAGCGCGTAGTTCCGCCAGGCGCGGCGTCTCTCCGTCCGGCGCGGCGTCCATGAGGCCGTCCGTGGCGACCACGATCACCACGCGGTGCCCCTCGGCCGCGGCGCGCGCGAGCGTGCCACCCGTCAGCAACACCTCGTCGTCCGGATGGGCGTGAAAGGCCACGACGGTTGTCATGGGCCCATACTGGCCCACGGCACACGGCCGGCGGCAGCGAGCGCCCCGGCGCGCGGTGCGGGTTCGGCCAGGCACGGCGACTCCACTACCGTGCTGTCGCATGAGCAAGTGGCTGCCGCTGTCCGCGGTCCCCAGGCTGGCCTGCGCGGTGGTCGTCGGAACGGCGGTCGGTGCCGTCGTCGGCTCGGCGACGCGCCGCGAGATGGGCATCCTTTCCGGCACCGCGGCGACGGAAGCCGTGTTCGTCGTGGCCGGCTGGCTGGTGCTGTGGCCGATGGACGCCGCCGCGACCCACCGCAACGCCCGGCGTGAGGATCTGCGGCCCGTCCTGGAAGAGCTGGCGGTGGTGGCCACCTCGCTCGGCGGGCTGGTCGGGATCGTGCTGCTGCTCCTCCTGAACGGTTCACGGACCGGTCATGCCGCCGCGCTGACCGCGCTCGCCGGTGTGTTCCTGGCATGGGCGGCGCTGCATCTGATGTACGCCGCCCGCTACGCCCACATCTACTACGACGCCTCCGCCGGCGGGATCGACTTCAACTCCGATCTGCCGCCCACCTACCGGGACTTCCTCTACTTCAGCTACAACCTCGGCATGACCTACCAGGTCTCCGACACCGCCGTATCCAGCCCGGTGATCCGCGCGATGGCGCTGCGGCACACACTGCTGTCCTATGTGTTCGGCGCCGGCATCCTGGCCACCACCCTCAACCTGGTCGCGAGCATGATCACCAGCTGACCTGCCCGGGTGGCCCGGAGGTGGTGATCGCCGCTGTCCGGCGCTCGGGCAACTGCGCCGGGCGCAGGAAGACGGAATTCGTCTCCACCACCACTATCGGCCACAGCGGGCGGACGTGTCTGGCGGGTACGACCGCTGCGAGTACCCACGAATGTCACAGGCCCGTGCCACCCGATCCGGGGCGAGATCCCCGCCTTCCTGCACGACCACAGGGGTGACTGTCCGAGTCACCGGCGGAGCAGCCCCCTTGGTGCTCACGGTCCTGTCCGAATCTGGCCAGCGCCGAGACCGGTCGATCGCCTAGAACAGGGACATGACGACTTACTCGGCCGTGGTCACCACCGGCATCTACTGCCGGCCGGGCTGCGGGACGAAGCCGCGGGCGGAGAACGTGCGCACGTTCGCACACCCAGCGGTGGCCGAGGCCCACGGTTTCCGGGCGTGTCTGCGGTGCCGGCCGTACCGGGTGGCCGGACCGATCGCCGCGGACGCGCCCGAACTGCTCTGCAGAGCCGTTCAGTTGATCATCGCGGGAGCGCTGGACACGGGTACCGAGGCCGCGCTGGGCGCCCGCCTCGCCGTGTCGCCCCGGCATCTTCGCCGGCTGTTCACCCAGCACCTCGGGGTGACCCCGGACCAGCTCGCCCGCTCGCGCCGCGCGCACTTCGCGCGCCGCCTGCTGGACGACACGGATCTGCCGGTGGCCGACGTGGCGTTCGCCTCCGGATTCGGCAGCGTACGGCAGTTCAACCGGGACATGCGGTTGGTGTTCCGGGCCGCGCCGCTGGAACTGCGCAGCCGGCGGCGGCGCGCGGACCGGCTCGTGGCGGACGGCGGGCTGGTGATGCGGCTGCCGTTCGCACCGCCACTGCACTGGCCGGCACTGCTCGCGGCCCTGGCCGAACGGGCCGTACCCGGCGTGGAGTCGGTGCGGGAGGACGGGTACCGGCGCACCATCAGCCTGGACGGCGAGGCCGGGCTGCTGGAGGTGCGCCCCGGCGGAGCGGACCATCTGCTGCTGCGGGCCCATCTGCCGTTCTGGGAAGGGCTGATCCATGTCGTCGAACGGGCCGGCCGGATCTTCGGCGTGGCCGCGGACATCGCCCCGGCGCAGACCGCCCTCGCCGGTGACCCGCTGATCGGCCCGCTGATCGCGGCCCGACCGGGGCTGCGGGTGCCCGGCGCCTGGGGAGCCTTCGAGATCGCCGTGGACGCCGTGCTCGCCCAGTACGCCGCCCGGCCACGGGCGCGGGAGCAGATGGCCGCGTTGGTCGGGGCCGCCGGACAGCCGGTTCCCGGGCTCGGCCACGGCCTGACCCACCTCTTCCCGTCCGCCGCGACAGTGGCCGCGGCCGACCTGCGGAGCGCCGGAATCCCGCGGGACACGGCGGACACGCTCGGCGCCCTGGCCCGCGCCGCCGCACAGGACGAGACGCTGCTCGACGGCGCCTCGCCCCTGGCGGACTTCGTGCGTGCCGTGGGATCCGTCCCCGGCGTCACCGAGGACACCGCACACCGGATCGCGCTGCGACTGGGCTACGACGACGCCTTCCCGGCCGTAGCGCGCATCACACGGACACCGGGCGAGGACAGCGCCGGGGCCGCCGCCGCGTGGCGCCCCTGGCGTGCCTTCGCCGCGACCCACTTGGCCGTGGCGCAGCTGCCCACGGTGCCCGCCTGACCGAACCGACCCGACAGCCATCCGTACCGAAGGGATCGAACATGCAGACCGCCCAGAGAGAACGGGCCGACGTCCTGCGTGCATTGCACGCACCCTCCGAGGGGCGCGCACTGGTGCTGCCCAACGCGTGGGACGCCGCGAGCGCGGCGCTCATCGCCCAGGCGGGTGCCCGGGCGATCGCGACGACCAGCGGAGGCGTCGCCTGGTCGGCCGGACGACCCGACGGCCACGGCCTGACACGGGAGGAGATGGCCGCGGCCGTACGGCGGATCGCCGACGCGGTCGACGTGCCGGTGAGCGCCGACATCGAGGGCGGTTACGGACCCGCCGCCGACGACGTCGCGGCCACCGTCCGCGCGGTGATCGCGGCCGGCGCGGTCGGTGTCAACCTTGAGGACTCGCAGGCTCCGGGCGGTCCGCTGTACGAGGTGCCCGCCCAGGCCTCACGCGTGCGCGCGGCCCGTGCCGCCGCGGAGGAAGCGGGGTTGGCCGGTCTGTGGATCAACGCACGCACGGATGTGTTCCTGTTCGGCATCGGCGCCGCGCAGGACCGCGTGGAACATGTGCTGACCCGGGCCGCGGTCTACGCCGAGGCGGGCGCCGACAGCCTGTTCGTCCCCGGCCTCGTCGACCTGGACACGGTGGCCGAACTGGTCCGCCGCAGCCCCCTGCCGGTCAACGTCATGACGGGTCCGGGCGCGCCACCGGTGAAGGCGTTCGAGGCGGTCGGCGTCCGCCGCGTCAGCGTGGGCACGGCGCTCGCCCAGACGGCGTACGGCACCGTCCAGCGGGCCGCCGCCGAACTGCTGGACGCGGGCACCTACGACGCGATGACGGGGGCGGCCGACTTCGGCACCGTGAACAACGCCGTCACCGGACGTACCGGCTGATCCTCCTGGTTCAGGTGCCAAATGGCGATTTCATGCGACGGTTAAGGATTGCTGCGGGATTCGTAATGCCGTGCGCGCTTCCCGCGGATCAGCGGGCAGGGGCTGCAGGGTGTGGGAGTGCGGCCGACCGGCCGCCTGTGCGCAATCCCTGTGAAGGGGGACCTCGTGTCCGCTTCTTCTTCCGTCCGTCGTACGACCGCCGTCGCAGCCGCTGCCACCGCCCTGGTGGGTGCCGTGACGCTCCCGGCAGCGGCTGCCGGACACCGGCCGGTCCGTCCGCACGCCGTGGTGTTCATCAGCGGCGTGCAGCACGACCGGCTGGTCCGCAACGACCGTTCCCCCCGCTCGCTGAACGAGCAGTGGGTGGACATCACGAACGACTCCCGCCGGCCCGTGAGCCTGGACAACTGGACGCTGACCGACCGGGACGGCCACGTCTACACCTTCTCTCACACGCGGCTCGCCGGCCGGGCCACCGTCCGCGTGCACACCGGTGCCGGGCGGGACACCAGGACGGACCTCTACCAGGACCGCCGCACCCGTGTGTGGGACGTCAACTCCGACACCGCCACCCTGCGCGACGCCCGCGGCCGCTTCGTCGACTCCGTGTCCTGGGGCCACGACCGCCACGATGGGACCACCGACCGCCGCGACGCAGCCGCCCGGCACCAGGCCGACCCTCACCGCGGCCTCGACGGCCGCCGCCACGGTCTCGACGGTCACCGTGGCCTCGACGGTCACCACCACGCTCTCGACGGTCACCACGACCGCGGCCACCGCCACTGACCCGCCCGCCCGCACCCCCGCGAGCCCAGCCCCTGCTCACACCCGCCTTCCGTGCCCTGTGCGGTGCGCTTAACCCCTGATGATCAGGGTCGGAGACACCCACGTAACGAGCGATTCGTACGGTCACAGAAGGCGGGAACAGGTCGAGCACAGTAAGAGGGGAGGCGCCCGTGGCCGCGCCGGGCTCGCGGAGCGAGGGCACGACGAGGGTGCGGACGGTCTGCTCGTACTGCGGGGTGGGCTGCGGCCTGGTCCTCGACGTCGGCAGGGGGCCGGACGGGCGGCGTACGGTCCTGAAGGCGTCCGGGGACAAGCAGCACCCGGCGAACTTCGGCAGGCTGTGCACCAAGGGCGCGACCACCGCGGACATGCTCGCCGCGCCGGGCCGGCTGACCACGGCCCTGGTCCGGCCCGAGAGGGGCGAGGAACCGGTCCCGACGGGCGTGGACACGGCGGTCACCGAGACGGCCCGGCGGCTGCGGGCGATCGTCGACGAACACGGGCCGGACGCGATCGCCTTCTACGTCTCCGGTCAGATGAGCCTTGAGGCGCAGTACCTGGCGAACAAGCTGGCCAAGGGGTTCGTGCGGACCAACCAGATCGAGTCGAACTCGCGGTTGTGCATGGCCGCCGCGGGGACCGGTTACAAGCTGTCGCTCGGGGCCGACGGGCCTCCGGGGTCGTACCAGGACCTCGACAAGGCGGATCTCTTCTTCGTGATCGGCTCCAACATGGCCGACTGTCACCCGATCCTCTTCCTGCGCATGATGGACCGGGTGAAGTCGGCGGGGGCCAGGCTGATCGTCGTCGACCCCCGCCGCACCGCCACCGCCGAGAAGGCCGACCTCTTCTTGCAGATCAAGCCGGGCACCGATCTGGCCCTGCTGAACGGGCTGTTGCACCTGCTGCACGAGAACGGCCACACGGACGCCGACTTCGTCGCCCGCCACACCGAGGGCTGGGACGAGATGCCCGCCTTCCTCGCCGACTACCCGCCCGCCGCCGTCGCCGAGATCACCGGCCTCGCCGAGGACGACATCCGCGAGGCGGCCCGGCTGATCGGCGAGGCGGGGGAGTGGACCAGTTGCTGGACCATGGGCCTCAACCAGTCCACGCACGGCACCTGGAACACCAACGCCCTGGTCAATCTGCATCTCGCCACCGGCGCCATCTGCCGGCCCGGCAGCGGGCCCTTCTCCCTCACCGGCCAGCCCAACGCCATGGGCGGCCGCGAGATGGGCTACATGGGACCCGGGCTGCCGGGCCAGCGCTCGGTGCTCGTCGGCGAGGAGCGGGCGTTCGTGGAGGAGCTGTGGGAGCTGGAGCCCGGCAGCATCCGCGCGGACGGGGTCGGCAAGGGCACGATCGAGATGTTCCGCAGGATGGCCGACGGCGACATCAAGGCCTGCTGGATCATCTGCACCAACCCCGTCGCCTCCGTCGCCAACCGCAGGACGGTCATCGAGGGTCTGGAGGCGGCCGAGTTCGTCGTCACCCAGGACGTCTTCGCGGAGACGGAGACGAACGCGTACGCCGACGTGGTCCTGCCCGGCGCGCTGTGGACCGAGACCGAGGGCGTCCTGATCAACAGCGAACGCAACCTCACCCTGGCCCGGCCGGCCGCGGATCCGCCCGGCGAGGCGACGGCGGACTGGCGGATCATCGCCGCCGTGGCCCGCGCGATGGGCTACGACAAGGGCTTCTCGTACGGCAGCGCCGAGGAGGTCTTCGAGGAGATCAAGCGTGCCTGGAACCCGGCGACCGGCTGGGACCTGCGCGGTGTGAGCTACGAGCGGCTGCGCAAGACGCCCGTGCAGTGGCCGGCGGCCGGCGCCGACGGCCCCGACCGCAACCCCGTCCGGTACGTCGGTGAGGACGGCTCGCCGGCCTTCCCGACGGCAAGCGGACGCGCGGTCTTCCACGCCCGCCCGCACATCCCGCCGGCGGAGATGCCCGACGACGACTACCCGTACGTCCTCAACACCGGCCGCCTCCAGCACCAGTGGCACACCCTGACCAAGACGGCCAAGGTGGCCAAGCTCAACAAGCTCGCCCCCGGCCCCTTCGTGGAGGTGCACCCGCAGGACGCGGCCCGGCTCGGACTCACCGACGGGGACTCGGTGGAGGTCGCCTCACGGCGCGGACGTGCCGTGCTGCCGGCGGTCGTCACGGACCGGGTGCGGCCGGGCTGCTGTTTCGCGCCGTTCCACTGGAACGACCTGTTCGGTGAGTATCTGAGCGTCAACGCGGTGACCAGCGACGCCGTCGACCCGCTGTCGTTCCAGCCCGAGTTCAAGGTGTGCGCGGTGTCGCTGACCAAGGTGGCCACTCCGGTGACGGTACGGGCACCGGCCCTGGCGGGCGCCGTGGTCACGACGCCGGCGGCGGAGGGCCCCACCGCGTCACCCGCCGCCCTTCCCGCCCCGTCGGCTCTCCCCCCGTCCGCCGCCGGCCCGTTCGGCCTGGAACCCGCCCCGCCACCGGTCCTGGCCGCGCACGAACGCCGCTATCTGACCGGCTTCCTCGCCGGCATCCCCGCCGGTTTCCCCGGCGTACCGGTGCTGCCGCCGGACGCCCCGTTCAGCCCGGAGCACGCCCTGTGGGTGAACGGCGTACTGGCCGGGATGTACTCCAGGACCGAGGCGCCGCATCCCACCGCGCACGGCCATGCCGCATCCCCGCGATCGTCCGCTGCGTCCCCGGACGCCACGCGCCGCCAGGTCGTGATCCTCTGGGCGTCACAGACCGGGAACGCGGAGGAGTTCGCGGCCACCGCGGTGGAGCGCCTCAGCGCTGACGGCCATCCCGCCGCCCTCCTGCCCATGGAGGAGGCGGACCCGGCCGCGCTGCCGCCCGACGCCGACCTGCTGCTGATCACGAGCACCTTCGGCGACGGCGACGCCCCGGACAACGGCGCCGGATTCTGGGACGCCCTCGCCGCGCCCGAGGCACCCCGCCTGGAGGGCAGGCGCTACGCCGTCCTGGCCTTCGGCGACTCCTCCTACGACGACTTCTGCGGCCACGGCCGGCGTCTCGACCGGCGCTTGGAGGAGCTGGAGGCGGTACGGCTGGCACCGCGCACCGACTGCGAACCGGACTACGAGACCGCCGCCGGGGCCTGGCTGGAGCAGATAAGCACCGCGTTGGAGCCCACGAAGCCACCGCCCCCCGCCCCTGCCCCCGCCCCTGCCGCCGCCCCGGCCCCCGCGTCCGCCACGCCGCCCCGGCCGAACCGTCCCGCCCCCGTCACCGCCCGCCTCACCGGCAACCGCCTGCTCAGCATGCCCGGCGCGGGCAAGGAAGTCCGGCGCTTCACCTTCGACACCCGTGACAGTGACACGCCGCTCGCCTACGAGGCCGGGGACGCCCTGGCGGTGCACCCGGTCAACCGGCCGGAGCTCGTGGCGGAGTGGCTGGCCGTCACCGGCCTGGACGCGGACGCGAGCGTGCGGACCAGGAGCGCGGGGGACGTGCCGTTCGCCGAGGCCCTGCTGCGCCACCTGGACATCACCCGCATCACTCCCGACCTGCTGCGCTTCGTCGCCGGCCGCGCCCGTGACCCGCGCGAGCTGCGGAAGCTGCTGCGGCCGGACAACAAGGGCGAGCTGGCGCAGTGGTCCTGGGGACGCCAGGCCGTCGACGTGGCCACCGAGTTCGGCATCCGTGCCGCGGCCCAGGACTGGGCCGACGTGCTGGGCCGGCTGCAACCCCGCCTGTACTCCATATCCTCCAGCCCGCTGACGGACCCCCACCTGGTGTCGCTGACGGTTTCCGTCATCCGCTACGAGAACCTGGCCGGCCGCCCCCGCCAGGGCGTGTGCTCGCCCTTCCTCGCCGACGCCGAGCCGGGCACACCGGTGCCGGTCCGTGTCCAGCGGGCCCCGCACTTCCGCCCGCCCGCCGACCCGGCCACACCCGCGGTGATGGTGGGCCCCGGTACCGGTGTCGCGCCCTTCATCGGATTCCTGGAGGAACGCCGGGCCCGCGGCCACCGCGCCCCGAACTGGCTGTTCTTCGGCGAACAGCACCGCGCGACGGACTTCTACTACGAGGAGGAGCTGACCGGGTTCCTGGCCGAGCGCACGCTCACCCGCCTGGACACCGCCTTCTCCCGTGACCAGCGCGCCAAGGTCTACGTCCAGGACCGCATGCGCGAACACGGTCCGCTGCTGTGGTCCTGGCTCAAGGACGGCGCCCACTTCTACGTCTGCGGCGACGCCTCCCGCATGGCCAAGGACGTGGACCGGGCCCTGCGGGACATCGCCGTCGTCCACGGCGGCCTGGACGAGGCGGAGGCGGCGGCCTACGTCAAGCAACTCGCCGCCGACAAGCGCTATGCGCGGGACGTGTACTGACCACGGCCGGCCCCCGGTCACCGGGCGCGCCTGCGTGATCGCTTCGGAGGCCCGCAGGGCGACGTCCGCCGCCTCGCGGAGATCGGCCGGTACGGCACGGACCTGGACGCCCGCCGCACGCAGCGGTGCGCCGCGTGTTCCGCGAGCGGCCTGTCGCCGTCCAGGCGATCCGGAGGGGGCTCAGGTCTGCCGGGCGTGTACCGGGTCGTTGGCGACCTCGTCGGGACACTTCCGGTGCCGTGAACGCGCGTGCCGGTCGCGCTGCCGGTCGAACGTCGCCAGAGCCAGCGACGCCGCCATGCCGACGAGGGCGGCGCCCAGCGCGGTGACGAGGGCGGCGCGGTAGTCGCCGCCGTTGCCGAGCACCAGGTAGAAGAGGCCGGGCAGCGCGGCCGTCCCCACCGCCGCACCGAGCCGCTGCCCGGTCTGCAGGGCGCCGCCCGCCGCGCCCGCCATGCGCACCGGCACATCCTGCAGGGTCATGGTGATGTTGGGGGAGACGACGAAGCCGCCGCCGATGCCGCCGAGGAACAGGACGGGGGCGGCCACCCACCAAGCGGTGCCGAGCGGTGCGAAGCGGAGCAGCAGCGCGGTTCCGCCCAGGCCGGCGATCACCGCCGTGAGCCCGCACACGGTGAGCAGGCGGCCGAACCGGTCCACCAGCCGGCCCGCGACCACGGCCGCGCTCGCCGAGCCGAGGGCGAACGGGGTCACCGCGAGGCCGGAGCGGAGCGGGGAGTAGCCGAGGCCGTGCTGGTAGAAGAGGGCGAAGACCAGCCAGACGCCGCTGAAGCCGATGAAGTACAGCGTGCCCACGCCGGCGCCTACGGCGTAGCCGCGCACGGTGGTGAACAGGCGCGGGTCGAGCAGCGGCTGCGTACCGCGGGCGACGAGGCGGCGCTGCCACCAGGTGAAGACGGCGAGCACCGCGCCGCCGACGGGGAACAGCCACCACAGACCGCCGAGGCCGCCGGAGTCCGCCTGGACCAGCGGGTACATCAGTGCCAGCACGCCGAGACCGAGCAGCAGCACGCCGGGTACGTCCACCCGGCCCCGCCCGGACCGCCGGGTGCGCGGCAGCAGACGACGGCCGAGGAGGACGGCGAGGATGCCGATGGGGACGTTGACGTAGAAGATCCACCGCCAGCCCTGCTCGCCGGAGGCGAGGGCCAGGACGGCGCCGCCGGTCAGGGGCCCGGCGGCGGACGAGATGCCCACGGTGGTGCCGAAGAATCCGAAGGCCCGGCCGCGTTCGGCGCCCCGGAACATCTGCTGGATCAGCGCGGAGTTCTGGGGCGCCATGAAGCCGGCCGCCAGGCCCTGGGCGAGGCGGGCCGCCACCAGCAGCGTGATGTCGGGGGCCGCTCCGCACGCCGCGCTGAAGACCACGAAGCCGCCGAGGGCGAGCAGGAAGATACGGCGCCGGTCCAGGGCGTCGCCGAGCCGGCCGGCGGTGACCAGCGCGAGGGCGAAGGTGAGGGCGTATCCGGAGACCACCCACTGGACCTGTGCCGGGGAGGCGTGCAGGTCCCGTTGGACGGTGGGCAGGGCGACCGCCACGATCGTGACGTCCAGCAGGCTCATGAAGCCGGCCACCAGGGTCACCCACAGGGCCCGCCACCGTTGCGGATCCGGTGCGGACCCGTCCTGTCGGGTGTCCGGGCCCCGACCGCTCGCGGCTGACGCTGTCACAGGGGCTCCTCTCACCGGGCCGGCCCCCGGATCACCGGGACCGTACCCGGTCGAACCAAGTTCCCGTGCCGAGGCGTGACCACACCTCCCGGACCGCGAGGGGACGTTTGATCACGCGAGAACTGTGCAGGCGTGAGGAACACGACCGACGAAAGGACATTCCGTCATGGCGGCGACCGACCCGGACGAGTCGGTGGATCCCGCGGCGGTCCGGCGCCACCGGGTGCTGTTCCGCGCGATCGAGAAGCGACGCCACCCGAAGCTGCGCCGCAGCGACATCACCGTGACCGACGAGGCGGCGGTCAGACGCGCCACGAAGGCCGCCGCGCTCGGCAACGCGATGGAGTGGTACGACTTCGGCATCTACAGCTATCTCGCCTCGACCATCGGGAAGGTCTTCTTTCCCTCGGGGAGCGAGACCGCCCAGCTGCTCAGCTCGTTCGCCACCTTCGCGGTGGCCTTCCTCGTACGCCCCGTCGGCGGCATGGTCTTCGGGCCGCTCGGCGACAAGGTCGGCCGCAAGGCCATCCTCTCCGTCACCATGATCATGATGGCGGTGGGCACCTTCGCCATCGGCCTCATCCCCTCGCACACCGCCATCGGCCTCTGGGCCCCCGGCCTGCTGATCTTCTTCCGGCTGGTGCAGGGGTTCTCGACCGGTGGGGAGTACGGGGGTGCCTCGACGTTCATCGCGGAGTACGCGCCCGACAAGCGGCGCGGCTTCTTCGGCAGCTTCCTGGAGCTCGGCACGCTCGCCGGATACGCCGGAGCCTCCGGTCTCGTCGTCCTCCTCAGCGGCTTCCTCGGCGAGGACCAGATGCTGCAGTGGGGGTGGCGGATCCCCTTCCTGGTCGCGGCCCCGCTCGGCTTCATCGGCCTCTACCTGCGGCTCAAGCTGGACGAGACGCCCGCCTTCCAGAAGCTGGAAGGCGGTCACGTCAAGGCGAGTGAGGCCGCCGACCCGGTGGAGACCTCGGCCACCGCCGACCTCGGCAGGATATTCACCCGCCACTGGCGGCCGCTGCTGCTCTGCCTCGCGCTCGTCGCCGCGTACAACATCACCGACTACATGCTGCTGTCGTACATGCCGACGTACCTGTCCGACGAACTCGGCTACGGGACCGACCACGGACTGCTGATCCTGCTCATCGTGATGGTCCTCCAGATGTGTGTCATCAACCAGGTCGGCCGGCTCTCGGACCGTTTCGGGCGCAAGCCGCTGCTGATGACGGGGATGCTCGGCTTCCTCCTCCTGTCCGTGCCGTCCTTCCTGCTCATCCGGCAGGGCGGCGTCCTCCTCGTCACCCTCGGCCTGCTGCTGATGGGGCTCTCCCTGGTGGCGATGCTCGGCACGATGTCGGCGGCGCTCCCGGCGATCTTCCCCACCCAGGTCCGCTACGGCTCCCTGTCGGTCGCCTACAACCTCTCCACGTCGCTCTTCGGCGGCACGACTCCGCTGGTGATCACCGCCCTGATCGGCGCCTTCGGCACCACTCTCATGCCGGCCTACTACGCCACGGCCGCCGCCGTGGTCGGCGTGGTCGCCGTCCTGTGCATGCGGGAGACCGCCAACCGGCCGCTGGCCGGCTCCCCGCCCTCCGTCGAGACGGAGGAGGAGGCCGCCGAACTCGTACAGGTCCAGTTCCCCGGCCCCAGATTCTGACCCTGAGTGGACACGCCGTGCGGGACGGTGCGACACGCGCCGGCCGGTCATGCCGCGTCGGTGCCCAGGAGTCTGGCGGTGAACCCGGCGAGCCGGTCCCGCAGCTCCTCCCGGGCCAGACCCCGGTCGCCGGCCAGGTGTTCGACGAGGTCGGCCCGGGTGGCCGCGAGCAGGGCATGGGCGGTGAAATCGCTGTCGGCTAGGCCGGGAACCTGGTCCAGCAGGGTGCGGAGCAGCGTGTGCCAGCCCGCGTAGTGTTCCGTGCGGTAAGGGCTGTCGCTGCCGGTCTGTTCCAGGGCCAGCGCGAGGTGACGGTTGTCCAGCTTGAAGCACAGGACGGCGTCGAGCAGCGCCGGCACCCGTACGAGCGGCGGGGTGGCGGGCCCCAGGGGCGGCGGGCCGTCCTCAACGGCGTTCTTGATCGGTGCGAGCCGTGCCGCGTACAGCGCGCGGATCAGCCCGGTGCGATCACCGAAGGCGCGGAAGAGGGTGGCCTTGCCGACGCCGGCCGCGGTCGCGATGTCGGCCATGGTGACGCCGTCCGGGCTCTCGCACCGGGCGAACAGTGCGTCGGCGGCGGCGAAGACGGCCGCCCGGCTGCGCACCGCGTCCTTGCGGGGTCTGCGCTCGGTCACGTGGTTCCTCCTTGCGATCCGGACCGGCGGTCCGTATCGTCCGTCAAAGCGGACCGCTGGTCCGTATCGTATGGGACGGAGGACCTCATGCCCACACACCCCTCACCGGAAGAGCTCTACCGCCACAGCCTGCGCCTGCTCCTCGCCAAGGACATTCCCGCCTGGGTCGGCCTGTGGGCCGAGGACGGCGTCATGGAGTTTCCCTTCGCACCGCCGGGCCGGCCCGAGCGGCTGGAGGGCCGGCAGGCCGTCGCCGCCTACATGCGCCACTATCCCGACCACATCGATCTGCACGACTTCCCCGACGTGCGCATCCACCGGACCGTCGACCCGGGCACCATCGTGGTCGAGATGCGCGGCGTGGGCCGCCTGGTGCAGACAGGGCGCCCCTTCGACATGACCTACATCGCCGTCGTCCGCGTCGAGGACGGACGCTTCACCTCCTACCGGGACTACTGGAACCCCCTCGCCGTCCAGCAGCCCGGCCTGGACTTCGCCGGGAGCGACGCCCGATGAACGACACCGGCACCACCCTGGTCATCGGCGCCACCGGGACCACCGGCAGCCGCACCGCGGCTCAGCTGATCGCCGCGGGCCACCGCGTCAGGGCCGCGAGCCGCCGGGCGACGCGGTTCCCGGGCGCGGAACCGGTCCGCTTCGACTGGTACGAACCCTCCGGCCACGGCGACGCCCTCGCCGGAGCCGACCGCGTCTACCTCGTCCCGCCGGTCGGCGATCCGGAACCGGCCGCGGTCATGCTGCCCTTCCTCCACCAGGCCCGTGCCGCGGGCGTACAGCGCGCCGTACTCCTCAGCTCCTCGGCCGTCGCCGCTTCAGGCCCGGGCGTGGGCGTGGTGCACGAGGCCCTGCCCGGCCTGTTCGACCACTGGGCGGTACTGCGCCCCTCCTGGTTCATGCAGAACTTCACCGGCACGCACCTGCACGCCCGCACCATCCGTGAGGACGGCCTCATCCTGACCGCGACCGGGACCGGCCGGGTCGGCTTCGTCGACGCCGACGACATCGCCGCCGTCGCCGTCCGCGCGCTGACCGACGACCACGCGCCCGATGCCGACCTGGTGCTCACCGGGCCCGAGGCGCTCGGCTACGACGACATCGCCGGCATCGTCACACAGGTCACGGGACGCTCCGTGGCACACCGCAACCTGACGTACGAACAGATGCGAGACCGCCTCGCCGGCTCCATGCCGCGGGAGTTCGCCGCCCTGCTGGCCGGGATGGACCGCGCCATCGCCGGGGGCGCCGAGGACCGCACCACCGACACCGTCCAGCGCCTCACCGGCCGACCGCCCCGCAGCTTCCGCACGGTCGCCGAACGAGAACTGACACCGGGCCCCGCGTGAACGCCCTTGCCGTGCGGCCCGCACCACCCCGGCCGGCCCCCCTGCCGCGGGTCCCGCGAAGGCACGTACCCTGACCGGCGATGAGGAGGGCGCATGAGGGAGGAAGCGTGCCCCGGTGCGGTGCTGGTCGTCGATGACGACGCGGCGATCCGGCGGTCGTTGGAGCGCGGGCTGAGGCTCAACGGCTTCGTGGTGCGGACCGCGGCCGACGGACCGGACGCGCTCACCGCGATCGAGCGGACACCTCCGGACGTCCTGGTGCTCGACGTGTCGATGCCGGGCATGAGCGGCATCGAGGTGTGCACCCGGCTGCGCGCCTCGGGCCGGGACCTGCCGGTGCTGATGCTCTCCGCCCTCGACGAGACCGCCGACCGTATCGCCGGACTCCAGGCGGGCGGCGACGACTACCTGGTCAAGCCGTTCGCCCTGCAGGAACTGGTGCTGCGGCTGCACGCGCTGCTGCGTCGCCGGCCGCCCGCCGACCGGGCGGTGCTCCGGGTCGCGGACCTGGTCGTCGACTCGGCGGCGCGCACCGCCGAGCGGGCCGGCCGCCCGCTGGAGCTGACCCGCCGCGAGTTCGAACTCCTGGAGGTGCTCGCCCGCAACGCCGGGCTAGTCCTGACCCGCGACCAGCTCCTGGAACGCGTGTGGGGCTACGACGTCGACGTACGCACCGACGCCGTCGACACCTTCGTCAGCTATCTGCGGCGCAAACTCGAAGCGGACGGCGGCACCCGGCTGATCCACACCGTGCGCGGGGTCGGCTTCGTGCTCAGGGAGGCCAGGGACACGCCGTGAGACTCTCGACCCGGGTCGGCCTCGCCGTCGGCTGCACCGTCCCGCTGCTGGTCCTGGCCTGCGGCTGGCTGCTGCTGGACCTGGTCGCCCGTGACCTGCACCGTGCCGAGGACCAGCAACTGCGCGAGCGGGCCACGGCCCTCGCCCCGGACGCCCGTTCGCTGCTGCGGGCCTCGGAGAACGGCCGGCCCAAGGCCGCCGACACCAGGGAACGCAAGCTGTTCAGCGCGGCCCTCGACGTCGGCGTACGCGTCGTCGGACCGGACGCCGACTTCAGCGGCGGCCCCCAGCCCGGGCCGGCCGTCCCCCTCCCGCCGCGGGCCGCCGGCCCGGTCACCGTCCGCGACGGCGCCCGCGGCTGGCGGGCCCTGGCGCGGCCCGTCCGGGGCACCACCGCCACCCTGTGGGTCTTCTCGCCCGACACCGCCGACCGCACCCGGCTCCGGCTCGTGCGGCGCCGCGTGCTCCTCACCGCGCTCCTCGCCGCACCCCTGTCCGGACTGCTCGCCTGGGGCCTGGCCGCCGGTGCCGGAGCCCCGCTGCGGCGCCTCACCCGCCGTACCGCCGGCCTCGACCCGCGCACCAGCAGCGCCCGGCCGGCCGACCGGCGCACCGGCGTGAC
Source organism: Streptomyces durhamensis (assembly GCF_000725475.1). Taxonomy (NCBI): domain Bacteria; kingdom Bacillati; phylum Actinomycetota; class Actinomycetes; order Kitasatosporales; family Streptomycetaceae; genus Streptomyces; species Streptomyces durhamensis. The sequence continues at coordinate 182,911 of NZ_JNXR01000016.1, forward strand.
CGAGGTCGACGAGCTGGCCGCCACCCTGCGGACCGTCCTCGCCCGCTACGACGAACAGGCCGCCCGTACCGCCGAGGCCCTGGACACCGCCCGCTCCTTCTCCGCCGCGGCGGCGCACGAACTGCGCACCCCGCTGATGAGCATGGGTACCAACCTCGACATCCTCGCCGACCACCCGGGCCTGCCCGCATCCGAGCGTGCCGAGGTCGTCGGCGATCTGCGGCGCGAACACGCCCGGCTGCTCGGCCTGTTGGTGATGCTGCGCGAGCTGGGCCGCGGGGACCTGGTGGAGGCGGAGGCGTTTTGCCCCGTCGACCTCGCCGACGTGGCCGAGGCGGCCGTCGCCGAGGCCCGACGCCGGGACCCGGACGCCGGGATCGTCCTGGACACCGCCCCCGGACTCGTCGTGCACGGCTGGGAGCCGGGCCTCAGGCTGCTGCTGGACAACCTGCTCGGCAACGCCCTGGCCCACGGGCGGGACACGCGGGGCCGGGCATGGGTCCGGGTGGGCGTGAGCGCGACCGCGGAGCAGGCCCTGGTCACCGTGGACGACCACGGACCGGGTGTGCCGCCCGACGCCCGGCCCAGGATCTTCGAGCGGTTCCGGCGCGGCCCGGACAGCGCCGGCTCCGGACTCGGCCTGACCCTCGTCGCCCAGCAGGCGGCGCTGCACCGCGGGAGCGTCACGGTGACGGACGGACCGGACGGCGTCGGCGCCCGCTTCGTCGTACGGCTGCCGTCGCACGGCGGCGGGCTGCCCGGACGGCGGGACTGGCTCATCGGCACAGCCGGGGCAGACCGGTCACAGAGTTTCCCCAAAGACGCTCCCTAGCCTCCCTCCCGGCGGACGGACGACCTGACCGCCCGCCACAAGTGAACGGAGAGGCAGATGTACGTACGACGACCGACACGCACGCTGCTCGCGGGGCTCGCTGTGTCAGCGGTCCTGGCGGGCACGGCGGGGGCCGCCTCCGCGGCCGACAGCACCCCCGCCGCGAAACCGGCCGGTGACGGGGCCCACGCGCTGTGCAAGCGGGTCCCGAAGATCGACCGCCGGATCGCACGGGCCCTGAAGCGGCTCGGCGCCGGAGCCGGGACACGCGGCTCCGTGGCGCGGCTGCAGAAGCGGGTCGACCACGCGAAGAAGGCGGGCCACACGGAGATCGCCGGCTACCTCCAGAACAGGCTGGACTTCCGCAAGTCGCTGCGGACCAGCCTGGTGCAGCGCCAGAAGGACCTCGCCGCCGTCAAGACGTGGTGCGCGGCCGACGGCAACGGGAAGGCGGCGAGCTGATGCAGGCCCGGCGCCCGGCCCCGCTGCTCACGGCGGCCGCCGCGCTGGCGATGGCGCTCACCGTGGGCTGCGCGCACCATGGCGGCGCCGCCCCGAAGGCCACGCCCGGCGCCGCGTCCGCCACGGCGCCGTCCGCCGGGTCCGCGCAACTGGCGCAGATGCGGAAGAAGGTGGACGCGGCCGAATCCGCGGCCGCCGCGGCCGACCGGGACGCGGCGGGGACCGCCGACCGCTGACCCGCGCGGGGAGCGCCGCCCGGCGCTCCCCGCCCGCCCTTCGCGCTGACGAGAGACCGACTCCCCGGCAGCCGGCACAGCCCGTTCGCCCACGTCGATGCCGTGACCTGGGCGCCGTTCCCCCCTCGCCGGGACCGCGCTCACATGCCGGGCGCGCCGGTGCGCAGGCCGTCCATGACCAGGTCGAGGAGCCGGGTGGCGCGTGGCCGCCAGTCGTCGCGCGGGTCGAGCTGCCACAGGCCCGCGATGGCGAGCATGAAGTCGTCCGCGGTGACCCCGGGCCGGATGGTGCCGGCCTCCTCGTTGGCGCGGAGCAGGAGTTCCGCCGCGGACGTCACCGGCGTGGGGGGTGGCTTGCCGGGGCCGCCCGGCGTACTGGTGGCCTGCCGGATCGCCTCGGCCAGTCCGGCCTTGGTCATGGCGAACTCGGAGAGCCGGTCCATCCAGGCCCGCAGGGCATCCTCGGGTGACCGCGTCTTGAGCAGATGGGCCGCGGCTTCGGCGACCTGCTGCATCTCGTGGCGGTAGATCTCCAGCACGAGCGATTCCCGGTTGGGGAAGTTCCGGTAGAAGGTGCCCTGTCCGACACCGGCCTTCTTGGCGATCGCGCTGAGCGGGGCGTCCGCGCAGCGCGACAGCTCGGTGATCGCCACGTCCAGAATGCGCTCGCGGTTGCGCTGTGCGTCCGAGCGCCGGGGTGATGCCTTCTGCTGCGGCACTCGTCCTCCTCGAGGGTCGTGACCGAACCTCGCCCTTGCTAAGCGGACAACTGTCCGTTAAGTTTTCCAGGTAGCGGACAGCTGTCCGTTTGTGCTCACCATAGCCGCGAACGCCGCCCCGCGGCAGTCGCCGGCCGCCACTGCTCGGTCCCCGTACCTCGCACCTTCGCTTCGCCGCCCGCCGCGGCACCGGCCCGTCCACGCGAAAGAAGCAGCTCATGGCCCCATCGACGTCCAGTGTCATCACCTTGGAGATCAACGGAGAGAAGCACACACTGCCCGTCGACCACCGCACCACCCTGCTCGACGCCCTGCGCGAGCGTCTCGATCTGACCGGCACCAAAAAGGGCTGTGACCAGGGACAGTGCGGTGCCTGTACCGTCCTGCTGGACGGCCGCCGGGCCGTCGCCTGCCTGCAGCTGGCCGTGGCGGCCGAGGGCCGCGAGATCACCACCATCGAAGGCGTGGCCGAGGGGGACCGGTTGCACCCCGTGCAGCAGGCATTCCTCGATCTGGACGGCTACCAGTGCGGTTACTGCACGCCAGGACAGATCTGTTCGGCGATCGGGATGATCGAGGAACACGCGGCGGGGTGGCCGAGCGCCGCCACCAACGACGTCCGCCCCGAAGCGGGACCCCCACCCCTGACCGCCGACGAGATCCGGGAGCGGATGAGCGGCAACCTGTGCCGCTGCGGCGCGTACGTCTCCATCGTCGAGGCGGTCGCCCGGGCCGCCGGGGAATCGGCCGCCCAGCGACGCGTCACGCCCGCGGCGGATGCCGAGGAGGCCGTGGCATGAGGGAGTTCGACTACCAGCGGGCCGCCGACGTCGCCGGTGCCGTGGCGCTGCTCGGCGCCGATCCGGACACCCGCTTCCTCGGCGGCGGCACCAACCTCGTCGACCTGATGAAGACCGGTGTCGAGCGGCCCGCCCGGCTCATCGACATCCGTGAACTCCCGCTCGACCGCATCGAGCCGACGCCGGAGGGCGGGCTGCGCATCGGCGCCACCGTCACCAACGGCGACCTGGCCGCCGACCCCGCGATCCGGCGCCGTTACCCCGCCCTGGCCCAGGCGGTGCTGGCCGGTGCGTCGGGGCAGCTGCGCAACATGGCCACGGTCGGCGGGAACCTGCTGCAGCGCACCCGCTGCGGCTACTTCACCGACGTCACCAAGCCGTGCAACAAGCGCGTCCCCGGCAGCGGTTGCCCCGCGATCGAGGGCGAGCACCACAACCACGCGATCCTGGGCGCGTCCGGCCACTGTGTGGCCGTACACCCCTCGGACATGGCCGTGGCCCTGACCGCCTTCGACGCCGTCGTCCACTTCGAGACGGCCGACGGGCCGGGGGAGTTGCCGCTCGCCTCGTTCTACCTGCCCGTCGGTGACACCCCGCACCGCGAGACCGCCCTGCCGCCGGGCGCGCTCATCACCGGCGTCACCCTGCCGCCCGCCCCGGTCGCCGCCGTCTCCCGCTACCGCAAGGTGCGCGAGCGGGCCTCGTACGCCTTCGCCATCGGCTCGGTCGCCGCCGCGCTCGACGTCCGGGACGGCGTCGTCCACGACGCGCGCCTGGCCCTCGGCGCAGTCGCCTCGCGTCCGTGGCGGGCCGCCGCCGCGGAACAGGTGCTGACCGGTGCGCCGGCCGGTGCCGAGACCTACGCCGCCGCGGCGGACGCCGAGCTGGCGGCGGCCCGGCCGCTGCCGCACAACGGATACAAGGTGGACCTCATGCGCAACCTCGTGGTGGCCGTCCTGTCCGAACTCGCCGAGGAGGCCGCCCGATGACCACCGTCGCCCCCGGAACAGGGACCCACGCGCCCTCCGTCGGCACCGCCCACACCCGGGTGGAGGGCAGGGACAAGGTCACCGGAGCGGCGCGCTACGCGGGCGAGGTGCCGTTCGCCGGCCTCGCGTACGGCTGGCTCGTGCTGTCCACGGTCGCCCGCGGCCGCATCCGCGCCCTCGACACCGACCCCGTCCTCGCCATGCCGGGGGTCCTCGGCGTCCTGGACCACCGCAACGCCCCGCGTGTCGACACCGACTACACCGGTCTGCTGGGCACGCCTCCGGACCCGACATGCGCGGTCTTCCAGCACGACAGGGTGCCCCACCTGGGCTGGCCGGTGGCCCTGGTCGTCGCCGAGACGTCCGAGCAGGCCAGGGAGGCCGCCGAGACACTCGTGGTGCACTACGAACAGGAGCCCCACGACATCGACTTCACGGGCGGGCGCCCGGACGCCTACCCGGTGGACGGCCACATGCCCGGGGTGACGGAGAAGGGCGATCTCGACGCTGCACTGGTCTCCTCGGCCGTCGTCGTGGACGCCGAGTACACCACCCCCGAAGAGCACCACAACCCGATGGAACCGCACGCGGCGACCGCCCGCTGGGACGGCGGCCGGCTGGAGGTGATCGACTCCAACCAGGGAGCCACCTGGGTCGTCGGCGAACTCGCGAACCTCTTCTCGCTGGACCCGGCATCGGTGCGCGTACGCTCCGAACACGTCGGCGGCGGCTTCGGCAGCAAGGGCGTCCGCGCCCACCAGGTGGCCGCGGTGATGGCGGCGACCGTGCTGCAGCGGCCCGTGCGCGTCGTCCTGACGCGCCGTCAGATGTTCTCGCTGGCCGGCTACCGCAGCCCCACCACACAGCGCGTCAGGCTCGGCGCCGACGCCGACGGACGGCTGCGCGCACTGGAGCACCGCTCGGTCAGCGTCACCTCCACCGTGCACGAGTTCGTCGAACCGAGCGCCGGGGTGGCCCGGGTGATGTACGACGCCGACGCCCACCACACCGCCAACCGCGTCGTACGGCTCGACGTGCCGACGCCGACGTGGATGCGCGCCCCGGGTGAGGCGCCCGGGTCCTTCGCGCTGGAGGCGGCCCTCGACGAACTCGCCGAGAAGTGCGGGATCGACCCGATCGAGCTGCGCCTGCGCAACGAACCCGACAAGGGCCCGGTCTCCGGCCTGCCGTTCGCCGGCCGCAACCTGGCAGCCTGCTTCCGGGAGGGCGCCCGCAGGTTCGGCTGGGCGGACCGGGACCCGCGCCCCGGACTGCGCCGGGACGGCCGCTGGCTGCTCGGCACGGGTACGGCGGCGGCCTCCTTCCCCTCGGGCGCCGCACCGTCCACCGCGACGGCGACCGCGCACCCGGACGGCACGTTCACCGTCCGGATCTCCGCGGCCGACATCGGCACCGGGGCCCGTACCGCCCTCACCCTGGTCGCCGCGGACGCGCTCCGGGTGCCCGTGGAGCGTGTCCGGGTGCGCATCGGCGACAGTGACTTCGGGCCGGCGATGATCGCGGGCGGTTCCATGGGCACCCGCTCCTGGTCCTGGGCCGTCACGGCCGCGGCCGGCGAACTGCGCGAACGGCTGGCCCTCGGTACCGGCATCCCCCCTGAGGGCATCACGGTACGGTCCGACACCACGGCCGCCATCGGCGCCCTCACCCCCGCCGAACGGCACTCGTTCGGCGCGCAGTTCGCCGAGGTCGCGGTGGACACGGCCACCGGCGAGGTGCGGGTGCGGCGCATGCTGGGCGTCTTCGCGGCGGGCCGGATCGTCAACCCGCTCACCGCACGCAACCAGCTCCGGGGCGGCATGATCTGGGGCATCTCCATGGCCCTGCACGAGGAGGCCGTCCGGGACCGCGCCTCGGGCGGCCACGTCGGCGCCGACCTCGCGGGCTACCACGTGGCGACGCACGCCGACGTACCCCGCGTCGAGGCCGACTGGATCGACGACACCGACCCCGCCGACCCGGTCGGCATCAAGGGCATCGGCGAGATCGGCATCGTCGGCGCGGCGGCCGCCGTCGCCAACGCCGTCTGGCATGCGACCGGCGTACGCCACCGCGGCCTGCCCATCCGCCCCGACCGCGTCCTGTCGGCCGCCGCGGGGGCGCCGGATGCTTGACCTCGCCGAGGAGCTGCACCTGTGGGCCGCGGAGGGCCGGGAGTTCGCCGTGGCCACGGTGGTGGCCGTCGGCGGCAGTGCGCCACGCGGCCCCGGCGCCGCCCTCGCCGTGGACAGCGCGGGCACCGTCATCGGCTCGGTGTCCGGCGGCTGTGTCGAGGGCGCGGTGTACGACCTGTGCCGCGAGGCGCTGCGGACCGGTGACAGCGTGCTCGAACGGTTCGGCTACAGCGACGAGGACGCCTTCGCCGTGGGGCTGACCTGCGGCGGGACGATCGAGGTGCTGATCACACCGGTGGCCGCAGCGGCCGGTACCGTCCTGGCGTCGGCTCTGTCGGCCGCCGCGCGGAACGAGCCGACGGCCCTCGTCCGGGTCGCCCGCGGCCCGGCCGGCCTCCTCGGGCACGCCCTGCTGGTCAGGCCCGACGGCACGTACGAAGGCGGCCTCGGCGGCCATCCGGACCTGGACCGTACGGCGGCGGCCGAGGCGCGGGCCCTGCTGGAGGCGGGCCGGACCGGCACGGTGGACATCTCGGCGAGCGGAGCGGGACGGGGGTCCCCGCGGACGGAGTCCGGGGGAGGCAGGCACTGCCCCGGCGGCCTGACCCTGCTGGTCGAGTCGAACGTGCCCCCGCCCCGCATGATCGTCTTCGGCGCCGTCGACTTCGCGGCGGCGCTGGCGCGGGCCGGAAAGTTCCTCGGCTATCACGTGACCGTGTGCGACGCCCGTCCCGTCTTCGCCACGCGGGCCCGCTTCCCCGACGCCGACGAGATCGTGGTCGACTGGCCGCACCGGTACCTGCGGCGCACCGGGACCGACGCCCGTACGGTCCTGTGCGTCCTCACCCACGACGCGAAGTTCGACGTCCCCCTGCTGAAGGAGGCCCTGCGCAGGCCGGCGGCGTTCATCGGCGCGATGGGCTCCCGCCGCACCCACGAGGACCGCGACCGGCGGCTGCGGGCGGAGGGCCTGACCGGACCGGAACTGGCCCGGCTGCGCTCGCCGATCGGCCTCGATCTGGGCGCCCGGACCCCTGAGGAGACCGCCCTGTCGATCGTGGCGGAGATCGTCGCCGCCCGGCGGGGCGGCACGGGCGTGCCGCTGACCGGCTCCGGGACGCCGATCCACCGCGACGCGGGAGAGGGCGGCGGGGCGACGGCCGCCTGACTCGGCAGGTGTCTCGTTCCGGGCTCTCCGGGTGCCAGACCCACGGGAGTACAATATTCACCAGGGGATGAATTACTTCTCTCGTGAAGGGCGGGACCGCCATGGAGGAGACCACCTGCTGTGTGGTGGGCGGCGGCCCCGCGGGCATGGTGCTCGCCCTGCTGCTGGCCAGGGCCGGTGTCGATGTGACGGTCCTGGAGAAGCACGGCGACTTCCTGCGCGACTTCCGCGGCGACACCGTCCACCCCTCCACCCTGGCGCTGCTGGACGAGCTGGGTCTGGCGGAGCGTTTCGCCCGGCTGCCGCAGCGTCGCGTACGCACCGTCCAGCTGCCGATCGGAACGGGCCGCTCGACGGTCACGGTCGCGGACCTGACGGTGCTGCCCGGTCCCTACAACTACGTGGCCATGGTGCCCCAGTGGGACCTGCTGGACCTGCTCGCGGACGAGGCCCGGCGCGAGCCCTGCTTCCATCTGCGCATGAGCACCGAGGCGACCGGCTTCCTGGTCGAATCCGGCCGGGTGACCGGAGTGCGCTACCGCACCGGTGACGGCCGCACCGGCGCGTTGCGCGCCGTCCTCACCGTCGCCTGCGACGGCCGGGGATCGCTGGCCCGTGCCCGCCCGGAACTGGGGCTGCACGGCTTCACCTGCCCGATGGACGCCTGGTGGTTCCGGCTGCCACGCAAGGAAGGCGATCCGCAGGGACTCGTCGGCGCGGCCGGTGACCGCTTCCTGACGGCGATGATCGACCGCGGCGACTACTGGCAGTGCGCCGGACTCATCCCCAAGGGCACGAACGCCCAGCGCCGCGCCGCCGGCCTCGACCGTTTCCTGGCCGAGTTCGCCGCCGCCGCGCCATGGGCGGCCGACCGCGTGCACGCCGTGCGCTCGTGGGACGAGGTGAAACTGCTCGACGTGCGCCTGGACCGGCTGCGCCGCTGGCACCGCCCCGGCCTGCTGTGCATCGGCGACGCCGCGCACGCCATGTCCCCGGTCTTCGGCATCGGGATCAACCTCGCGGTGCAGGACGCCGTCGCCGCCGCCCGCTACCTCACCGGGCCGCTGCGCCGGGGAAGCGTGAGTCCGCGTGACGTCCACCGGGTGCAGCGCCGCCGCCGTCCCACCACGGTCGCCACGCAGGCGCTCCAGCGCGCGGCCCACGCCCGCTTCATCGCACCCGTCCTGCAGGGCCGCCCGCCCCTCGGGAGTGCGGACCGGGCCCGGCGCGTGGCCCGCCTGCTCGCCGGGTCGCGATGGGTCCGCCGGCTGCCCGCGTACTTCGTCGCCTACGGCGCCCTGCGCGAGCGCCCGCCCGCCGCGGCCGTCCGGTAGCCGGAGCGGTCACGGGACCGACCGCTCTCCGTGCGCAGGCCCCAGTGTTGTCTTGACAAGAGTTGTCACGGCAACAATGATGGGTGAGTGACCACGATCAGCGGACTCCACGACCACCTCGGCTACTGGCTCCGTCGCCTGTCCGACGAGGTCCACAGCCGGTTCGAGGCCGAACTCGGCCGGCATGACGTCACCGTCTCCCAGTGGGGGGTGATGGTCAGCGTGTTCCACGGCCATGACACCACCAAGGCCGTGGCCGCCCACATGGACATCGATCCCGGCGCCGTCTCCCGCCTGGTCGACCGCCTCGCGGCCAAGGACCTCGTCCGCCGCGAACCCGACCCCGCCTCCCGGCGCACGGTCCGGCTCGTACTGACCGGCCGGGGGCAGGCCCTCGTCCCGGTGCTGGCGGAGCTGGCCGACCGCAACGACGCCTACTACTTCGGCTCGCTCGACCCCGGTCAGCGCCGACAGCTGGAGGAGTGGATCCGGCGTCTGATCGGCGAGGCCCACCCCGCGGCGCCGCCCGACACACCTGAAAGAAGCGCACCATGAGCATCAGCCCCTCCGTCACGAAGACCGTCGGCATCGACCGCCCTTGGCGGCAGGTCTTCGCCTTCCTCGCCGACCCCGCGAACTGGCCCCGGTGGGCCGTCGTCAACGTCCGGTCCATCGAGCCCACCGACGACCCCGACTGGTGGCGCATGTCCACCCCGCAGGGCCCGGCCAGGCTGCGCCTGCGCGCCGACGCCGAGTACGGCATCCTCGACCACGACTTCAACGACGACACCGCCTCCTGGCGGGTGCCGGCCCGGGTGGTCCCCAACGGCGACGGCGCCGAGTTCATGATGACCTTTCACCGGCCGCCGTCGCTCACCGACTCCGTCTTCAAGGAGCAGACCGACCTGGTCGACACCGAACTCGCCGCCCTCAAGGAGATCCTTGAGACCGGGCCGGCCGACGTCACAGCATGACGTGTTTGACCTGCGTGTAGTCCAGCAGGCCGGCAAGGGAGAGATCGCTGCCGTAACCCGAGTGGCCCACGCCCCCGTGCGGCATCTCCGAGACCGTCGTGCCATGTGTGTTGACCCAGACGATGCCGGTGTGCAGCGCCCGGCTCGCGCGCATGGCCCGGTCGTGGTCGCGGGTCCAGACACTCGCGGCCAGCCCCTGGGGAACCCCGTTCGCCAGCCGGAACGCCTCGGCCTCGTCGGCGAAGGGCTGGACGGTGACGACCGGGCCGAACACCTCGCTCTGCACGATCTCGTCCTCCTGCCGGACCCCGGCGATCACCGTCGCGGCGTGGAAGCAGCCGGGGCGGTCCAGCGGCCTGCCGCCGGCGACCACCTCGGCGTGGCCCGGAAGGCGGGCCAACAGGTCGGTGACGGAGGTGAGTTGAGCCTGGCTGGCGAGAGGTCCGAAGTCGGCGAGTTCGTCGTCGGGGCCTCCGGTCCGGCGCCCTGCGGCCCGTTCGGCGAAGGCGGCCAGAAAGGTGTCGTGGATCCGGCCGTCGACGAGGATCCTGGTGGCCGCCGTGCAGTCCTGCCCCGCGTTGTAGAAGGCCAGCGACGACAACTGCGCGACCGCGTCCTCGACATCGGCGTCCTTGTGGATCAGCACCGGTGCGTTGCCACCGAGTTCCAGGTGCAGCCGCTTGAGATCGGCCGCCGCCGCGGTGGCGATCTCCCGCCCGGCGCGCACACTGCCCGTGACGGCCACCAGCCGGACGAACGGATGGGACACCAGGGAGCGCCCGGTGTCACGGTCGCCGCAGACGACGTTGAGCACACCGCCCGGCAGGTGCTCGGCGGCCAGCCGGGCCAGGAGGACGGCTGAGGACGGCGTGGTGTCGGACGGTTTGAGCACGACCGTGTTCCCGGCGGCGAGAGCCGGAGCGATCTTCCACACGGCCATCATCAGCGGATAGTTCCACGGGGTGATCTGGGCGCAGACCCCGACGGGCTCGCGGCGCAGCACGGAGGTGCGGCCCGGCGTGTACTCGGCCGCCGCGGCGCCCGGCAGATTCCGGGAGGCCCCGGCGAAGTACCGCAGCACGTCCACGATCGCAGGCAGTTCGTCCGTGAGGAACAGCACCCGGGGCTTGCCCGTGTCGGTCACCTCGGCGTCCGCCACCGCGTCGGCCTGCCGCTCCAGGGAGCCGGCGATGCGCAGCAGGGCCGTCTGACGCTGTGCGGGCGTCGTGGCCGACCAGCCGTCGAAGGCCCGCTGAGCCGCCCGGCAGGCCGCGTCCACGTCCTCGCCCCCGGAGAGCGGGGCCAGCCCGTGCCGGAGTCCGCTCGCGGGGTCGATCAGTCGCAGGGTGGCCCCGGAGGCGGCCGGGACGTCCTGGCCGCCGATGTGGTTCCGCAGCGTGGTGAGGCGGTCGGTGTCAGCCACGGCGCAGTGCCTCCTCGGCGGCGGCGCGACCGGTGCGGACCGCGCCCTCCATGTATCCGGCGACCCACTGGTCGGAGCCGCAGACGTAGAACGGTGGTTCATGCGTGCCGTGCAGCGGGCCGACCGCCATCACCTCGCCCGGCGGCCACTGGGTGACATAGCCCTGGGTCCACGGGTCGGTGCCCCACAGCCGCAGATGACAGGCGGCCGGTCGCAGTGCCTCGTCGCCGAACAGCGCGGCCATCTCGGCGAGCAGCTCCGGCGTGCGCAGCTGGGGCGGGGTGCCCAGCAGCACGCCGTAGCGCTCGGGCGGGATCAGCGCCGACAGCACGCCCTCGTTCTGCGGCCAGGTGCTGCCCAGGACCCCTTCCGTCTCGGACAGGCCGTTCAGGCCGTCGGCGCGCCAGAAAGGACGGTCGTACACGGCGGCGAACTTCGCGGCCGTCGCCTGCCGCTGCCGGTGCAGCGAGGCCAGGCGGGCGTCGCTCACACCGGTGACGGCGACCGACCGCAGCGGTCCCACCGGCAATGCGCTCACCACGGCCGCCGCGGTGAGGACCTCACCCGTGACCAGCCGCACGGCGCAGCGCCCGGGGCGGACGTCCAGCGCGGCGACGGCCGAGCCGAGGCGGATGCGCGGGCCCAGCTCGCGGCCCACGACCTCGGCGAGGGTGGCGGAGCCCGCCGCCAGCCGCAGCCCCTCCCAGGCGTCGTAGTCGTAGTCGCCGGTGCCCGGGACCGCCGCGCTCTTGCGCAGCGCGGCCAGCAGCGAGATCCGCTCGTACGAACCGCCCGCCAGGGCCAGTTGGCCGATGTCCCACAGCCGTACCACGGCCGGTGCGGCGTGGCGGGAGCGCAGCCAGTCGGCCACGGACAGCCGGTCCAGGGCGTCCGCCTCAGGATGCGACCAGGGGTCGTCGGGGTCGACCGTGGCGGCGAGTTCGCCGAACTCCTTGCTCAGCTGCTGGTGCTGGGCCATGTCGCCGGGGCCGAACCAGTGCGGCGGGTCGCCCGCCGAGAGACCCTCCGGGGTGGCACGGGTCATGCGGCCGGGTTCGGCGACGTAGCTCGGCACGAGCTCCAGGCCGAGCTCCCCGGCCAGCCGCAGATACGCGGTGTGGGCGTGGCCGACCACTTCGCCGCCCAGCTGCACGGTGCGGCCGTCGGGGGTGCGGGTCTGCTCGACCCGGCCGCCGACGCGGTCCCGCGCCTCCAGGACGAGTACGTCGGTGCCCGCGGCGGCGAGGTCCCGGGCGGCGGCGAGGCCGGCGAGCCCCGCCCCGAGCACGATCACGTCGTGATGCATCGGTTTCGCTCTCCTGTACGGGGTGTCAGGCCAGGACCAGGCAGTGTTCGGGCCGCCAGCCGAACTCCACCGTCTCGCCACCGCTCCAGCGGTCCTCCATGCGGGCGCGGGCCGTGTTCTGCTCCAGCACGGACAGCGTGACGCCGGGGGCGAGCTCGATCAGGTACGTGGTGGTCGGGCCGCTGTAGACGGTCTCGCGGATCACTCCGCTCAGTATCGACATGCCTGGTTCGAAGTCCGACAGCCAGATCTTCTCGGGGCGTACGGAGACGCTGACGGCGGTGCCGTCCGCGATGCCGGGCCGTGCGCCGACCGGCAGGGCGGGCCCGCCGTCCAGGGCGACCTCACCGCCCCGGTAGGTGCCGCCCATCAGGTTCGAGGTGCCCATGAAGGAGGCCACGAACCGGCTGGCCGGATGCTCGTAGACGTCCTCGGGGGTGCCGCACTGCTCGATGCGGCCCGCGTTCATCACGGCGATCCGGTCGGACATGGTCAGCGCCTCGTCCTGGTCGTGGGTGACGAAGACGAACGTGATGCCGACCTCGCGCTGGATCTGCTTGAGTTCGACCTGCATCTGCCGGCGCAGCTTCAGGTCGAGGGCGGCCAGCGGCTCGTCCAGGAGCAGTACGGCCGGACGGTTGACGAGCGCTCGGGCGAGGGCGACGCGCTGGCGCTGGCCGCCGGAGAGGGTACGGGGCTTGCGGTCGGCGAGGCCGGAGAGCTGGACCAGCTCCAGCATCTCGCCGACCCGCTGGCGGAGCTCGGCCTTGGCGACGCCCGTGCGCTTGAGGCCGAAGCCGACGTTGTCGGCGACGCTCAGATGGTCGAACAGCGCGTAGCTCTGGAAGACGGTGTTGACGTTGCGCTTGTTCGGCGGCAGCGCGGTCACGTCCTCACCGGCGAGCAGCACCGCACCCTCGGTCGGGTCGCTGAACCCGCCGATCATGCGCAGTGAGGTGGTCTTGCCACAGCCGGAGGGGCCCAGCAGGGAGAAGAAGTGGCCGGCCTCGATGTCGAGGTCGAGACGGTGGACGGCGTAGGAGTCCCCGAACTGCTTGGAGACGCCGTCGAGCCGGACGGCGGGGGTCGCGTCCATGGATCACTCTCCGGAGAGGATGTCGAGGCCGCCGCGGCGGCCGAAGAGGCGCGGGATGAACAGGGCCAGCGCGATCAGGCAGATGGATCCCGCGAGCATCAGCGTGCCGACGGCGTTGATGGTGGGCTGCAGCCCGAAGCGGATCGCGGAGTAGATCCGCACCGACAGCGGCTGGGGGTCGACACCGGTGGTGAAGTAGGCGAGGACGAAGTCGTCGAAGACGAGCGCGAAGATCAGCACGGCCGAGGCGAGCACGGCGGGCAGCAGGGCCGGCAGGGTCACCAGGCGGACCGCCTGCCAGCGGGTGGCGCCCAGGTCCATCGCGGCCTCCTCCACCTCCGGGTTCAGCGCCGCGACCCGGGAGCGCAGGATGACGGTGACGTAGGAGATGGAGAAGGTGATCTCCGAGAGCATCACCGTGCCGGTCGACAGGGCCACGCCCAGGCCCTTGAACAGCAGCATCGAGGCCACGCCCGTGACGATCTCCGGCGTGATCAGCGGCACCAGCATGATCAGGCCGGACAGCGAACCGAGCCGGGTGCGGCAGCGCACCAGACCGAGCGCGAGCGCCACGCCGAGGACGACCGAACCGGCCATCGCCACCAGGGAGATGCGCAGACTGGTCCCCAGGGACGAGATCAGCACGTCGTCGTGGACGAAGGCGCGGTACCAGCGCAGGCTGAACCCGCCGAACACGGTCAGCGACTTCTTGGAGTTGAAGGAGAACAGGGCCACCACGGCGATGGGCAGGTACAGCAGGGCGAAGAACAGCCCGGTGACGGCGATCAGGATCCGCGGTCTGCGGTCGGCGCGCCCGCGACGGGTGCGGGTCCGGGCCGCCGGGCGCGCGGGAGCGGTGGAGGAGGGCAGGCGCAGCAGGGTCATCGGCGGGCCTCCGCCTCGTCCTTGCGGGTGCGCCGCAGATAGCCGAACATCCCGACCAGCAGCACCAGCATCAGCAGCATGGTGAGCGCGGAGCCCAGCGGCCAGTTCTGGCCCTGGAAGAACTTGTCCTGGATGAGGTTGCCGATCATGATCTGGTCCGGGCCTCCCATGAGCTGTGCGCTGACGAAGTCGCCCATGGCGGGCAGGAAGACCAGGACGAGCCCGGCCGCCGCGCCCTGCCGGGTGGCGGGCAGGGTGACGAAGAAGAAGGTGCGGACGGGGCCGCCGTACAGGTCGCGGCCGGCCTCGATGAGGGAGACGTCCAGGCGTTCCAGGGCCGCGTACAACGGGATGATCATGAAGACGACGAAGCCGTAGACGAGCCCGGCGACCACACCCGCACCGGTGTTGAGGATCTTCGTGTCGCCGTCGGCCAGCCCGACGGCGCGCAGGGCGCGCAGCACCGGTCCGTCGTCGGAGAGGACCACCGACCAGCCGTACATGCGGACCAGGTAGTTGGCGAAGAACGGGACGACGATGGCCGCGATCAGCGCGTGTTTGTACCGTCCGCCGTGCAGGGCGATGGTGTACGCCACCGGGTAGGCGATCAGCAGGCAGATCACACAGGTCAGCAGGGCGTAGCCGAGTGAGCGGGCCAGGACCTCGGTGTAGGCCGGGTCGGCGAGGGCACGCACGCCGGCCAGGTCGAAACCGAAGCGCGGGTTGCCGAGGTCGTCGGTGGTGCCGACCGCGAGGACGGCGACAAGGACCAGCGAGGCGATGAGGAACCCGGTCATCCACAGGGTGCCGGGCAGCATCAGCCAGGTCCACATGCGGTCGCCGTCGGCGCCGCGCCGGCGGGTGCGCGAGGAGCGGGGGAGCAGTGCCATGTCAGCCCGCCTTCACATGGGTCCAGGCGGTGTCGCGGGCGTCCTCCGCCGTGCGGCTGCCGTTGCGGAAGAACAGGTCCCCCTTCAGCTCGTCCTCGGTGACGAGGCACTCGGGGAAGGGCTTGACCAGGTCGGCGTAGGTCTTCTCGGAGCCGGCCACCGGCATCGGGTAGCCGATGTACTCGATGTTCTTCTTCACGTTCTCCGGCCGCAGCATGTAGTCGATGAACAGCATCGCGGTGCCCGGGTGCGGGGCGTTCCAGGGGATCGCGTAGCAGTCGGAGTTGATCGGCGTGCCCTCCTTGGGGGCCGCGAAGCCGAACACCGACGGATCCTTGGCCTGGTTGAGCATGGCGGCCATGTCGCCGCTCCACGCCTGGGTCATGACCGCGTTGCCGTTGAGCAGGTTGTTGTAGCTGTCGCTGGAGAAGCCGCGCAGCCGCGGGCGAAGGGTGCTCAGCAGGGAGGTGATGCGGTCGAGGTCAGCGGGGTCGCCGGTGCTGACGTTCAGGCCGAGTTCCAGGGCGCCCATGCCGAGCACCTCGTCGCGGTCGTCCAGCAGGAAGACCTTGCCGCGGGCCTTGTCGCTCCACAGGTCCCGCCAGGAACCGGTGAGTTCGCCGATCCGGTCGCGGCGCCAGCCGATGCCGGTCTTGTACGCGGTGAACGGGACGGTGTGCGCGGAACCCGGGTCGTACCAGGGATCGGCGAAGTAGGTGTACGTGCCGAATATCGCGTGCGCGTTGGGGAGCTGGGAGTGGTCTATCCGGCGCAGCCGGCCCGCGTGGGCCAGGCGCTGCGCCCACTTGGCGGAGGGGAAGACGACGTCGTAGCGGTTGCCGGCGTTGAGCTTGGCGACCATGCCTTCCATCGAGTCGAAGTTCGACTGGACGACCCTGACGCCGTACTCCTTCTCGAAGCCCTTGAACACGGCCGGGTCGACGTAGTCGGCCCAGTTGAAGTAGACGAGATCGCCGTCGACGCGCGCCGGGACCGGGGCGAGCTGCTTGGCGTCGGGCGTCCTGGCGGGCATGAACCCGCAGCCGCCGGCCGCGGCGCCCAGCAGTCCGCAGGCGCCGGCCCGCAGCATGGCGCGTCGGGTGGGTGGGGGTACCTCGGGGGACACGGAACGTCCTCTCCGTCGAGGAACGGCACAACTCCAGGGCTGGACCGGCTGGTCGGCTCACGGAGGCCCTGACTCCGTAGGGAAGACCGGTCTGGGGAGGGTGCGAGCGTGTGTCAGCGGGGGAGGGGTAAGCCCGTCCGGAGACGTACGGTGTGGGGCGCGCGGGAGCACGTCACGGCGTGCGGCCCTCCAGGTCGTCCCGGACCCGGCGGGCGAACCAGCCGACAGCGGCCTCACGCTGCGACAGCGGCCCCGGTTCGAAACCGGGCGTCGTCAGCCCGGCCTGGACCCGCTCCACCAGCTCGGCGTCCTCGTCGTTGGTGACCCAGCCGATGTGGATGTTCAGCCGCCGGGCCAGCCGGGTGCGGACGCTCTCCCCGTGCTTGGTGTAGAAGGCGCCGGGGATCGCCGCCCGGTCCTGGGCGGTGGGCAGGGCGGTCCAGGCGAGCACGTGGTCAGGGTAGAAGTCGATGAGCGTGTTCGGGTAGATCACGGCGTACCGCCACACCCGCCGGTCGGCCTCGGCCAGCCCCGGCATCGGGGCCGCCAGCCGCTGGTAGAGCCGCTCGGTCCAGTTCGAGGAGGGCTTGTCGCGCAGCGGTGACTCGAACAGCACGTAGTGCTCCTGCACGTCCACCGTGTACGCCTGGTAGTCGAGCAGCCGCATGAGCGCGGGGTGGGCCACGGGGACGTGGTACCCCTCCAGGTAGTTGTCGACGATCACCTTCCAGTTGGCGTTCTGCTGCTCGCCGCCGGACAGGTCGTGGATGCGGTGCTTGCCGACGGGGACGAGGTCCGCCCCGGCGTAGCGGCCCACGGCCTCGGCGAGGCCCTTGCAGGATTCGGCGAGTGGCGTCGCCTCCATGTCGAGGTTGACGAAGACGAATCCCAGGAACGACTCCACGTTCACCGGGTGCAGGCCGAGCCGGGGCTTGTCCAGGCAGGGGATCCGCCGTGCCTCGGGGGCGCCGACGAGGCGTCCGTCCAGCTTGTAGGTCCAGCCGTGGTACGGGCAGCGGATCGCCTTGCCGGCCGGCTCGGGTGCGGTGACCAGGCGGGTGCCACGGTGCCGGCAGACGTTGAGGTGGGCGGCGAGGCCGCCGTCCTCGGTCCGGACCACCAGGACCTCCCGGCCGGCTGCGGTGGCGGTCAGCCGGGCGCCGGGGCCGGGGAGGTCGGACTCGTGGCAGACGAGCTGCCAGGACCGGGCGAAGATGTGCTCGGTCTCGGCCTCGGCGATGGCCGGATCCGTGTAGTAGCGGGCCGGCAGTGCTTCCCCGGGCTGCTCGGGGGGCGGCTCCGGTGCATCGGCGGTGCCGGCGGCCGGCCGGGTGGGCGTGGGGTGCATGGGATCCTCCTCCGCGCCGCGGCGGCGATGGGCGGTGAGGCTACGCCGGGGAAATGGGCAGGTCCAGGCCTTCCGACCTGCCGGGATCCGGCTGACTAATTGGTTAGTCAGAGTGCGTCCGGGGTGGCGCCAAGTCAAGACTTGTGGGCTGACTAATTAGTTAGTTAGTGTCGTGGCAGGCGGAAGGCCCGGGCCCGCAGCGCGCTCCCGGACCACCCGCGCATCCCGATCCGCGCCCCCAGGCGTCCGATTCCGGACACCCCGGTCCGGGCGGTGCACGGCTCCGGCCAGTCACCTCGCACCGCTTGGGACACCCGCTGTCCACGCGTGCACGGCCCCGGCGCCTGCACCCCGCACCCGCTTCCCCGCCCCTCTCACCCGGGCGCCGGAGCACCTCCCTCCCGACCCCGCCCTCGCCGCGCCACCCCGTTCCGGGCCGTCCGGACACGGTGCGACCCAGGAGGCACGCATGAGCGCTCGCCGACGTCTGGTATGGCTCGGCCTCACGCCGGAGCCCGAACAGGAACTGCCCGCCGCGGTGGCCGCCCTCCGGGACCCCGCGGACGGCCACCCGCCCCCGGCACTGGTCGCCGCCGAGCGCCACCGCGTCCAGCGGCTGGTGCTGCGCGGCACCCAGGGCAGTTGGCTGCGCTACCTCCGCGAAGTCACCGACCTGGTCGTCGGGGCCGCGGCGGGACCCGCCGCGGCCGATCCCCGGCCGGCGCTGGTGGCCGGTGAGGTCGTCCTCGACCACCACCGCATGCTGATCGGCCTGCCCGGCACCGCCTACGCCCGAACGGCCGTGCAGCGGCGGGAGCTGGAAGAGGCGCTGGCCCGGCTGAGCGCCCGCAGCCGTCCCACCCACCGCGGCCACACCGAGCCCAGGAGGACCGTATGACCGGCGTCCGCTCCCTTCTCCCCGAAGGACAGCCCGGCCTGCTCGTCTCACCGGTGTTCGGCGACGAGCCGCACCAAGGGGTCGAGGACCTCGCCCGCTACCTCGCCACCGGCGGGTACACGCCGCTGACCTCGCGGGACCGACTGCTCGACCGGATCGCCGGCCTCGGACTGCGGGGCCGCGGCGGTGCCGGCTTCCCCGCCGCCGTGAAGCTGCGCGCCGTCCGCGACGCACCCGGCCGGGCCGTCGTCGTCGCCAACGGCGAGGAGGGCGAGCCCGGCTCGGTCAAGGACCGGTGGCTGCTGCGCCACCGGCCGCACCTGGTCCTGGACGGCCTGCGGCTGGCCGCGGCCCTGACCGGTGCCGGACACGGCTGCGTCTACCTCTCGGACCCCCTCGCCGAGCAGGCCGTCCGTAACGCCCTCGCCGAGCGCCCCGCCGCCCTGCGCGTCGACGTCGTACGGACGCACCCCGCCTACGTGGCGGGGGAGGAGTCCGCGGTCGTACGACGCATCGACGGCGGTCCGGCGCTGCCCACGGCGAAGCCCCCGCGCCCCTTCGAGGCAGGGGTCGGCGGCGCCCCCACGCTCGTCGCCAACGTGGAGACACTGGCACGGATCGCGCTGATGCACGCGTGCCCCGACGCCGCGGCGGCCGTCGCCGCCGCCCATCTGGTCACGCTCTCGGGACCGGGAGGCACCGACGCCGCACTCGTCGAGGCACCCTTCGGCACCCATCTGAAGGCCCTCGCCGACCTGTGCGGGCACGGCACGGCCGAGGCGGTCCTCCTCGGCGGCCTCTTCGGCGGGCTGTACGGCCCCGGCTGGACGGACCTGCCGCTCGACCACGACCGGCTGAAGGCCGCCGGCGCAGCGCTCGGCTGCGGGGCGCTGCACTTCCTGCACCCACAGGACTGCCCGGTGGCCACCGCCGCCGAGGCCACCGCCTACCTCGCGGCACAGAGCGCCCGGCAGTGCGGCGTGTGCGTCTCCGGAACCGGAGCGCTGGCCGGCACCCTCACGGCCGTCGCACGCGGCGAGGCGGGCGAGGACCCGGCCGAGAAGCTGCACCGCTGGTCGCGGCAGCTGCCCGGGCGCGGGGCCTGCGGGCTCCTCGACGCGGCCACCCGCATCGTCGCCACCCTCCTCACCCACTTCCCCGACCGCATCGGCGCCCGGCACGGCTCCGGCTGCCCGGCGTGCACCCACGTGGTGGCCGACGACGGCCGCCGGTTCACGGTGACCGTGCCCTGACCCCTCAACTCCCCGCGACGCCACGCCCCGAAGCCCGCGCTCCCGAAAGGACCCCACCGTGAAACTCCTGCTGGACTCCACCCGCTGCCAGGGCTACGGCCTCTGCAAGGAACCCGCGCCCGAGCTGATCGACCTCGACGAGTGGGGGTATGCGCAGGTGCCCCTGAGCGAGGTGCCGGCCGGGGGCGCCGACGCCGCCGAAGCCGCCGTGGCAGCCTGCCCCAACTCCGCGCTGCGACTGGTGAAGTGACATGGGACGCGACCTGTCGGCACTCTTCGACCCCGTCTCCGTCGCCGTCGTCGGAGCCAGCGACGACCCCGCCAAGTACGGCCACGCCATCGCCGCACAAGCCCTGCGCGCCGACGGCCGCCGCCCCCTCCACCTCGTCAACCGGCGCGGCGGCACGGTCCTCGGCCGCACCGCGGCCCCCAGCCTCAGCGCGATCGGTGAACCCGTCGACCTGGCGGTGGTCTCCGTACCCGCCGCCGGCTTCGAGGACGCCGTCGACGAGGCCCTCGCCTGCGGCGCCCGGGCCATCGTCGCCATCACCGCCGGCTTCGCGGAGACCGGCGACGCGGGACGGACCCGCCAGCGCGCCGTCGCCGCCCGCGTCCGTGCCGCGGGTGCCGTGATGGTCGGACCGAACTGCCTGGGGCTGGCCGACAACACCACGGACCTCTTCCTGGCCTCCGACACCTTCACCCCCGGCGGTGTCGCACTGCTCAGCCAGAGCGGCAACCTCGCCCTGGAACTCCAGCTCCGCTTCCGCCCGCACGGTCTCGGCTTCTCCCGCTTCGTCTCGCTGGGCAACCAGGCCGACGTCACCCTGGTCGACCTGCTCACCGACTGCGCCCGGCACGAGGGCACCCGCGCCATCGCGGTCTACGCCGAGGACTTCGCCGACGGACGCGCCTTCGCCGAGGCGGCCGCCGTGGCGGGCAAACCCGTGGTCCTGCTCACCGCCGGACGCGGCGACGCCTCCGCCCGCAGCGCCCAGTCCCACACCGGGGCGCTGACCACCTCCGCCGACGTGGTGAGCGCGGCCTGCCGGGACGCCGGTGTGGAACTGGTCGCCACGCCGCGTGAACTCACCGTCGTCCTCGCCGCGTCGCACGGCGCACGACGCGCGGCCGGCCGCCGGGTCGCCGTCCTCACCGACGGCGGCGGCCACGGTGTCATCGCCGCCGACGCCGTCGAGTCGGCCGGCCTGACCGTCCCCGAACTGCACCCGCCGACACGGGACCAGCTGCGCACGGTCCTGTGGGAGCAGTCGGCCCTCGCCAATCCGGTGGACCTCGCCGGGATGGGCGAGCAGGACCCGGGCTCCTACGCCCAGACCGTCGCCGCGCTGCTGGCGGCCGAGGAGGCCGACGCCGTCCTCATGACGGGCTACTTCGGCGGGTACGCGGCCGCCGACGGCGGGCTCGGCGGAGGCGGCACGGTCCTCGCGGACGGCGAACAGGCCGCCGCGCGCCGCATCGCCGACCTCCACCGCGCCACCGCCAAACCGCTCGTGGTGCAGTCCATGTACCCCGCCTCGCCCAGCTGCCGCACCCTCGCCGCCGCCGGGATCCCGGTCTTCTCCGCCACCGAGGACGCCGCCCGCGCCCTCGCCGCCGCGGCACCCCGCGCCGCGCACAACGGCGTGACCCCCCTTCCCCTCCCCGCCGCCCCCCTGCGCGAGAGCGGCTACCTGCAGACCCGCGGCGCCCTCGAAGCGGCTGGACTCCCCTTCCCCGCCGCCCGGGAGGTCCACGGCGAGGCCGAACTGCTGGCCGCCACCGAGGGGTTCACCGGACCGTACGTCCTCAAGGCCCTCCATCTGCTGCACAAGTCCGATGCCGGCGGCGTGGCACTCGGCCTGGCCGGACCCGACGAACTCCTGGCCGCCTTCCGGGAGATGCACGCCCGCCTCGGCGCCCCCTCCTACTCCGTGGAGGCAATGGCGGACCTGACCGACGGCATCGAGCTGATCGTCGGCGTCAACCGCGACCCCCGTTTCGGCCCCGTCGCCATGGTGGGCCTGGGCGGAGTGCTGGCAGAAGCCCTCCACGACGTCGCCTTCACCCTGGCCCCCGTGACCGCCGACCGCGCCCTGCGGCTGCTGCGCGGGCTGCGCACCGCCGCCCTGCTCGACGGGGTGCGCGGCAGACCCCCCGTCGACGTCGCCGCGGCCGCGGCGGCCGTCGAGACGATCACCGCGTTCGCCGCCGCACACCCGGAGATCGCCGAGATCGAGGTCAACCCGCTGCTCGTCAGCCCGCACGGGGTCCTCGCCCTCGACTCCCGCGCCGTACTCGCCTGACCACACCCGCCGTGACCCGACCGAAGAAGGCCCCATGGACATGCGCTACACCCCCGAACAGGCCGGCCTCAAGCGCCGCGCCGCCGCCTACGCACGGCTGCTGATGCGCTACGAGGACCAGTCCGAGCAGGCCGGCGGCCCCCTTCCGCGGGAACTCGTCACCGAACTGACCCGGGCCGCCATGGACGCCGGCGTCTACGCCATCAACATGCCCGCCGAGTGGGGCGGCGCCGGTCTCAGCCTCCTCGACCAGGTCATCGTGGAGGAGGAGTTCGGCAAGGTCACCAACTGCCTGTGGGACATCCCCTGGCGGCCCGCCAACGTCCTCGCGTACGGCGACGAACGCCAGCGCGAGAAGTACCTGCTGCCCGTGATCCGCGCGGAGAAGTTCGACGCGTTCGCCGTCACCGAACCCGGCGCCGGCTCGGACCCCTCCTCCGGCACCTCCACGGCCACCCGCACCGACGGAGGCTGGCTCCTCAACGGCGAGAAGTGGTTCGTCACCTGCGGCGACATCGCCGACTTCCTGCTGGTGCAGGCCGACGCCGGCCCGGACCGGCTGCCCACCCTCTTCTTCGTGGACAAGGCCGCCCCCGGAGTCACCATGACCCGGCTGCCGCACTTCATGCACTCCGCGGTCAACGGGCACCCCGAGTTCACCTTCACCGACGTCTTCGTGGCCGACGAGGACGTGCTCGGCGGCGTCGGCAACGGCTACGAGCTGACCAAGGAATGGTTCACGGACGAACGCCTGATGATCGCCGCGCGCACCGTCGGCGCAGCCGAGCGCGCCCTGCAACTGGCCCGTGACTGGGCGGTGGAGCGCGAGCAGTTCGGGGCGCCGATCGCCTCGTTCCAGCTGATCCAGGCCATGCTCGCGGACTGCGCCGTGGACATCGCGGTCAACCGCGCGTACACCCACCAGGTGGCCTGGGAGGCGGATCAGCCGGACACCGACCGCAAGACGCTGCACGCCAAGGCCTCCACCGCCAAACTCGCCGCCAGCGAGGCCGCCGGCCGGGTCGCCGACCGCTGCCTGCAGATCTTCGGTGGCCGTGGCTACGACCGCACCTACCCCGTCGAGCGCATGTACCGCGAGCTGCGCGTCGACCGGATCTGGGAGGGCACCTCCGAGATCCAGCGGCTGATCATCGCCAACGAGCTGATCAAGCGCGGCACCCGCGCCCTGGCCCTGCCCACGCACTGACCCCACCCCTTCACCGCAAAGCGAGGACCTCCATGGACTTCCGTCTCACCCCGCGCCAGGCACAGCTCAAGGCCGACGCCCGCGCCCTCACCGACGTCATCGCCGCCTACGAGAACCAGTGCGAGGAGAACAACGGACTGCCCGCCGACGCCCACGCCAAGATCCGCGACGCGGTGCTCGACTCCGGCCTCCAGGCGGTCAACATGCCGGCCGAATGGGGCGGCGCCGGACTCACCATCGCCGAGCAGGTCACCGTGCAGGAGGAACTGGGGCGGCTCACCGGCGCCCTGTGGGACATGGTGTGGCGGCCCGCCAACGCGCTCCGGTTCTGCACCCCCGAGCAGCGGGAACGCTTCCTCATCCCGGTGATCAGGGGCGAGCGCCGCGACTGCTACGCCGTCACCGAACCCGGCGCCGGCTCGGACCCGCAGAACCTGGCCACCACGGCGACGAAGAACGACCGGGGCTGGGCACTCAACGGCGAGAAGTGGTTCGTGACCGTCGGCGACCACGCCGACTTCATGATCGTCCTGGCCGCCGCGGGACCCGAGCGCGCACCGACGCTGTTCCTCGTCGACAAGGACACCCCCGGCATCGAGATGACACGCGTGCCGCGCTTCATGCACACCTTCGTCTACGAGCACCCCGAGTTCACCTTCACGGACGTCCAGGTCGCCGAGGACGCGGTGCTCGGCGGCATCGGCGAGGGCTACGACATCACCCGCTCCTGGTTCACCGAGGAACGGCTGATGATCGCGGCACGCACCACCGGCGCAGCCGAGCGCGCCCTGGAGCTGGCCCGTGACTGGGCGGTGGAGCGCGAGCAGTTCGGGGCGCCGATCGCCTCGTTCCAGCTGATCCAGGGCATGCTCGCGGACTGCGCCGTGGACATCGCCGTCAACCGCGCCTACACCCACCAGGTCGCGTGGGAGGTCGACCAGGCCTCCGCCGACGACCGCAAGACGCTGCACGCCAAGGCCTCCATCGCCAAGCTCGCCGCGAGCGAGGCCTCGGGCCGCGTGATCGACCGGTGCCTGCAGATCCACGGGGGCCGCGGCTACGACCGTACGTACGCCGTCGAGCGGCTCTACCGGGAGCTGCGCGTGGACCGGATCTGGGAGGGCACCTCCGAGATCCAGCGGCTGATCATCGCCAACGAGCTGATCAAGCGCGGCTCGGGTGTCCTGGACCTGCCCACCGCCTGATGACAACGGCTGACACGGACCGAAGGGGACCTCGCATGAGCGGCATCGAACGCGTCGGAGTCGTCGGCTGCGGCCTGATGGGTGCGGGCATCGCCGAGGTCTGTGCGCGGGCTGGCCTGCCCGTCACGGTCGTGGAACGCGACGCGCAGGCGGCCCGCGCGGGCCGCCTGCGCATCACCCGCTCACTCGACCGGGCCACCGCTCACGGCCGGCTCACCGCCGAACGGCGCGAGGCCGCCGCCGATCTGATCACCGTGGTCGACGAGATGGCGGCACTGCACGACCGCGACCTGGTGATCGAGGCGGTGGCGGAGGACGAGCGCCTCAAAGTCGACGTCTTCACCCGCCTCGACCCCCTGGTCACGGGCGAGCACACCGTCCTCGCGACGAACACCTCCTCCATCCCGGTCATCCGGCTGGCCTCCGCGACCAGCCGCCCCGACCGCGTCATCGGTGTGCACTTCTTCAACCCCGTACCGGTCCTGAGCCTGGTCGAACTCGTCCCGTCGCTGCTCACCTCGTCCACCACCGCGACGCGGGCCGAGCGGTTCGTGACCGGCACCCTGGGCAAGGAGGTCGTGCGCACCCGGGACAGGGCCGGGTTCATCGTCAACGCGCTGCTCGTGCCCTATCTGCTGGCCGCCATCCGCATGGTGGAGTCGGGCAGCGCGAGCGTGGCGGACGTCGACCGCGGCATGGTCCTCGGCTGCGCGCACCCGCTGGGACCGCTGGCCCTGGCGGATCTGATCGGCCTGGACACCACCCGGGCCATCGCCGAGTCGCTGTACGCGGAGTTCCGCGAACCGCAGTACTCACCGCCGCCCCTGCTGTCCCGGATGGTGGAGGCCGGACTGCTGGGGCGGAAGTCCGGGCGCGGTTTCCACACGTACGACGGACCGCCGCAGCGTGAGACGGCGGCACCGGCGGGGCCCGCGGTGAGGGAAAGCTGAGGGAAGATGGTCATGGCGTACGACCACCGAACGAGGGGAGCCGCAGGGTGTCCACCAAGGTGCGCACGGCAGACACGCGCGAGCGCATCCTGACCGCGGCGTGCGAGGCCATCGCCGAGATCGGCTTCGAGAAGATCCGGATGCGCATGGTCGCCGAGCGGGCCGGCGTGTCGACGGCCCTGCTGCACTACCACTTCGATACGCGCGAGAAGCTGTTCACCGAGGCGATGACCCACTCCTTCGCCAACACCGCCACCGATGTGGAACGCGACGCGGGGACGGCGCCTGCGGCGGTGATCCTGGCCCGCATCGTGCGCAACCTGCTGCCGACCGATCCCGAACTGCACCAGGACTGGCGGCTCTGGCAGGAACTGTGGGTCCGGGCGTTGCGCGACGAGGCCACCCGGACCTACGCCGTGGACCTGTACGCGCAGCTGCACACCTGGGTGGCCGACGCGGTACGGCGCGGCATCGCCTCCGGCGAGTTCGAGCCGACCGACGTGGACGAACTCTGCACACTCGTGCTGTCCCTGAGCGACGGCTACGGCATCCGCCTCATGCTGCGCGACCCGGCGGTCACCCTGGACAGCGCCCTCGCCTCCATCTGGCGCCATGTGTCCACGGCGCTGGGCCTGACCGACGGCATACCGGAGGAGTGAGTCCCGGGCACACGCACCGGTCGCCCGCCTGCACCGGGCCGTCGTGATCGGCCCCACCGTGCCGTCGCGGTCGGCCCCACCGGGCTGCCGCGGTCGGCCCCACCGTGCCGTCCGTGATCGGTCACACCGTACCGCCGCGGTCGGCCACTTCGACGGCCCGGCCGCCGTGTCGGCCCAGGCCGAGGCCGGCGTGGACCGGCTGGGCCGCCGCCCCCACCTGTTCCCCGCCACCCGCGCCTCGCTCCCGCGCGCGACCACGGTCGCGACGGGGAGGCCGCCGAGGCCGACCGCCGGGCCCTCCGCCTCACCGGCCCCGGCGAGCGCTCCCCGCTCGCGGTACACCTGCGCGTGCGCGGCAACGGCGGGAAGGCCGACGGCACTTGACGCCGTCCGCGGACTGCCGCCGGACCGGCGACGGGGGACGGCGAGGACGCATGGCGGAACGCGGAGTCCCCGGGGCGCTAGCCGGCTCCGCGGTCCAGGACACGGCGGGCCGCCTCGGCCTCCGCGGCGGGTGGGGACAGCTCGTCGAGGGTGTCGAGCTCGTCGTCCGCTTCCAGTTCCCGTTCCCAGGCCGCCGCGAGCATCTCCTGCTCCTCGCGCGGCTTGGCGCCGACCGCCTCCCGGTGATCCGGGGCGAGAGCTGCGAGGAATCGTCCTACCGGGTCCGTCGGCATACCGTGCTCCTTGTCGCCGGGAGGGGTGCCACTCTGGGCCAGTATGGCCGAATACGCCTGCACCGGCCGCCCGAGTCCGCCCGACCGGCGGCGGGTCACGCGCCGCTACTCGACGGCCGGGTCCTCCTGGGCATGCCGCACGGCCTTCTTCACGGCCTGCTCCACGTCGAAGCGGTTGGCCCCGGTGGCTCCGGCGTGTGCGGTGATGGCCGCCTGGACGGCGTCGGACGCCTCGCGCCAGCGACTCAACTGGGCGTCGTACTCGTCACCGGTCAGACCCGCGAGCTTCGCGCGCTCTTCCTCGGCGGATCGTTCCAGCTTGATCAACTCATCCGGGACCTCTGCCACGGGCACGGATCCTAAACGCCGCGTCCGCCGAGGCGACCACGGACGCACCGGCCGATCGGGTAGAGCCGTCGCGGGTCCCGCACAGGGCTGGAGCTGTCGTACCGCTGCCCTCTATGCCTCCGCGTGCCGCAGTGCGGACTCCAGGAGCGCGCCGGCCGCCCAGCGCATGACCTCCTTCGCCTCGTCCGTGTCGAGTCCGCACGCGTCGCGGGTCGATATGAGCGCCTCCACCCCGTACACCAGGGTGACCGCCATGGTCAGCCGACGGTGCTCGGCGGGCGGGAGGACGTCGGCGAGGGGTTCCAGGGCGGTGCGGGTCAGGTCCAGGCGGGTGCGGTTGCGGATGGGGATGTCGTCGGCCCGCTCGCCCTTCTCGACCTGCTGCCAGCGGTCCATGCTCGCCCGCAGCAACGCCCGCCACATGACCTCGTCACCGAGCTGCACATCCGCGATCCGGGAGACGACCGCGTCGAGCCGCTCGGCCGGTTCCTCCGGCAGACCGGCCAGGACGTCCGGGGCCCTCATGAGCGTGCGGGCTTCCAGCAGCAGGTCCGAGGGGCGGGAGAAGTAGCGGTACGCCGTGGCGGTGGACACCCGGGCGGTCTCGGCGGCCTCCGCGATCGTGACCGTCCGGCCTTCCCGCAGCAGGGCGACCGCGGCGTCGATGAGCGCGCGCCGGGTGCGCAGCTTCTGGTTCCGGCGACCCTCTCCCAGGCGCTTCGCGCCCTCAGTGCTTCGCGCGCCCCCATGCGTCATGAGAATGCCCTCTTGTTGTGAGAATTCTTTCTCATTACGGTAGCACTGTCTCACTACGGGGGTCGCGAGCCGTCAGGCGTGCGGCGCGAGAAGAGAGGGGGCCTCTCATGGGCTCCACCACACCCGAGGAAATGGAAGCTCTCATCCGGCAGCACATGGCCGCCGAGGAGCGCGGCGACCCGGAAGGGTCGGTCGCGATGTACACCGACGACATCGAGCACGACGTGGTGGGCGATCCCGGCGGCCCGAAGCGCGGGATCCCGGCGGCGCTGGAGTTCTACCGCCGGCTGTGCAAGGAATTCCGCGCCGAGAAGGAGGAGCGCACCCACACGTACTACGCCGAGGACGCCGTCACCATCGAGAACGTGATGACGGGTACGGTCCCGACCGCCTTCATGGGCCTCCCGGGCAACGGCCGGCGGATCTCCTTCCGGATCCTGCACGTCTTCGAGTTCCGGGCCGGCCGGATCTCACGGGAGAACGTCTGGCTGGACGGTGCGTCGATCGTCGCCCAGCTGACGGATCCGGCCCAGGCCGGCTGACACGCGTCATCTCGCGGAAACCTGTTCTTCCCCCGCTTCACCTCACAGAGAAAAGAGACGAGAGTGCGCCAGAAGTTACACGTCAGAAAGTGGCTCTCCGTCGCCGTCGGCGCCCTCGCGCTGGCGCTCGCGCCGAGCCTCGCCAGTGCGGTCACCACCGCTCCCGCCCACGGCGCCCCGCAACTCGCCGGCAGGTATCTGAACCTGCAGCAGTGCCTGTACTACTCGGCGTCGGCGGCCGACCACTTCACGACCTTCGTGCCGAGCCAGGACAACCGCTTCCTCGCCGGCACGAACGTCTCCGACACCCAGGACAGCGCGCCCACCTGCGGCGGCGGCGACGGAAACTTCGGCCTCATCGCACTGCTGTCGGGCGTCAAGCCGCTGGACCTGCGCGGCGGCCGCTATCTGAACCTGCACCAGTGCACCTACTACTCGGCATCCGCCGTCAACTACTTCACGACGGTGGTACCGAGCAGGGACGGCCGCTTCCTGGCCGGGACCGACATCTCCAACACGCCCGAAACGAGCGTCAGGTGCGGCAGCGGTGACGGAAACTACGCCATCGTCCCGAACCTGTCCTCGGTGAAGGCCCTGGACCTGACCGCCGGGAGCTTCCTCAACCTGCACCAGTGCGTGTACTACTCGGCCACGAACACCGACCACCTCACGACGGTGCTGGGCGGGGCCGGGCCCTTCTCGACCGGGACAAAGGTCTCCTCGACGGCCCAGACGACCCCGGTCTGCGCCGCCGGCACGCAGGGCTACGACCTCCTTCCCATCCTGCCGGGCGTCAGGGCACTCCCGCTGACGTGAGGCATGTCCACTCGGGGCCGAGCAGCTGATCGGACGCACCGGTCCGGTCGGTGATCAGCGGGAGCGATCCCGTTCGCGTGCGGCGGCGGGCCACCGCCGCCCTGACTCCCGACGGCCGCGGCACGATCACCTCGTGCAGCACGGCAGCTGGGCCCCGGGACTGGACTTCGGCCCTGACGGACACACGCTGGTGTCCGGCAGCGCGGACGACGACCAGGCCCCCTCATGGCCCAACTGCTCCTGTTGTCACAGCGGATGGTGCAGGCAGATGATCGTCGTGCTCGGCACTTCGGACGACGCGCTGGACACACCGAGCACCGGGATCACCCGATGGAACGAGAAGTACCGGCGTGACATGGGCCCATCCGACGTCGTTGACCAGGCTATGAAGAAGATCAATGCGCTCGCCGCGCTCACCGTGGCCGGTTTCGCCGTCGTCACCCCGGCTCACGCCGCCGACGACGCCGACGGCAGCCACCCCAACCACGGCCGCATCAATGTCGCCGGCCGGCCGTTCACCGCCGCCAACCTCTGCAAGCAGGCACTCGGACTGGTTCCCCTGGCCGCGCCGTGGACCGACGAATCGGTGGACGACGCCTGCAACAACCGCGAGCACACCGAACACATCCGCAACTGGTCCGACCAGTCCCGTTCCCTGTCCGAGCGGCGGTGACGCACCCGGACACCCGCGCTGCGCAGCCACCCCTGAAGGACACCAGAGGCTGTACCAGCGCGGTGAGTTTCTCCAGGGGCCACCGGGGCTGGCACGCGTCCGCCGGCGGGCCGGCGGGCTGTGTGCGCCGCCGTTCCGCCGGTGGCTCCTCGGACGCGAGCCGGGAGGTTCCGCCCCGGCGGCCGGGAGAGGGCTTGAGGGTTACCAGTAGTGGCGTCGGCCGGCGACCGCGTGCCCCATGGAGCCCAGGATCCAGAAGACCGCGCCGATGATCACGAGGATGATCCCGATGGTCCACAGGATCGACAGACCTGTGACGAAACCGACGATGAGCAGGATGATACCGAGGGCGATCATGACGCGCCTCCTGTTGAAGAATCGCTCCTACCCCTGCGGGTGCCCCGAAGTGGAACTTCTCATCATCCGCTGACCGGAAATCTTGGGAACCCGGACGCCGGTGGCCGGACCGAGCAGCACCGCACGCACCCGGCCACCAGCCCGGGGAGTCGACTCAGCGAGAGCCGCCGCTCGGCAACTGCTGCTCCGCCCAGATGGTCTTGCCCGTGGCGGTGTACCGCGTGCCCCAGCGCTGGGCGACCTGCGCGACCAGGAAGAGCCCGCGCCCTCCCTCGTCGGTGCTCTGGGCACGACGCAGATGGGGGGAGGTGTTGCTGGAGTCCGACACCTCACAGATGAGCGCCCGTTCGTGGATCAGACGCAGACCGATCGGTCCGCCCGCATGCGTGATGGCGTTGGTGACCAGCTCGCTCACGATCAGCTCGGTGGTGAAGGCGACGCTCTCCAGCCCCCAAGCGGCCAGCTGGCGGGCGGCGTTGTCGCGGGCCTCGTGCACCGCCCGGGGATCGGCGGGCACCTCCCAGGAAGCCACGCGGTCGGGGGCGAGGGCGCGCGTCCGGGCGATGAGGAAGGCGACGTCGTCGTGCGGATGGTCCGGCAGGAGAATACGGACCATGGTGTCGCAGATCTCCTCCAGCGGCCGGTCGGGGTGGGCCAGGGCGAAGCAGAGTCGCTCGAATCCGACGTCGACATCGCGGTCCGAGGCCTCGATCAGGCCGTCCGTGTAGAGCGCGACGACACTGCCCTCCTCCAGCTCGATCTCGGCCGACTCGAAGGGCAGACCGCCCAGTCCCAGCGGGGGACCGGCGGGGATGTCCGGCAGTTCGACCGGCTCGCTGAGGTGCGCGATGGCGGGTGTGGGGTGTCCGGCGCGCGCCACGCTGAGTTTTCGCGTGATCGGGTCGTAGACGACGTAGACGCAGGTCGCGCCGATCACCACCGGTCCGTCCGTGGCTGCCTCCGCCTCGTCCGCCAGACGCAGGACGAGGTCGTCGAGGCGGGCGAGGAGCTCGTCGGGGGGCAGGTCGAGATCGGCGAGCGTCTGTACGGCCGCACGCAGCCGGCCCATGCTGGCCGCCGCGTGGATGCCGTGCCCGACGACGTCTCCCACGACCAGGGCCACACGGGCGCCGGACAGCGGGATGACGTCGAACCAGTCGCCGCCCACGCCTGCCTCGGCGTCGGTCGGCAGATAGCGGTAGGCGACCTCGACGGCGCAGTGATCGGGCAGATCAGGGGGCAGCAGACTGGTCTGGAGGGCCAGGGCCGCGTGGTGCTCGCGGACGAAGCGCCGGGCGTTGTCCACGCACACCGCGGCGCGTGCCACCAGCTCCTCCACGAGCAGCAGGTCGTCCTCGTCGAACGGGTTGGGGTTCTCCCAGCGCAGCAGCGTGACCACTCCCATGGTCACGCCCCGGGCCCGCAGCGGCACCACCAGGTGCGTGTGCACACCGACGGAGACGAGCTTCGCCAGGCGCTGCGGATCCCCGGCCAGCCACCATGTGGTCGGTTCCAGCACCGGGTCGAGGATCGGCCGGCCCGTGGCCAGGCACCGTCGTTGCGGGGACATCGACGGATAGTCGGTGGGCTCGCCGATGGGCACGATCACCTCCGGCGCCTCCTCGCGGATCGACCGGTGCACCGCCCGCTGGAGCGTGCCACCGGTGACCGGCCCAGGGGTGAGGTCACGGGCCGCGAGGACGCCCTGGAAGAGGTCGATCGCCACGAACTCGGCGAGCTGCGGTACGAGGACCTCGGCCAGTTCCTGCACCGTCCGGTCGAGGTCCAGGGTGGTGCCGATGCGCTGCGCCGCCTCGTTGAGCAGGGCGAGCCGCTCGCGTGCCCGGTCCTGGGCGGTGAAGTCGACGGCGGTGTGACACACACCGAGCGTCCTGCCACCGACGTCCCTGAGCGGGAATGAGGAGCGGAGCCTGAGGTGTCCCTGCGCGTTTCGGCGGAACCTGCCGTGCGGGGGCGGCACGTGCTCCACGGCCGGCGTCACCCGACCCGACATCAGTGCCTGGCGCGCCTGCCAGTCCACGGCCGACGGTACCTGCCCCGGCCCGGTCGGTGCGACGGCGCGGTCGGCCCCGAGGTGGGCCGGCAGACCCTCCATGGTGACCAGCGCCTGGTTCACCCACTGGAAGCGCAGCTCACTGTCGAGCACGGCGATGCCGATCGGGGACTCCTCCAGAAGACCGCGCACGACTGCCTGGTCGAGCTCCCACCGGCGCGAGTCGGAGACGTCACAGGCCACGGCGAGCCATGCGGCGCCCTGCTCGGCGCTCAGCGGACACGCCCGCAGGGCCAGCTCGACGGGGTGGCCCGCACGGTGACGCGCGGTGATCACGCCCTCCCACCCCTCGCTGAGCCGCCGCGCCGTGGACAGCGCGGACGCCGGTGAGTCCTCGCTCATGAGGATCGAGGCCGCGGGGTGCCCCAGCACACTGGCCGCCGGATATCCGAGAAGGTCCTCCGCCCGCTGACTCCAGTAGCGGATCAGGCCGTGCCCGTCCACGAGGGCGACGGCGGCAGAGGTGATGCCGAACGGATCGTCCTGGTGCTTGTTGTCCGCATTCCTCAGACCCATGGTGTCGGCCGCATCCGCAGGCGGTTTTTCTCACACCACGGTCTCACATGCACCCGGGCGTGTCTTCGGACCGGCCGCCCGGTCCGGCGGGCGGTCCGCCGGTGTCATCCCGCGGCGAGCCGGCCGGGCACGCGGGCCGTGCCCGGCCGGCTCCGCACGGGTCACCCGCGCGGGCGCTCGAACGTCAGCAGCAGCCCCTCCACGGCTCCGGGGCCTATGCGGCCCTTGACGTCGGCGGAGGTGATGGCCTTCAGGCCCCAGCCGTCCTCGGCGTGCTTGTTCAGGACCTTCTCCAGCTTGTCGCTGTCCAGCGCGTCGCCGATCAGCGACTCCCGGAAGGTGACGACCTTGTACTCGTACGTGTAGCCGCTGCTCATGGTGCGGAGTCCTCCTGAACCCGGGCCGGGTGTCGTGTCATGGCGGGGCAAGCTAACCATCAACGGGCCGCGCGGCAGAAGGCGGTGGTGCGGTGCCGGCTGCCGAGGCGTCCCGTGACGGACCGTTCGGACCGGATTCACCGCCCGGGACGGCACCGGTACAGCGTCTGTTCGGGGGTCCGCGCAGCGCCGGGGTCCGTGGTGGAGGTGGTGACGCCGTAGGCGGCGGCCGGAATGTGACGGCAGGACGACTCGACCCACGCGGTGATCCGCCCCGTGGCCGTGCTCGCGCCGCCCGTACCGCGGCGGGTGCCGCTCAGCACGACGTACGTGAGCCTGCCGGAGCCGACCAGCCGCCGGAACCGGGCCGTGCTCGGGAAGGGCACCTGTCCGGTGAAGCCGCCGAGCGGCAGCACATGTGGCCCGGTGGCGAGGATGTACGGGGCCGCGCCGCTCCGGTCCGAGCCGGCGAAGTCGTAATCGGCGGTACCGCGGTGGGCGGACATGGGGAACAGCAACGTGCCCTGGTCATCGGTGAGTTCGCCACCTCCGCCGAAGCCGGTCGCCCCGAGGCCTGCCGTTCGGTTCCGCTGCGTGCCGTCGTCCCAGGACACCCGCCCGGTACGGCCGGCCGCCTGGGTCACCGGACCGTGGCCGTGGTGCGTGCCGGACGGGCCGACGGCGCCCATCCCGGAGTCCCGGTACGAGGGGCCGAGCACATGAGCCGCCCATGACGCCGGCGCGATGAACCCCGCCACGAGCGACGCGGTCAGGCCGACGAGGGCGAGCCTGCCGCCGGAGGCGGTACGACGACCGGGCCGGGCCGACACCAGCACGACGACGGCGGTGAGACCGAGCAGGCCCGCGACGGGCGCCAGCCACGGCAGGAACGCGGGGAAGCCGTCGGCGACGGACGCGCTCCACGCCGTCGTCGCCGCCACCGCACCGGGCAGCGCCCACGCCCGGCGGCCGCCCGCCCGGTGGGCACGCACATCACGGTGACACCGCCACCGGTGAGCGCGGCGAGGGGTACCGCGATCACGCCCATGTAGTGCGTGTGGCCGGCGACGCTGCCCGCGCTGAAGACAAGGAAGTACGTGGCCAGCCAGGTGCTCCACAGCAGGAATCCGGCACGCAGCCTGTCGGTGCGCGGCGTGCCGCGGCGCCAGAGGAGACCGCAGACACAGGCGAGGGCACCCATCGGGTACAGCCAGCCGGTCTGCGAGGCCGGCGACGCGCCGAACATCTTCGACCAGCCGTTCTGGTCACCGCCCCACCCGCCACCGGTCCATGGCGCCGGCCCCGGTTCCACCCGGCCGCCCGACCACCCGGCCTCCGGCACCCGGGGCGACAGGGGCACCGCTCATCCCGGTACGACGATGACGGCCGCCCGCGCGGCCCAGGGCACCGCCGGCCGCCCGCGAGGCCTGGCCGCTCCGGCCTGAGCCTCCGCCCCGAGTGGCGCTCACGCTGCCGGTGGAGGCGGCGTCGATGCCGAGCGAGGAGAAGCGGTTCAGGAAGTCGCGGCCGACCACCGTGCTGGACGCGGAGTTGTTGGTGGTGCCATCCACATAGGGCCGGTCACCGGCCCGGGACCAGCGTCACCGCGAGCATCCACGAAGCGGACACGGCGGTCATCACCACGGCGGACACCGCGAGGTGCGTCAGCCGTTTGCGCAGCGTGATCGGTGCCGACACCAGGTGGACGAGGGCAAGCGCCGGCAGCACCGCCCAGGCCTCCAGCATCTTGGCCTGGAAACCCACGCCGACCCACACGCCGGCGACGACCTGGGGGCGCAGCCGGCCGCCCGCGGCGGCGCGCTGGGTGGCCTCCGCCGCCAACAGCACGCACAGCGTGAAGGCGGGGTCCTCCATGGCGGTGCGGAAGAGCCCCACGGCCACCGGGGTCACCAGGTACGCCGCGTCGGCGATCAGTGCCGCGTGGGGACCGGCCCAGCGGCTCACCCTGCGGTGCAGGACCGGCACAGCCGCGTGGTGGGTTGCGCGGGCGGGACGTCCTCAGTGCTGTCCGCGCAGATGCTCGACACACAGCCGGGCGGCCGTGCCGATGACGGAATCGGCCTGGGGCGGCCGCGGACCGGGTTCGGCCGGTCTCGTGAACACGGCGACCGCGAAACGTCGTTGCTGACACATCCGGGAACGGTGCCCGACTTGGCAGCCACCCGCACCTCGTCACCCCATCCGGCGGCGATGCGCCGGGTCAGCCGCTGCTGGCCGAGGAGGGTCCGTACGGCCGCGCAGGCCTCGGCCGGACCGGCCTCGTCCCGCCAGATCAGTCTCAGCAGGGCCGCCATGTGGCCGGCCGTGGCACTCGTGACGCGCCCCGGCCGCAGGGACGGCGCGGACAGCACGCGCTGCCAGATGCGATCAGCCTCTTGTGGTGAGCCCGCCGCACGCATCGCGTGCTCCATCTCCGCCCACCCGCCGAAACCCGCGTCGCGGCCCATGGCCTCGAACTCCTGCCGGATGGTGCCCGCCAGCCGGATCCGGTCCAGCCCCAGCCCGGCCAGCCGGGCGTGGATCCGCGCCACCGACACCCGGCGGATCAGTACGCCGGCCGCGGTGTTGTCGCTGATCGTCACCCTCATCCGGGCGACATCGCGCAGCGACGCCTCGGCGTCGTCCTCGAAGACACAGAAGCCCTGACCGCCCGGTGTGGCCCGCGACGGGGAGAGGCGAACGCGCTCGGTCAGGTCCAGACCCCCCTCGGCGCCCTGGCAGAACAGCTCCAGAGCCACCGCGATCTTGAACGTGGACGCGGCGACGACCAGCTCGTCGTCGCCCAGCGCCACCCGTCCGGGTCCGTCGATGTCCAGGACGGCCACGCTGCCCCGGCACCCGGCCCCGGCGAACACCCGCTCCAGCCGGTCCTCGATCACCGGACCACGGTGGCCCACCCCGCGTACCTCCGGAGGCACGATTCGCCACCGGCGAACGCGCCCCCGTCCCCTGTGCGCGTGCGCAGGTGTCTCAGCGCGGCAGCACCGAGGCGCCGTTGAGGCGGACCGCGCACTCCAGCAGAAGAGCATGGACGAACGCCTGGGGCAGGTTGCCGCGCAGCTGGCGCTGACGCACGTCGTACTCCTCCGCGAACAGTCCGGACGGCCCGCAGGCGGCCCGGGTGCGTTCGAACCAGCGCAGCGCGCCGGCGCGGTCACCGAGGTGGTCGGTGGCCAGCGCCATGGTGAACCCGCACAGCAGGAAGGCACCTTCGGCCTCGCCCAGCGGGATGTCCTGGTGGACGAAGCGGTAGAGGTACCCGTCGTCGGCCAGCTGGTCCTCGATGAAGCGGCGGGTGAGCGCGTTGCTCGGGTCGTCGGCGGAAGGGAAGCCGCGGGCCAGCGGCGTCAGCAGCGCGGCATCCGGCCCGTCGTCGTCGGCGGCCCGCCGCCACCGGCCGTCGTCCCGCAGACAGCGGTGCCGCGTCGTGGCGAAGACGGCCTCGGCGAGGTCGGCGCACCGCTGCCCCGTCCCTGAGGGCAGCACCTCGGCCACGCGGCGCAGACCGCAGACCACACTCAGTCGTGACTGGGTCCACCACCGTTCGTCCAGTTCCCACAGTCCCGCGTCCGGCCGCCGCCAGTTGCGCTCCACCGCCTGGACCGCGACCGTGACCGCCTGCTCGGCCTCGGACGTGAGCCGGTCGTGGTGGGCCGCGGCGGCGAACAGCTGGAGCGCCTCCCCGAACGCGTCGAGCTGGAACTGATCGGCCGCGTGGTTCCCGATCCGGTCGTTGCCCCCCGGATAACCGGGGAGCGGGAGTCCTCGCTCCGCCGGCACCGGCCCGCCGTCCACGGTGTACGCGGGGTGCATGCCCTCACCGTCGGCGAGGATGCGGTCGGCGGTGAAGCGCACCGCGGTGTCGAGCAGCTCGTGCGGCCCATGTGCGGCGACCGCGAGGCCCGCGTAGCTCTGGTCGCGCAGCCAGGCGAAGCGGTAGTCGTAGTTGCGGCCGGTGTCGGCGCGTTCCGGCAACGAGGTGGTGACGGCGGCGACCATACCGCCGGAGGAACTCGTCAGCCCGCGCAGAACGGCGTAGGCGTGCCGGGCGTCGCGCGGTGCGGCCAGGCCGGAACAGTCGGGCACGGCCCGCCGCCAGGCGTCCTCCGTCCGCGCCCACAACCGCTCCGGATCCAGCCGGTCCGTGCTCTCCTGTTGCGACAGCTCCAGGACGAGGTCGTGCCGCTCGCCCTCGCGCAGGCGGAACTCACCGCGCAGGACCGACCCCGCGTCCCACGCCGCCCGCCCCGCGCCGAGCAGCCGCATCCGCAGACCGTCGCCGTGCGCGGTCCACACATCGGATGCGAGGCGAGGGTCGCGCATCCGGCCCGCCCCGAATCCGGGACGCAGGTCGAGGCTGAGCCTCAGGAGTGCCTCGCCCCGTTCGACACGCATCCGGCGCAGCAGCACGAGGCGGTCCACCGAGCCCGGCATGGCCAGCGCGTCACGGCACTCGACCACGGCGTCGGCGGTCACCCAACGGCTGACCCGGATCAGTGTGCCGTCCTCGTAGTAGCCGCCCCACACATGCCACGGGTCCTCCGGTACGACCCCGAAGTAGCCGCCGCCGCCGATCAGGGCGGAGAACACCGCGTCACTGTGCCAGCGCGGAGCGCACAGCCACACGATCCGGCCCTCGGGGTCCACCACGGCGCCGCGTTCGCCGTCGGCGAGGACGGCGTAGCTCCGCAGCGCCCACGGCGGGCAGGCATCGTTCGTCATGTGTGCCGGCTTGTCCGCTGTGTCACCCATGGCACTGCTGTTTTCCCGCCCGGCCCGCCGGGAAACGCCCACTGGGCCGGCGGAGGGGCGAGGACGGCCTCGTGTCCCGCGCCCCGCCGGTCGTCGGCGGGACCTCAGGAGCCGATGACGTCCGTGTAGCCGTGTCCGGTGATCTGCTCGCCCGCGAGGGTGCCGGTCACATGGCACGCGCCGGTGTAGGCGAATTCGGAGCCGGGCAGACCGCGGTGGGTGACGCCGAGGCATGCGTCGAGGGCGGGAACGGTCAGCACCCAGTGTCCGTCGTGGTCGGCCCGCCGCGCGTGGGTGATCAGGTGGGAGCCGTCGGCCCGCAGCTCGGTGAGCCAGGACGTGCCGTCCCCCACGGTGTCCCAGACACTCAGGTACCGGCCCTCGCCGAGGTCGAGTCCGAGCCAGGTGAAACGCGGCGGCTCGGTTGCCCCGGAAACCCACTGACGGTCGAGCCATGTGCGTCCGCTGACCTGACGGGTGGTGCCCTCGGCCGTGATGGTTCCCGACGCGACCAGGCCGGGCAGGGCGTACTGTCCGGTCGTGCCGCCGAAGAAGGGGAACACTCCGCTGCCGCCGCTGTAGAGGACGGGTTCCTCACGCCGAAGGGTGAGCCGCACCGACGCGGTGTCCGTCGCCCCCGAGATGTCGAGGTGGTCGAGGTCTCCGCTCACGGCGAGGACGGAGGTCTGTATGTGGAGCGCGTCCGCGGCCACCTTCACGTCGTCCATGGCTTCGACGGCCTGCTTGCCGCTGCTGTGGCCGTCTCCTTCCTGGAGCACCGCGACCGTGCTGTGACAGGCGCCCTGCATCAGCATCGTGTGGATCTTGACCCAGAAGGCTTTCTCGCCGTCGTGCAGCCTGGCGCAGAACCACCAGGAGTCCGCGTTGTCGGGGGAGGTGGGGGCGAGACCGTCGGCGGCGTCGATCAGTGTGGGGCGGGTGGTGGTCATCGAATCTCCTGTCACGGGGCGGCCGTTGCGGCACGAGGTCAACGGACGAAGGTGGAACCGCTGACCGGTGGGCCAGTTTGCCAGTCGGTGATCCGAACCGGCCCGCGGGGCCCGGCGGTTGACGAGGGCCGGCCCGGCGACCGGGTGAGGCCGGCGGGCGGGCGGTGCGATGACGGACCGTCAGATCGTGGGCTCGGCCCAGATGTCGGGCGGGACGACACCGGTGGAGCGGCCGTACGGGTCGAGCAGGCGCCCGAGGAGCTTGTCATGGCGCAGGGTGATGACGCGGTCGACGATGTCGAGGCCGGGGTGGGCGGCGGTGAGCTGGGTCTCCAGGCGCAGGGCGTCGTCCACGGAGTGCAGGCTGGCCTGCACGACGAGGTTGTGGGGGCCGGTGACGGCGGCGCAGTTGCGGGTTTCGGGCAGGCGGATCAGGGCGTGGCCGATGCCGGGCAGATCGGTGGGCGGGACCTTGGCCCAGAAGGTGATGGCGACGGGCCAGCCGCCGAGAGGGCGGGCGAAGTCGCAGCGGAAGCGCAGGACGTCGAGTCGGGTCAGCTGCTCGATGCGTCGTTTGACGGCGGACAGGCTGACGCTCAGGGCGGTGGCCAGGGCCTGGTAGGAGGCGCGGCCGTCGTGGGCCAGCCGGCCGAGGAGGGCGCGGTCGAAGGCGGTGAGGTCACTGGGTCCGGGCCGGGGCGACCGGGTGGCGGGCGGTGCGGTGAGCCGGGCACGCTGGTCGGGGGCGAGGGCGGCGATGCGCCAGCGGCCGCCCTCGGTGAACACGTGGGTGACGATCCGGGCGTGGACGGCGGTGATGCCGGGCACGTGCGGGAGCAGGTCGAGGGTGTAGTGGGACAGGGCGTGCAGATCGCGGGTGGCGACGGTGGCGAGGATGTCGTGGCCGCCGGCGGAGCGCTCCAGGGTGAGCATGTGCGGATGGCCGCCGAGGGCCTGGGCGACGGCGGCGGTGGCGCCGGGGGCACAGTCGATCTGGGCGTAGGACACACATGTCCGCTCCAGCATGCGCGGTCCGGGGGAGAGCCCGACCCAGGCCA
Source organism: Streptomyces durhamensis (assembly GCF_000725475.1). Lineage (NCBI taxonomy): Bacteria > Bacillati > Actinomycetota > Actinomycetes > Kitasatosporales > Streptomycetaceae > Streptomyces > Streptomyces durhamensis. Next base: position 223,029 of record NZ_JNXR01000016.1, read on the forward strand.
TGCCGTGCTCGGTGAGGCGGTGGAAGCGGCGGGCGACGGTGACCGGATCGACCCCGAGGACGCGGCCCAGCTCGGTCCACGAGGCTCGCGGCCGCAGCTGAAGCGCGTGGATCAGGGCGAGGTCCTCCTCGCTCAGCCGTTTCGCATCTTCCTGCACCAACACCGGTCCTCGAGCCAGAATCCTGCGTTTCTCCGGCCCTCAAGAGCCAGTCTCGCATGGTAGAGGTCCAGAGGTTCGCATCCGGCGGGCCGCGACAGTGGGGACCGGACCATGGCGTTCGCCGACTACCAGAACGAGATCTACCTGGCCGGGCTGCACGGGGTGGCACCGCGACTGCCGATGACCTGTGCCGAGCTGGAGCCCCTCGCCCAGGCCGCGATGCCGCCGTCGGTTCGCTCCTACGTCGCCGGCGGCGCCGGCGACGAGTTCACGCAGCGGGCCAACGTCACCGCCTTCGAGCAGTGGGGTCTCGTTCCGCGCATGCTGGTCGGTGCGAAGGAGCGGGACCTGTCGGTCGACCTGTTCGGGATGCGCCTGCCCTCGCCGCTGTTCATGGCGCCGGTCGGCGTGATCGGGCTGTGCGCCCAGGACGGCCACGGCGATCTCGCCACCGCACGCGCCGCCGCCCGCACCGGCGTGCCGATGATCGCCTCCACCCTGACCGTCGACCCGATGGAGCAGGTGGCCGCCGAGTTCGGTGACACCCCCGGCTTCTTCCAGCTCTACACCCCCACCGACCGGGAGCTGGCCGAGAGCCTCGTCCACCGCGCCCAGAAGGCCGGGTTCAAGGGCATCGTGATCACCCTGGACACCTGGATCACCGGCTGGCGTCCCCGTGACCTCGCCGTCAGCAACTTCCCCCAGCTGCGCGGGCACTGTCTGGCCAACTACACCAGCGACCCGGTCTTCCGCTCCCGCCTCGCCAGGTCACCCGAGGACGACCCGGCAGCCGCGGTGATGCGCTGGGCGCAGACCTTCGGCAACCCGCTCACCTGGGACGACCTGCCGTGGCTGCGGTCCATGACCGACCTGCCGCTGATCCTCAAGGGCATCTGCCACCCCGACGACGCCCGCCGCGCCAGGGACGCCGGCGTGGACGGCATCTACTGCTCCAACCACGGCGGGCGCCAGGCCAACGGCGGACTGCCCGCGCTGCACTGCCTGCCCGGCGTCGTCGAGGCCGCCGGTGACCTGCCCGTCCTGTTCGACTCCGGTGTCCGCTCGGGCGCCGACATCGTCAAGGCGCTCGCCCTGGGCGCGACCGCCGTCGGCATCGGCCGCCCCTACGCCTACGGCCTGGCCCTCGACGGTACCGACGGCATCGTCCACGTCCTGCGCTCGCTGCTCGCGGAAGCCGACCTCCTCATGGCCGTCGACGGCTATCCGACCCTGGCCGACCTCACCCCCGACACCCTCCGGCGCATCCGCTGAGACCGCACGATCCGTACGCACGCGACGCCCCGCTCGGCGAGGCGCCCGGAGCGCTCGGCAACCGCGCCGCGCAGCGCACATCGTGCTTGTGTGAGCCCTGTACGCGCCCCCGCCCGGACGAGAAGACTGCCTCGACGGTGGGTAGTCGGCCAGAACATCACCCACCGCCATGGGTTCGTGTTCTCCGGAAGGCAGGTCGGCTGCTGTGCTCTTGAGGCTGCCCACATCCATGACCGAGGCCCAGGACTGCCTGGCCGAGGGTGCCGTGCCGATCGGCGGGGCGACCCTCGTCTGGGCCGACTGGCAGCGCGAGGGATTCCCCGACCTGGCCATGTCCCTACGCGAGGTGCCGGAGGCCAACGTACTCGGACGGGAGACCGTGGGGGGCGCCGTGGTCCTGCACCGGATCGACGAGCGGGTACCCGACGTCCTCCGCCTGGCCGCCGCCAAGGTGGGCACGGGGGCCGTGCGGCGCACGGCGACGGTCGGCGGCAACCTCGTCGGCAGTACGCTGCGCTGCCTGCTGCCCGCGGCGCTCGTCCTCGACGCCCGGGCGACGGTGCTGGACACCGAGGGCATCCATGAGACGGACCTGGCCGAGCTGGTGGCCAAACGTCCCGTCCTCGTCAGCCTCCACTGGCGGGAACCGATCGCCTCCGCGTACCGCAAACTGGCCGGCGAGGCGGGCGGACCGCCACCCCTCGCCGTCGCCTCGGCGGTACGGACCGACACCCGCGGCAACCGCCTGCGGGTCGCCGTTCGCGACGGCTACGACATGCTCAGCGGCAGCGTCACATGCGATCCCGACGCCGACCAGACCCTGCACGCGCTGAGCGGGACCGCCCTCGCTGACCTGCCGACCTGCGCATGGGAAGTGATCCGCGCACAGGTCATCCACCTGCTGGGCGAGCACGACACCGACTGATGAGACGCATGGCCGGCCGCCTCGCCCGTCGCTGCCCGCTTCGGCCCCAAGCAGCTCGAACGCGGGCGCGTGGCGGCGGGCGGTCGGGCGGTCCGGACGGCAGAACCGCGGACGCGGCAGCCGCCGAACGCGCCGTGCCCGTGCCCCGACGGTGGCTTGGCAATCGCTTGCAGCGGACTCGGCCGAAGGCGCAGCATGGCGGTCCCCACCCGTTGTCCGGCAGGGAGCGGCCCATGCGCCCGACCTCCTCAGCATCGAGCACCAGACGCGCAGAGCCCGCGACGAGTGGATGCCGGTGTCCCGTGTCTCCCGAAGGGGATGGACGTGCCAGAGCCGCTTGATGCCGTGACTCCTGTTGTCGCCGGCGGGCCCGGGTTCCCGCCCGAGGCGACCGCACCGCCGACGGTCGGTGTGGAGGAGGAGTTCCTCCTGGCCGACCGGTACAGCAGGTCGGCTGTGTACAGGTCCGTTTCCGTCGTGCACGCCGCCCGTGCCCACCTCGGCGCGCCGCATGCCACACCCGAACTGTCGCAGTCCCAGGTGGAGACCGTCAGCGCGGTGTGCCGTACGGCCGCGGAACTCCGGACGGAAATCCTCCGATTACGCGCGGGCGCAGCCGCCGCAGCCGCCGAGCACGACTGCCTCCTGGTGCCCAGTGGCACGGCGGTCCTCGGCCGCTCCGGGCCACCGCCCGTGCTCGACCAGCCCCGTTACCTGGCCCTCATCCGCCGCTTCGGGCCCCTCGTCCAGGAACAGGGCGTGAACGCCTGCCACGTGCACGTCGGGGTGACCGACCGGGAGGCGGCCGTGGACGCGGTCAACCACCTCCGCGGCTGGATGCCCCTGCTGCTCGCCCTCACCGCCAACTCCCCGTACAGCGGCGGGACGGACACCGGATACGCGAGCTGGCGCTCCGTGGTCTGGAGCCGGTGGCCCGCCGCGGGACCTCCGCCCTATCTGCGCGGCGCGGCGCACTACGCACGGGTCGTCGGTCAACTCGTGGCCACCGGGGCGGCGATGGACTCGGCGATGATGTACTGGCACGTCCGGCCCTCGGCGCACCTTCCCACCATCGAGGTCCGCATCGCGGACGTGCTGCCCGACGCCCGGACCACCACCGCGTACGCCCTGCTCGTCCGCGGCCTCGTCGGACACGCCCTCGAAGCCGCCGGCGCCGGCGAATACGCGCCCGAGGTCCCCGACCTGCTGTTGCGGGCGGCGTGCTGGCAGGCCGCCCGGCACGGGCCGACCGGCACCCTGCCCGCGACCCACACCCGTGACTGCGCCGCCACATCCGTCGGCCGGCTGGTCGAGGAGATGTGGAAGCGCGTCGAGCCGTACCTCAGCCGGTACGGTGACGACCAGTGCGTCGGCGACTGGCTGAGCGAGGTCCAGCTCACGGGCTCAGGCTGCGCGCGCCAGCGGCGGGTCGCGGACCGGTGCGGAGGCCGCCTGGAGGCCGTGGTGGACGACCTCGCCGTCGAGCCGGTAGGTTCACCGGGGCCGGGTGGCGGGCCTCCGGGATGACCCGCTCGGCGGTCTCCTGCCGGGTGCGGGCCGCGGCGTCGGACCACCGGCCGGCATCGCCGCGTTCGCGCTCGGCACCGGCATCGAGGGCGTCGTCTCCGTCGAAGTCGAACCGCTCCCGTGGATCACGGATGGGGTGCGTCCGCGTGGGACAGTTCGAGGTCGTGGTCGGTGACGCCGCTCGCCTCCACGCGCAGTGACGCGGCGACCGGTGCGTAGCCGCTGGCGATGACGGTGTACTCACCGCCGGCCAGGTCGGTGAAGCCGTACGCGCCGTCGGGGCCGGTGACCGCCGTACCGACCACGTTCCCGGCCGTGTCCAGCAGGGTCACCTTGGCGTCGGCGAGGACCGTGCCGTTCGGGGTGCTGACGACACCGTGGAGCCGGGCACCGGGTTCGAGGCGGACGTCGTGGGCCTGTGCCGTCCCCGCGGCGACCTCGACCGGCAGGGCGGCCGGTCGGTGTCCGGGCGCGTTCACCGCGAGCGTGTAGCCGCCGGGGACCAGGTCGGCGAGCACGAAGGCGCCGTCGGCGGCCGAGGTGCCGGAGCAGACGACCTCGCCGCGCACATCGGTGACGACCAGCAGGGCACCTGACAGCGGGCGTCCGTCGACGGCGTTCCGGACGGACCCGGTGAGGGCGGCGGTGCCGCTCAGCGCGAGGTCGCGCTCGACGGGTTCGTCACCGACGAGCACGGTGACGGCCTGCGGCTGCCGGGCACCGGCGGCGCCGATCAGCACATAGGTGCCGGCGCGCGGGACGGCCACCGCGTAGGCGCCGTCCGCCGCGCTGACGGCGCGGTCGAGCTGCCGTCCTCCGACGTCGATCACCGTGATCACGGCCTGCGGTACCGGCGCGCCCGCGCCGTCCAGCACCCGCCCCCGGACGCCGTACCCAGGGACGCCGGTAGCGGGCGCGTCCTTCTCGGCAGCGGGGGCCTCGGCGGCGGACTCGCCGAGGGCCTGTGCCGCACCGGCGGCGGGCCCCGCGGTGGTCGTGACCGGCTCCGCGGCCGGGGCGCCGCTCTGCTCGGCGGCCTGCGCCTCCAGTCCGGAGACCTGGCGCAGCGGTACCTCCTTGGTCCACAGCGCGACCAGGAAGCCCAGGACCATCACCGCCGCCGCGATCAGGAACACCAGTTGCATCGAGTCGGTGAAGCCGGCCTTGAACGGCTGGGCCAGGCGCGGGTCGAGCCGCTGGATGAACGAGGAGTCGCTCAGCACCCCCGAGCCGCTCCCGCCGCCCGTCCGGGGGTGCTTGAACATCTCCAGCACCGGTGCGTTCGCCGGGTCGGACCGTACCGCCGGGTCATGGAGTGCGGCCTGGAACCCGGGCGTTCGGTACGCGGCCCGGAAGGCCGCGCCGATCTTGTCGCCGACGGTGCTGAACAGCACCGAGAGGAAGACCGCGGTACCGGCGGTGCCGCCCATCTGCCGGAAGAAGGTGGCCGACGCGGTCGCCACACCCATGTCTTTGGGCTCCACGGCGTTCTGCACGGCCAGGGTCAGGATCTGCATGCATCCGCTGAGACCGATGCCGAACAGCGCCATGTACGCCATGGTCTCCGCCAGCGCGGTGTCCCACTGCACCCGGTAGTGGAACAGCAGCATGGCGGCGATGATCAGCGCGGTGCCGATGATCGGGAAGACCTTGTACCTGCCGGTCTTCTGGATGATGCGTCCGACCACGATGGTCCCGGCGATCATCCCGAGCATCAACGGCAGCATCAGCAGGCCGGACCTGGTGGGGCTGACGCCCTTCACGATCTGCAGGTACAGCGGGATCATCATCATCCCGCCGAACATGCCCATACCGATGAGCACGGACATCAGGCTCATCGAGCTGAACACCGGACTGCGGAACAGCCGCATCGGGATCAGGGCCTCCTCGCCCATGGCCCGTTCGACGAAGACCCAGACCACCAGGCCGGCCACGCCGACCGCGTAGCAGACAGCGGCCTTCGTCGAGGTCCAGCCCCAGTCCTGGCCCTGCTCGGCCACGAGCAGCAGCGGCACCACGCCGACGGCGATGGTGAGCGCGCCCCACCAGTCGATGCGGTGCTCGCGCCGGGTGTGCGGCAGGTTCAGCACCTTGGCGACGACGAACAGGGCGATGATGCCGACCGGCACGTTGACCAGGAACACCCAGCGCCAGCCGGCGATGGCCAGGATGCTGCTGCGGCCTGCCAGGAAACCGCCGATCAGCGGGCCGAGCACACTGGAGGAGCCGAACATGGCGAGCATGTAGCCCTGGTACCGGGCCCGCTCGCGGGGCGGCACGATGTCACCGATGATCGCCAGCGCCAGCGACATCAGACCGCCCGCGCCGATGCCCTGGAACGCCCGGAACCCGGCCAGCTCGGTCATCGAGGTGGCGAACGAACAGGCCGCCGAGCCGGCGATGAAGATGCTGATGGCCGCCAGGAAGAAGGGCTTGCGGCCGTAGAGGTCGGACAGCTTCCCGTACAGCGGCGTGCTGATGGTGGACGTGATCAGGTACGCGGTGGTGACCCACGCCTGCGAGCTGAGCCCGTGCAGATCGTCGGCGATCGTGCGGATCGAGGTGCTGACGATGGTCTGGTCGAGTGCCGCGAGGAACATCCCCAGCATCAGGCCGCTGAGGATAGTCATGATCTGGCGGTGCGTCAGTCTGCCGGCCGGAGCCGACGGGGCTATCGCGGCGGTTCCCCCGCGGGGCGGGGACGCGGGCGTGGTCATGCGTGCAGATCTCCTTGCCTCGCCCCGCCACCCGGGACCTGCCCGGCTGGGAGGCTGCTGTGCGTGCGGTCTGCGGGGGCGTCGTAGCGGCGCTTCAGCAGTTTCCGTTGCTTGCGGCTACCAAGTGAGTCTAGATCCCGGTGGGAGGGGGCCGCATCACGCCTGTGCGGTCGCGGGGGCGGTCTTCTTGCGGGCGCGGTACGCGGCTGCCTTGATCTTGTTGTCGCAGCACTCCATGCCGCACCACTGCCGCCGCATGCCGCGTGAGCGGTCGATATAGGTGCGGGTGCACTCGGGGTTTTTGATCGGGCATCCCGAATGCCGCGGTGGATCCCGCGAGTTGACGCCCGGCCGGGTCCCCGTGTCTCGGGGCCCGGCCGGGAACTCACCCGGCTACAGGTAGGGGCGGGTGATCAGTTCGATCGCGTGACCGGCGGGGTCCTTGAAGTACACCCCGCGACCGCCGTGCTCGTTGTTGGTCTCGCCCGGGCGCCGCATCTGCGGATCGGCCCAGTGCTCGATGCCGCGCTCGCACAGTCGCCGGTACGCCCGGTCGAACAGCTCGTCGTCGACCAGGAACGCGTAATGCTGCATCTGGATCTCCACCGGCGGCTCGGCGAACTGCAGCAGTACGCCGTCGGTGAGCTGGATGTTGGTGAACGGGCCCCAGGACGGCGCTTCGGGAAGCTCCAGGAGCTCCCGGAAGAACCGGGCCGACTCGCCGCGGTCCCTGGCGGCGATGATGGTGTGGTTGAACGTGACTGTCATACGGCTGACCTCGCTGGTGTTCGACACGGAGAACGGACTCGCGGTGCACGAACGCGAGGAGGTCCACGTGCCGAGACGAGGGGGTGCTCTCCGCGCACCCGCCGTGCGATCAGCCTTCCACCGGATAGCCCGTCTGTGTGTGGCTTGGCGCCGGTCCGGTGTTCACGTCGAAGAGACTACTTGATCTTGGCTGTCCCGCCAAGGGGCATTGCGGATCGCCCGGGAGGCGGGCGCCCGGACGGTGGACCTCACTTCTCGGCCGGATCGTGCCGCGGCGAACCGGCTGTACGAGCGTCTGGGCTTGCGACCCCGCGAGTCGACGGTCTACCGCTTCCCGGTCGAGTAGCCGGAGGCGACCTCCACCACCGCGCCTCACCTGCGAACGGCGTCCCCCGTTGCCGCGTCGAGCCCGGTTGTCAGTGCCGGCTGGAAAACTGCCCGGCATGACCGAACCGAATCCGAAAGCGGACCTTCTCCGTTACCTGCAGGACGGGCGCCACGCCCTGTTGTGGAAGCTCGACGGGCTCTCGGAATACGACATCCGCCGCCCGCTGACCCCCACGGGCACGAACCTGCTGGGCCTGGTCAAACATGTCGCCGGCGTGGAGCTGGCGTACTTCGGCGACACGTTCGGGCGGCCGTTCTTCGACGAGGATCCGCCATCCTGGTGGTACACGGAGGACGCGGAACCCAACGCGGACATGTGGGCCACCGCCGACGAGTCACGCGAAGAGATCGTCGGGCTGTATCACCAGGCATGGAAGCACGCCGACCACACGATCGCCGCGCTGACGCTCGACGCGATCGGTCACGTCCCGTGGTGGCCGGAGGGACGACGGGAGGTGACGCTGCACCACATCCTGGTGCGCGTGATCACCGACACCCAGCGGCACGCCGGTCACGCGGACATCGTGCGGGAGCTCATCGACGGAACCGTCGGGTACCTGAAGGGCAACGACAACATCCCACAGGGGGATCAGGTATCGCGGGAGGAACACCGACGCCGCCTGGAGCGTGTGGCGCGCGAGGCCGGCAACGGCTGACACCGCTCTGCTGCCGCCCCTGAACGGCCCAGGGCCGTGACCGCCAAAGGCCCCCTGTCACCCCCGGGTTCGGAAGGTCACGGTCCGGTTCCGGAGTGGGGCGGGAGTCGCCGCCTGTGCGAGGGGGGTCGATAGCGTGGTCCGGTGATCGTCTCGGTGCGCGCTGCGCAGGGCGGTCGCCCGACGTACACACGAAACGGGGATTGCTCGCCATGGCTCACTCGGCCCGCTCCGCCGACATAGTCCACCCCCGGCGCGTCGGCGTGCTCGCCGCGGCCGTGTTCTCGGCGGCGGCTTCCCTGACCGGATGCTCCACCGCCGACAGGGCTTCCGAGCACGCGGACGCCGTCCCGGCCGAGAGGCCGTTGCTCACCAAGGCCGAGGCGAACGAGACGGTGGACACCTATCAGACGGTCAACAACCAGGCCAATGCCAAGCGTTCCGCCTCCCTCATGGCGAAGGCCGAAGGCGGCGCTGTCCTCGCGATGGACCAGGCGTACTTCACGCAGGTCCCAGCCCTCGACAAGAGCGACGTCGCGGACAACCTCGCTCCGTTCGTGTACGTCAACCGCACCTTCTACATCCCGCCCGCCTCCTCGAAGGCCAACTGGTTCCTGGTGCGCACCCAGGGTGCGCAACTCACCCATGGCAAGCCGGGCAAGCTGTGGTCGAAGGACATCAGGTTCCTCGTCTTCAAGCGCTCCGGTGACGGCTGGCGGATGGTCGTGGCCCGCGACTTCGAAGGGTCTGAGCTGTCCAAGGTGCCGCACATCGCGCTCGACAGAGCCGGGCTGATGAAGGTCGCCGACCCCGACACCAAGATCGGCAAGACGGCGCCCTCGCAGTTGCCGGGACTGGTCACCGATCTGTGGGTGACAGGCGGCCGCGACACCCCGCTCACCGACACCTCGGCCCGACGCACCGGCAGGTCCTGGTACACCGAGCGGAACGACAACCTGGGCGGGCACGCCTGGGTCGACTTCAAGAAGACCACCCCCCGTGCCGGGGACGTCTTCGCCGCGAAGACCGCCGACGGCGGTGCGCTCGTGCTGTCCGACAGCGCTGTCGACGAGACCTTCCTCGCCAAGGATCTGCAGTCCTACATCGGCCTCGGCGACTCGGACAAGCCGTTCGTCAAGCGCGACCCGAACGCGCACATGTACAAGGTCGTGCGCCACTACGCACAGACGGAGATCGGAACCATCTCCGCGGACGGCAAACCCGCCGTCTACTCCATCGGCACCCAGGTGACCAAGGTCGACGCCACACCGACAGCCGACATCTGAGGCGTGTTCGCTCGCGTGCGGCGGATGGCGATCAGGCCGTTCCGGTTCTCCTCCGCGCGTCTCTTTCCAGGTACGCCGGGAGTTGTAGCAAGTCTGCCCTGGAGATGGATTCGTGCGCCCCGCCGACACGAAATGGTCGTTCCGACCTGGAAGTTGATCGAAAGGAACGGCCATCGTGCGGATAGGACGCATGGCGCCGCTGCTCGCCGCGGGGATCACGGCAACGCTGCTCCCCGCCCTCGCGCCGACGGCACAGGCAGCCCCGGCGGAGCCGCTGAAGAGATTCGAGAACCAGAGGCCGGCCTGGCACCGATGCGACGCGTCGCAGCCCGCGGCGTTCCAGTGCGCCACCGTCCGGGTGCCGCTGGACTACAGCCACCCCGACGCCGGGACGATCAAGCTGGCGGTCTCCCGTATGAAGACCGGCGTCCCCGGCAAACGGCACGGCGCGATCCTCTTCAACCCCGGTGGTCCGGGCGACGAGGGCCTGGAGATGCCGGTCATGATGAAGGCCGCGTTGCCCGAGAAGGTCCGTGAGCAGTACGACCTGATCGGGTTCGACCCGCGCGGCGTGGGCCGCAGCACCCCGCTCACCTGCGGTCTCACGCGTGCGGATCAGAACATCGAACACCCCTACAAGGCGGCGACGTTCAGCCGGGACGTCAAGTGGGCCCGCGCCGTCGCCGACAAGTGCCGTGCCAGGAACGGCGACGGGCTCGCGTACTTCACCACCCGCAACACCGCCCGCGACATGGACGTCATCCGCGCCGTCCTGGGGGAGAGGAAGATCTCCTACCTGGGCTACTCCTACGGCACCTACCTGGGGGCCGTCTACGCGCAGATGTTCCCCACGCGGACCGACCGTTTCGTACTGGACAGCGCGGTCGACCCCGCACGGGTGTGGCGCGGCATGATCCAGATCTGGGCGCAGGGCACCGAGCCGGCGTTCACCCGGTGGACGAAGTGGACCGCCCGGCGCGACCGCACCTACAAACTCGGCAACACGCCGGCCAAGGTGAGGAAGACGTTCTGGGACCTGATCGCCCGGGCCGACCGCTCTCCGGTCGAGCAGGACGGCGCGAAACTCACCGGGGACGACATCCGGTCCACCCTGCGTGCCGAGTTCTTCAGCCCCAGGTCCGCGGCCGAGTCGGTCGTCAACCTCAAGAAGGCCGCCGACCGCCATGCGGACTCGCTCGCGCCGCACCGGCGACCGGAACCGCGCTTCGCGAAGGCCCCCGCCGCACAGCCGCCGGCCGACAACGGCTCGGTGGCCTTCTGGGCCGTGGTCTGCGGCGACACCGCGGCCTGGCCGCGCGACCCCGGGCAGTATCGGCGCGACGCGATCCGGGACAAGGCCGCGTACCCCCTCTACGGCGACTTCGCCTCCAACATCACCCCGTGCGCGTTCTGGAGCGAGCCCGCCGAGTCCGTCACCAAGGTGGACAACAAGGTCGGTCTGCTCACCGTCCAGAACCAGTGGGATTCCCAGACGCCCCTGGCCAGTGGCCTCGGCATGCATCGCGTCCTGAAGGGCTCACGCATGGTCTACGTCAAGGGCGGCGAGGGCCACGGCGTCTACGGCACGGACCCGAACTCCTGCGCCGACCGCACCGTCGACGCCTACCTGAGCACCGGGAGGCTGCCGGCACGGGACGTCACCTGCAAGCCGTCCGGACGCCGGAGCCCCGGCGTGCTGCCCCGCATCGTCCCCGCGCCGCGGCACATCCCGCAGCCGCCCCGCTTCTGACACGGCTGCCCGCGCCGGTGGCATGCCCGGCTCCCGGCGCGGTCAGGACAGAGTGCCCTGCTCGCAGACCCGGCGGGCGACCTCGCGGAGCTTGATGTTGTTCTCCTGCGAAAAGCGTCGTAGCACGTCGAACGCCTGCTCCTCGGTGAGGTGGTGGCTGCCCATGAGGATGCCCATCGCCTCGCCGATCACGTGGCGGGTGGCGACGGCGTGTTCCATCTGGGCGTGGGTGCGGGCGCTGGAGAACGCGACCGCCGCATGCGAGGCCAGCAGCCAGCCGGCCAGTTCGCTGGCGTCGGTGAAGGCGCCGGGCCTGCGCGAGTAGATGTTCAGGGCGCCCAGTTCCTCGTCCTCGGTGTACAGCAGGAACCCCATCATGCTGCCCACGCCCAGCTGACGGGCCTGGGGTGCGAAGGCGGGCCAGCGCGGCTCCTCCCGGGTGAAGTCGGCGATACGGAAGACCGGCTCCCGTGTCCTGTCGCTCGCCGCGTCGAAGCACGGTCCCTCACCCAACCGCTCCTGCAGTCGGTCACTGTCGACGACGAGCTGTCGGGTGGGCGCCAGCGTCTGCACCTTCGTGCCGTGCAGCACCAGAATGCCGGCCGCGTCACAGCCCTCGACCAGCTCGATGGCCGAGCCGGTGATCCGTTCCAGGGTGGAGGCGACCGACTCCTGCGCCAGGAGATCCCGCGCCATCGACGCCATCTGCTGCGCGAACCGAGCCCAGTCCATCGCGGTCCTTCCCTCCCGGTTCGTCTCGCCGAGCCGTCTCCCCAGCATTCCACGCGAGCCGTACGGCGCGCATGTGAGGGATCCCCGTTCCGTACCCGGCGGGCCGACAATCGGCAGAACGGCTCAGTGCCCCGGGTGATGCGCGCGCCCGGGAGGGGACGGCCGCCCGGGCGGAGGACCATGGGCACCCGGGCGGAGAACCATGGCCGAGTGGCCGAGTGGCCGAGTGGCCGAGTGGCCGGCGCGACGATGCCCAGACGGCTCGGGGCGTCGGGGTTCACTCGCGGGGACCGATCTCCCTCCCCTCCGCGTCCCGCACCGTGATGGCCAGCATCGGGCAGATGCCGGCGGCCTCCAAGGCGCGGTCGTCGGGCTCCGCGATGCGCTCGTTCACGGGGCGGGCATGGTCGCCGTCGAGGGTGAACAGGTCCGGTGCGGCCCCGGCACACATCCCGGACCCGATACAGCGGTCGGAGGCGATGTGCAGCTGCCAGCTCATGGGTCCTCACCACCCCACCGGCATGACCCGGGGGCCACGCACCAGCATCTCGGTCTTCCACGTGATGTCTCCGGCGACATGCAGCCGGGGGAAGCGGGCCACCAGCGCGCCGATGGCCTCCTGGAGTTCGAGACGGGCCAGGGGAGCCCCGAGGCAGTGGTGGACGCCGTGGCCGAAACCCAGATGGGCGTTGCCGCTCCGGGAGATGTCGAGCGTGCCGGCCGCGGTGAAGCGCAGCGCGTCCCGGTTGGCGGCGCCGATGGCGACCAGGACCGGTTCTCCTGCCCGCACCAGGGTGCCACCGACCTCGATGTCCTCGGTGGCGTAACGGGGCTGACCGGCGCCGCTGCCCAGCGGCACGAAGCGCAGCAGCTCCTCGATCGCGCCGGTGATGAGCGCGGGCTCGGCACGCAGACGGGACAGCGCCTCCGGATGGTCGAGCAGGGTGAGCACGAAGTTCGGGATCTGGGTGGCGGTGGTCTCGTGACCGGCGACGAGGATGCCGACGCACAAGTCGACGAGCTCCAGCTCGGACAGCCGGTCGTCGTGGTCCCGCGCCTCGATCAGCGCCGTCATCAGGTCGTCCCGGGGCTGCGCCCGGTGCGCGGTGATCAACTGGGCCATGTACGCCCGCAGCTCTTCACGATTGCGGTCGAACTCCTCGGCGGTGAGCGAGCTGGTGGAGAGTGCCGCGTCGCTCCATGCGCGGAACCGCGGACGGTCCGCTTCCGGCACCCCGAGGAGGCGGCAGATCACCGCGACCGGGATGGGCAGGGCGTACCTCTCGACCAGATCGGCCGGCGGCCCTGCCGCTTCCATCTCGTCCAGCAGGGCCGACGTCAGCTCCCTGACCCGCGGGCGGAGTTTCTCGACCTGGCGGACCGTGAAGGCCTTGGCGACCAGGGAGCGCAGCCGGGTGTGGTCGGGCGGGTCCATGCTGAGGATCCCGCTGTCCCGGCTGCCCTCGGAGGCGCGCGGCTCGTCGCGTTCGAGGCCCAGGGCCCGGCTGAAGCGCTGGTCACCGAGGACGAGGCGGGCGTCCGCGTAGCGGGTCGCGAGCCAGGCCGGCTCCCCGTACGGCAGCTGGACGCGTAACAGTCCCGGGGTGTCCCGGGCTCGTTCGTACGCGTCGGACAGGGCGAGGTCCCGGCTTGAGTTGAAGGGGTAGGCGAGGGGTGTGTGGTCCGTTGCCGCCGTCACTGCTGCCTCCCTTGTGTAAGCACCTGCTTACAAAGCTAGGAGGGACTCACCGAGCGGTCAACGACGCTAACCAGCCGTTACCCTGACGGCTTCTCGGCAGGCGCGAGCGGGCTCACGGCGGACGGCAGAAGGAGCAGAGGGTGGACATCGGCGAGCACACGCGGCACCAGGACCGGCCCGGCGGCGGTCCTGCGGGCGAGGACTCCCCGCACCGCACGCGTGATGCCCGGGGGACCCGCCTGCGCATTCTGCGGGCGGCCGGCGCGGTCTTCGCCGAGCGCGGGTACGAGGCGGCCACTGTCCGTGACATCGCCGGACGCGCCGGGGTGAACCAGGCCCTCATATTCCGCTACTTCGGATCCAAGCAAGCGCTGCTGACCGAGGTCATGGCCCAGGGAGGCAAGGAGCAGCTGGTGAGCACGCCCCCGGACCTGCTGTTCGAGACCGCGCTGCGCGGTGTCCTCGCGGACGGCGGCAAACCGGACGCGGACCGGCTGCTGGCCGTGTACCTGCGCTCCATCGGCAGCGCCGACGCCGCCCCGGACACCGTCCGCGCGCTGGGGGAGGAGTACGCCGCCGCCCTCGCCGCCCTCTCCTCGGCCGACGACGGCAAGCTGCGCGCGCAGCTCGCCATGGCCTGGCTGCTCGGCATCGGCCTGATGCGGGTGGTGGTCGGCCAGGAGCCGCTGGCGAGCGCGGAACCGGACGAGATCTGCGGCCATGTCCTGACGGCACTGGAAGGACTCCTGGGCGACGGGAACACGCCCGGGGGGCGAGCGGCGGAGCGACAGCCGCAAGAGCCGCGGTAGTCCAGACGCCGCCGACCACCGCGGGGGCCCGGCGCGCGGCCGTCGGTGCCCCACCTCAGATGCCGACGCGGACCGCAGGCCGAGCCGGCGCCGGGCGGCCGGCAAGCCCCGGCGGCTTCGGCGCCAGGCATGCTGCCCACGGCCACGGGCCGAATCGGCCCGATCGAGGCGAGGGCCGGGGCGCGGCCCGAACCGGGCACCGAGCCGTTCGGGGCCGACGCCGGGCCGGGCGCGCCGTGCGCGGTGCTCAGCCGCTTTCCCGGGTCAGAGCGCGGACGCGGCGTGGGCCGGGCGCGGGCTGCCGTTTCGAGGGGGCGGTTCGCCGGTCCGAGCGTCCGGTCCGGCCTGCGCCGCCGTCAATCCCTGCCATGGAGTCCTGAACGGCATGGACGGCCAGGAAATTGAAAACGTCACGACGGCCGAAAAGCGCCCGCTGTGGGCGCACCGGACGTTTTGACCGGTCATGCTGTGAAACATTCGGGCGAGATTGCAAAACGCGCACCCGTTGCCTAACCCCCTTGAAAGGGAAACGAGTTGCCCCTGCACGTCCTCACAGCGTCCAGTGACCATTCCCTGATCGCCGAATGGGCCGGTGGAAAAGCAGAGAACCTGCACGTCCTGAGCACGTCCGGATTTCACGTACCACGCTGGTCCGTCCTCGGCCTGGACGTCTTCGCCGAATTCCGCCGCGGCGGCGGACTGGACGAGCCCCTGGCGCGGCTGCTCGCCGACGCACGGCCGGCACGGGCCCGGCAGGTCGCCGAGGAGGCCGCCCGCCTGATCGAGTCCGCACCGCTCGGCACGCGCGTCACCGAAGCCATCGCCCTCGCCTACCGGCAGGCCGGCGGCGGTGTCGTGGCCGTCCGCTCGTCCGGCGCGGACGAGGACGGCACCCGGTACTCCTTCGCCGGCCAGTTCGACAGCTTCCTCAACATCCGGGGCCTGGATGAAGTCACCGCCCATGTCCGCCGCTGCTGGGCCTCCGGCTTCTCCGAACGCTCCCTGCGCTACCGCGCCCGGCACCGGCTGCCGCCCGGCCCCGGCGGCATCGCCGTCATCGTGCAGCGCATGGTGCCGGCCGAGCGCAGCGGCGTGCTGTTCACCGCCGACCCGACGACCGGCCGTACCGACCGCCAGGTGGTCAGCGCCGTGCACGGGCTGGGGGAGGGGCTGGTGTCGGGCGCGGTGGACGCGGACACCGTGGTCCTGGACGCCGCCACCGGCGAGCCGCTCACCACGGTGGTCGGCGCCAAGCAGGAGCGCTACGACGCCGGATCCGGACCCGGCTGCCAGATCTCACCCGTAGCCGACGAGGAGCGCGCCGCGCCGGCCCTGACCGCCGCCGACCTCGCCCGGCTGCACGAGACCGGGCGCCGCGTCACCGCCCACTACGGCTCCCCGCAGGACATCGAGTGGGCCATCGCCGGGGGCACGCTGTGGATCCTGCAGAGCCGCCCGGTGACCACCCCCAAACCCGCGTCCGAGCCCGAGGGGGAGCCCCGGATCTGGGACAACTCCAACATCATCGAGAGCTTCAGCGGCGTCGTCTCGCCGCTCACCTTCAGCTTCGCCGCCGACACCTACGCCAAGGTCTACGACGCCTACGCCCGCGCCCTCGGTGTCCGCGGCGAGCAGCTGCGCGAGGTGCGGGAGTGGACCCCGCACCTGCTCGGATACGTGCACGGACGG
The DNA here is from genome assembly GCF_000725475.1 of Streptomyces durhamensis. NCBI lineage: Bacteria > Bacillati > Actinomycetota > Actinomycetes > Kitasatosporales > Streptomycetaceae > Streptomyces > Streptomyces durhamensis. The sequence continues at coordinate 239,406 of NZ_JNXR01000016.1, forward strand.
GTCTACTACAACCTGTTCCACTGGTACCGCATGGTCCGCCTGGCCCCGCTGTACCCACTCAACCGGCGCGTGTTGGAGAAGTCCCTCGGGGTCGCGGAGAGCATTCCCGACGAGACCGCCGACGCACTCCATCCGTTCACCCCCCGATCAGGGCTGCGCGGCCGGTTGTCCCACCTGGCCCGCACGGTCGTCTTCGTCAGGAGATTCCTCACCATCCGGAAATCCGTGGAGACCTTCCACCGGGATTTCTACCGGGCCTACGCGATCTTCAACAATGTCGATTACGACGCCCTGCCCGGTGACGAGACCTACCGCCGCTTCCGTCGGTTGCAGCGCGAACTCATCGGGAAATGGGGCCCGATGCAGACCTTGGACGCCACCATCCTGCTCTCCCTGGGCCTGCTGGCGCTGCTCACCCGTAGATGGCTGCCGCACGCACCCGAGTGGTTCACCTGGGCCGCGGCCGCCCCCGGCGGGGCCGTCGAGTCCGCCGAACCGGTGCGGGCACTGCGCGAGCTGGCCGCCCGGGCACGCGCCGACCCCGCGATCCTGCACCTGCTGGCGCACACCCCCGACTCCGAGGCCCACCGGGCGCTGCAGGAAGCCGGCCACACCCGGTTCCTGGCCGCCGTCGACGCCTACCGAGCCGACTACGGCTACCGCAGCCCCGACGAACTCAAGCTGGAGGTCCCGGACCTGCACGAGAACCCCGCCGGACTGTTCACGCTGCTGCGCGACGCGCTGCCGGACACCGCGAACGGGGGCACGGCGGACCGGGGCGGTGAGGCCGACGCCTACCTCGACGAGCATCTGCGCGGCCCGCGCCGCCTGCTGTACGAGCAGGTGCGGAAGAAGGCCCGGGCGGCGCTCGCCGACCGGGAACGGCTCCGGTTCTGCCGCACCCGGGCCTTCGGCGCGGCCAAGCGCATGCTGCGTGCCCTGGGCCGCGACCTGGCCCGCGCAGGGGCCATCGACGCCTGGGACGACGTGTTCATGCTGCGTCTGGAGGAGATCGGCGGCGCCTACGAGGGCATGATCGTCCACACCGAGCTGCGCGAGCTGGTCGCGCTGCGCCGGACGCGACTGGCCGCCGACACCGCGTTGCACGCCCCGCCTCGCTTCACCACCCACGGCGCCCCGTACTGGTCGGGAAACCTGGAACGGGCCGGCTGGTCCGGCGCCCCGGCCGCCCGCAGCGGTGCCCGCGAACTGCGCGGCACGCCGTGCTGCCCCGGCATCGCCGAAGGGGCCGCCCTGGTCACCGACCGCCCGCACGACATCGGCGGCGGCATCCTGGTCACCTACCGCACCGACCCCGGCTGGGCCGCCGCGCTGCCCCAGGCCGCCGCCCTCGTCATCGAGCGCGGCAGCCCGCTCACCCATGTCGCCGTCGTGGCAAGGGAGTTGGGCATCCCGACCGTGGTCCAGGTCAAGGACGCCACCACCGAGATCGGCACCGGCGCCCGGCTGCGCGTCGACGGCGCCGCCGGGACGGTCACCGTACTCGCCGACCCGCCCGACGACGGCCTGCCCGCCGCCCAGGACGGCCCCCGAACGGAGACACACCTGTGATCCTCACCGAGGACCAACTGCAGGATCTGCTCGACAAGTCCCTCGCCGCACTTCCCTACGGCGCCGAGTGGGCCGTGGCCCTGGAGGGCTCCCTCGCGGAAGGGTTCGGCAACCCTTCCTCCGACATCGACTTCCTGCTCGTCGGCCGCTGCGAGGACGACCTGCCGACCATGCCGTCCCTGCTCTTCGTGGACGGGCGGCGGGTGGAGATCCGCACCCGGTCGGTGCGGCAGATCGCCGACCAGTTCCGCGCGGTGGAGGAGGGAGCCGAACGGCCCGGCCGGCTCTCCGAGGATCTCCTCAACCGCTGCCAGCGGCTGCTGCACAGCCACCCATTGCGCGGCCACGCCCTGGTCGAGGAGGTCAAGGCGATGCTGCCCGCCGAACGGTTCGGCCGGATCGCCGCCGACTGGTGGGCGCACCGGGCCCGCCAGTCCCTGCGGCAGGCGATCGCGCTGCTGTGTCTCGACGAGGGTGACGAGGCGGTCGGCTGGACCCGCGCGGGGCTCCTCCAGACCGTCAAGTCCTGGGCGGCCGCCCGGGGCGAGACCTACCTCGAACCCAAGTGGCTGTCCCTGCAAATGGACCGGACCGGCCACCCGGACGTACGCGACCGCTACTGGCAACTGGAGACCACCGCCCCCGGCACCGCCTGCGCACGGGGCGCTGCCTCTGCGCCGGGTGCCGCGGCCGTGTCGGGTTCCGCGCCGCTGGATGTTGCCTCTGCGTCGGGCGTCGCCCCGGCGCCCGGTGCGACTCCTGTGGCCGGTGCCGCCGCCGTGCCGGGCCTCGGGCCGGCACCCGCCGCCGCTCCCGCCCCCGCCGCCGCTCCCAGCCCCGCCCCCGTGCCGGACACCGCGGCCCCCGCGTCGGGCAACGCCCCCGCACCCAACGCCTCCCCTTCGCCCGACGCCGCCCCTGCACCGAGATCCGTACCGGCGTCCCGTGGCGTCCCTGCGGTGGCTGCCGTCCCCGGGCCCGGCGGCGTACCTGCGACGGTTGCCGCTGCGGAGCCCGCCGCCGTCCCTGCGCCGGTTCCGGCCCCCGCGTCCAGCGCCGCCACCCCCGCGCCCGCCGCCGTCCCCGCACCGGTTGTCGCTCCCGCGTCCAGCGCCGACCTTGCGCCGGGTGCCGTCGCAGCTCCCAGCGGCGCCCCCGCCCCCGATGCCGTCCGCGATCATCTGACCGCCTGCCTCGGATTTGCCGCCGATCTCGGGATCGTCGGCGTCTCCTGGCGCCCCGAGCGGCTCACCGTGGAGCGGGTGGCCGGGGTGACGACCTGGCAGACCGGGGAAAGGGTCCACGTCATCCGCGGCCGACGCGAGGTGTTCGTTCTGGGCGACGACTCCGGTGCCGTCTGGCGCTCCCTGGTCCTGGGCCGGCCGCTGCCCCGCGTACTGGCCCAGGCCAAGGACACCGGCGTCGCCGACCCCGGCCCGCTGCTGGCCGCCTTTCTGCGTTACGGGCTGATCCGCCTCGCCTGGAAGGGCGGTGGCACCGTCATCCCCTCGCTGCCGCTGGCCGCCCCGCCCGGCCCCCTCACCCCGCCGCCCTCGACCGCTCAGCCGCTGCTGTCGGTGCACGGCGCCGCCGTCAGCGGTCCCCGCGCGATCGACCTGATGCCCCTGCCCGCCGACCGGTTCGCCGCCGCGGCCATGGCGCTGGTGTGGTCCAACGTGGTCGTCGAGAACGCCGTCGAGGATCTGACCGGCGCCCTGCGACGCGGCCAGTGGCGGGTGGCCGAACTCACCGCGCGCCGCGCGGTACACGCCGCGCTGCGCGGACTGCTCAGCGCCCACGGCGTCCATCCGCTGCCCGCCGACCCCGGCCTCGTACGCCGCCTGGACCTGCTGCCGCCCGCCACCCGGCCGATCGGGGCACGCGCCGGCGAACTGCTGGGACGCGGCGTCGGCTCGGCGGAACAGGGCGACGCCCTGCTCGCGGCGCTGCGCGCCTTCATCGGCCAGGTCCGCGGCGCCGTCGGTGCCGACTCGTTCCCGCTCTCCTTCGACTCCGCGCACACCTGGCGGGCCACCCTCCAGCTCGGCTACGACTGGCTGCGCATCGGTGCCCACCTCGACGCGCAACTGCCCATCGAAGAGGCCCGCGACCTGCTGGCCGGCCATGGCACCCAGCCCCGCCCGGCCCTGGAACGGCACCAGGACCCGTGAGAGCCCCCCGTCCGACCTTCCGCCCGGAGGATCCACCGATGTCCGACCCGATGACGGTGCTGGTGACCGGCGCCGGCGGTTTCGTGGGTGCCGAGGTGACCGCCCGGCTCACCGCCGCCGGCCACACCGTGCTGGCGCTGCTGCACCACAACACCGAACTCGTCCGCAACAACGGCAGAAAGCTCACCCCGGGCCCGGGCACCCTGACCCGGATCACCGGCGACATCACCCGCCCCGGCCTCGGGATGACCGACGACGACCGGAGACTGGCCGCCATCGCCGACCGGATCGTGCACTGTGCCGCCGTCACCGACTTCGGGCTGCCGGACGGACACTACGACCGCCTCAACGTCGAAGGCACCCGGCACGTCCTGGACCTCGCCCTGGCCGTCCGCACCCCGCTGGTGCACCTCAGCACCGCCTACGTGTGCGGGGAACGCGACGGCACGGCCCGCGAGGACGAACTCGATGTGGGCCAACGCCCGGGCAACGGCTACGAGAAGAGCAAACTCGCCGCCGAGACCCTGGTCCGCGCAGCCGCGGCGGACGGCCTGCCGGTGACCGTGGTGCGCCCGAGCATCGTCACCGGGGCCGGCCGCACCGGCCGCGTCCGGGACTTCAAGACGATCTACCCCGTGCTCCGGATCCTCACCCGGGGCCTGGTGCGGACCGTGCCCGGTCACTACGACGCCGTCCTCGACCTGGTCCCCGTCGACCGCGTCGCCGACCTGGTCACCGAGGCCACCCTGCGCGCCCAGGACGCCGAGTGCCGCACGCTGCACGCCGTCGGCTACGAGCTGACCCTGCGTGACTTCTCCGACGTCCTCGCCGAATACCCCTGCTTCCAGGTGCCGCGGTTCGTCCCGCCGTCCGCGTTCAGCGCCCAGGCACTGCCGGACGGTGAGCGTCCCTACTACGACCGCGTCATCACCCTGTACGACACCTACTTCCGGCGGCGCGTCCACTTCGACGACACCCGGGCCGCGGCCTTCAGCGGCCGGCCGGCGCCCACGGGCGCACGGCCGTATCTGCGCCGCCTCCTCGACCACTGCCTCGCCACCGGCTATCTCGGCCCGGCTCCGCGCCGGCTACCGGCCGCGGCGGTCCGACCCGACGGGAGCACCCACCGATGACCCCCGCCCATCTCACCGACCCGCCGCACGGCATACCCGTCTCCCCGCTACTGACCTGCCACCCCGCCAAACAGCGGCTGTACGGCGCGGACACCTACTTCCAGGAGAGCTACGACCAGCTCGCCGCCCTCACCGCCGACGTCACGGGCTTCGCCCACCGGCACGCCGCGCTGCTGCTCAAGCCGGACGCCGTGGTGGCCCGCAGGCTGGAGGCGGCCGTGGACTGGCTCACCGGGCGCGGCTTCAGGATCGTCGGCGCGGCCGTCACCCGCCTGACCCGCACCATGATCCGTGCCTTGTGGTACTTCCAGTGGAACCTCGCCACCCCGCACCGACGGCGGCTCGCCGCCCTGTTCCTGGAGGACGCCGACGCCCTCGTACTGCTCGTCCGCCCCGAGCGTGACCTGGACATCCCCGCCTCGGTCGAACTCACCCGGCGCAAGGGGCCCACGGACCCGGACGCCCGCCGGCCCGGCCAACTGCGGCACCTCCTCGGCCGCCACAGCTACCTGCTGAACCTGGTGCACACCCCCGACGAACCCGCCGACGTCCTGCGCGAGCTGGCCGTCCACTTCGACGACACCGCCCGCGACCGTCTCTTCCGGTCCGCCCTCGCCGACGAGGACCGCACCGCGAACGCCCTGGAGCTGACCGGCCGGCTGTACGCGGCCACCAAGCCCCGCGACCTGGAATTCGCCCCCGCCGTCGAACGGCTGCGGGACACCGTGTCCCGGCACGCCGGGGCCGCCCCGGCCGCACCGCGCGAGCTGCTGGAGAACGCGTGGGAGCGGGGGATCGGCCTCGACCCGTGGGACACGGTCATCGTCGGCTCCGCGGTGCTCCCCATGCGCGTACCCGGCCGCGCCCCCGTGCTCGACGGGGCGGACGTCGCCACCTGGCGCCGCCACCTGAACACCGTCCGCGCCACCCCGAGTTGAGGAGCGGCCCATGCAGTTCACCCGGACACTCTCCAAGGAACTGGTGCACCGCGCGGCCGTCTGCGAGGTCTTCCTGACCGACGCCGAGCGCCGCGGCGAGGACGAGCTGCTGCTGGCCGCGCAGCTTCCCCGCCGCCACGCCTTCTACCACGACACCCTCGGGCCCCTTACCCACCACGATCCACTGCTGTTGTTCGAAGCGTGCAGGCAGGGCATCTTCGTGGTGGCCCACCGCTACCTCGACGTCCCCCTCGGGCACAAGTTCCTGCTGCGTGCCGTCGAGTTCGAGGTGCCGGACCCGGCGGCCCTCGTGTGCGATGGCCGTCCGGCCGAGGCCGTCATCGCCGTCCGGATCGAGGACCGGTTCCGCACCCGGGCCGCGCCGACGGGCCTGCGGCTGCGCTTCACCTGCACCATCGGCACCCAGGACGCGCTGCTGGCCCGCATCGACTACTCCTGGATGCCCCCGGAGGACTGGACGCGCCTGCGGGCCCGACAGCGCGGTGCCCTCGGCCTGCCCGACACGCCCGTCGCCCTGCCCGGCCCACACGTCGATCCCGCCCTCGTCGGCCGGGGCGACCCGGCCAACACGGTCATCTCCCCACCACGCACCGCGGCCGACGGCACGCACACCGCACGCCTGATCGCCGACACCACACACCCGACCCTGTACGACCACTGGGTCGACCACGTGCCGGGCATGCTGGAGCTGGAGGCGTTCCGGCAGCTCGCCTTGACGGCGGCCGTCACCGCAGGTGCCGTCCCCACCCCGACGGCGCTGCCCGTCGGCCTGACCGCGCGGTTCCGCTGCTTCGCCGAGATGGACCTGCCGCTTCGGTGCCGCACCGCTCCCGTGCTGCCCCACGCGGACATCGCGTGCACCCTGCACCAGCCTGGCGCGGTGGCCGCCGAGGCCCGGATCCGGCTGGCCGATCCCGACAGGTGCGGCCCGACGCGCGTCCTCGCGGGCCGGGCGGCCCACGAAGCCGCATGACGCCGTCTCCGCCGACCCCGGCGCCGGCCCGGACAGGGGGAGCCCCCGCAGTGACCACCGTCGCCGCCTGGCGCGTACCGGCCAGACTGGGCCGTTTCGTGCTGGGCAGGTTCCGGCCGCCCCTCTACGCCACCTACGCGCTGCTGTGGGTCTGCGCACTGGAGGGTTCGGCGGTCGCCGCCACCGGCACGACCTGGCGGCCGACCGGCGCCACCTGGGTGCGCGTCACCGGCGTCGTACTGGCGCTGCTGTTCCTGCGGATGCTGGACGAGCAGAAGGACCTCGCCCACGACCGTGTGCACCACCCGGACCGGCCGCTCGTCACCGGCGCGATCACCGCCGCCGAACTGCGCGGCGCGATGACGGCGATCACGGTCGTGGCGACAGCCCTGAGCGCCGCCCTCTCGGCCGCGGCCGCCCTGCTGCTCCTCGCGGTCCTCGGCTACGGGCTCCTCCTGGCCGCACTGGAACGGCTGTCGTCCGCGGTCCGCGACCGGAAGCTGCTCAACCTGGCGGTCACCTATCCGGTCCAGGTCCTGCTCGGCGTCTATGTGTACGGGTCGCTGGTCGCCGCCGGGACCGTGACCGCCGACTGGCGCGGCGCGGTGCTGCTCGTCCTGAGCGCCTGTGTGTTCCTGCACGTCGAGTTCGCCCGCAAGACGGCCTGGGAGGCGTCGCCCGGTGCCCGGCTGTACTCGGCGGACCTCGGTCCGCGGCGCAGCGCGGCGGTGACGGCGGGGCTCGCGGCCGGTGCGGTCGGCTGCGAGGTGCTGCTGTGCGCGCCGGACGGCCCGCCGGGGCTGCTGCCCTGCCTCGCGGCGGCCCTGCCGGCCTGGGGCACCCGACGCTTCCTGGCCGCCCGCCGCGGCGGCTGGCCGATGGCGACCGCGACCGGCTTCGTCGTGGCCACGTACCTCGCGCTGGCCCTCTTGGCGGTGTGGCGGCCCTGATGGTCGAAGCCCCCGTCCGGCGAGGAGTCGAGTGCCGCACCTCGACGGCGGCGGGGCGGCCGACCGGCGTACGGGCGCGGCCGATGCCGCAGGAGGGCGCCTACGGGGGTGTCTGTGCCGTCTCCTCGTCCAGTCGGGGCAGTTGGGGCGTGGCCCGCGGGGCCGTCGTCGCCCGCGGGATCAGCTGGGTGGGCAGGATGATGTGCCGGGTGTGGTCGGCTGCGGTGTCGTCGATGAGCCGCAGGGCGAGTTCTCCCGCGAGCCGGCCCATGTCGGTGGGTGACTGGGCGACGGTGGACAGGTCGAACCACTGGGCCACCTGGTGGTCGTCGAAGCCGATGACGGACATCCGGTCGGGCACCTGGATGCCGGTCTGGCGCAGCGTGTGGATGACGGCCACGGCCAGCTCGTCCTGTTCGGCGAAGAGCGCGGTGGGTGGCTCGCGCAGGCTCAGCAGCTGTCCGATTCCGGTGATCAGACCGCGTGTGTCGTCGGCCGCCATGGTGACCACGAGTTCGTCGTCGAGGGGGATGCCCGCCTCGGCCAGCGCCTGCTGGTAGCCGAGCAGGCGCTCGCGCGAGCTGAAGCTGAAGCCGGTGGCCCCGGTGGTCGGCGCGAACGCGATCCGCCGGTGACCGAGGTTGAGCAGGTGCCGGGTGGCCTTCAGGGCACCGGCGACATCGTCGACGTACACGCTGGGCCGGCCCTCGGCGTGCTGGCTGACGTAGATGACCGGCATGCCGAGGTCGTCCAGGCGCGCCGTCTCCTCGGTGGTGAGGTCGAAGCCGAAGACGAGCAGCGCGTCGGCGTTGCGGCGGGCCGGGAGACGCTCGAAGAAGGAGATGCGCTCGGTCATGTCGGGGATGACGTAGACGTTCAGTTCCCGGCCGGCCGCGCGCAGCAGGGGGCCCAGGCTGGACAGCGCCGATCCCATGAACCACGAGTTGAGCGTCGGCACGAGCACCGCCACGACTCCGGTCTTTCCCGTGACGAGGCTCGCCGCCTGGCGGGAGACCGCGAAGTTCAGTTCGCGGGCGGCCTGTTCGACGCGGGTGCGGACCTCCGGCGAGACGGTCGGAAGGCCGCGCAGGGTGCGGGAGACGGTGGACGGGGAGACGCCGGCCCGTTCGGCGACGTCGGCCATCGTGGGGTGCCGTTGAGCGGGTGACATGAGCGGAAGTTAGCACAGGGACGGCCCTTGTTCCCATCCGTCGTGACAGCGCTGTCACGGCAGTCGTCCGCAGTCGCCATGTCATTCTTTGCCGGTAAATGTGCCGCGCGCTCTTTCAGATTCGTTCGAACTACCGACAAGTTACGGATTGACTTCGCCTGAGTGCACTCCTAGCGTGCAAGCGTTGTCTCGACGGGTTCGACGCCGTCCTTGTTCATCCCTCATGCACGGCTTTGACCTGCACTTTTCTTCATCGAAGTGCCGTGACAGCACAGTCTCACGGGCGATCAGCCGCGCCTTCGGTTCCCGCACGACCAGGAGAGAGACAGTGAAGACCAGGACCACCAGAGCCCTCCGGTGCTCGGCGACGCTCGTCGCCGCCGGGCTCCTCCTCACCGCCTGCGGCTCGAACGGAGGCAGTGACTCGGGCCAGCCGGCCGGGAACACGTCCTTCGAGGGCCGCGGCCCCATCACCTACGTGGCGGGAAAGGACACCTCCGGCGTCGTGCAGAAGGTCATCGACCGCTGGAACACGCTGCACCCGAAGGAGAAGGTCACCTTCGTCCAGCTGCCCACGGACGCGGACTCGCAGCGGCAGCAGATGATCCAGAACGCGGAGACGAAGTCCGACGCCTACACCGTGCTCTCCCTCGACGTCGTGTGGACGTCGGAGTTCGCCGCCCACCAGTGGATCGACCGGGTGCCCGGCCAGAGGTTCCCGCTGCAGGACATGCTCAAGCCGGTGGTGGAGACGGCGAAGTACCGCGGCGGCCTGTACGCGGTCCCGGCCAGCTCCGACGGCGGACTGCTGTACTACCGCACCGACCTGCTGAAGAAGGCCGGCATCACCAGGCCCCCGGCCACCTGGTCCCAGATGACAGCCGACTGTGCCAAGGTGAAGCGACTGCCCGGGACGGATGGCATGTCCTGTTACGCAGGTCAGTTCCAGAAGTACGAGGGCCTGACGGTCAACTTCGCCGAGGCCGTGAACTCCGCGGGAGGTGTCGTCACCGACGCGAGCGGCAAGCCGGACGTCGACACGCCCGGCGCCCGCAAGGGCCTGGACTTCCTCGTCGGCGCCGTCAAGGACGGCACGATCCCCAAGGAGGCCGTCACCTACCAGGAGGAGGACGGCCGCCAGGCCTTCCAGTCCGGCAAGCTGATCTTCCTGCGCAACTGGCCCTACATGTACGCACTCGCCGAAAAGAGCGAGCTGGCGGGCAAGTTCGCGGTCGCGCCGCTGCCCGGCCTGAACGGACCCGGCTCCTCCAGCCTGGGCGGTCACAACCTCGCCCTGTCGTCCTTCGCCAGGAACAAGGCCACGGCCCTCGACTTCATGAAGTTCTTCAGCAGCCAGGACAGCGCCGGCACGTTCCTGAAGGACGCCTCCCTCGCCCCGCCGTACGCGCGGTCGTACGACGACGCCTCGCTGGTCAAGCAGTATCCGTACCTGCCCGACCTCAAGCAGTCCATCCTGCACGCCGTGCCCCGGCCGCGGGTCGTGCAGTACGGCGACGCGACCTCGGCGATCCAGCAGGAGGCGTACGCCGCGCTGACCGGCGCCAAGAGCGGCGCCCAGGCGCTCAAGGACCTGCAGAGCGCGCTGCAGAAGTCCACGGCCCAGTGAGGAGCGGGAGATGACGGACACGACGACCCCGCCCGGCACGGCGGTGCGCGAACGCGGCAGCGCCGCACAGCGGCCCGCCGCACCCGTGCGCCCGAGTCGCCGCACACGGGCCCGGGCGACCGCCGGTTCGGGCCGGATGGCGGCCCTGCTGGTCTCCCCGACGCTCCTGGTGCTGACCATCGTGGTGCTCTATCCGACGCTCATGGCGCTGCACGAATCGCTCTACGGACCGAAGGGCCTCGACCCCAGCACCGGCTTCATCCGCACGACCGAGCCGTTCGTCGGCCTGCACAACTACGCCGGCATACTCGGCGCCGCCGGCCAGCGGTTCTGGAACGCCTTCTGGAACACCACGTTCTTCACGGTCGTCACGGTGGGCCTGGAGACGGTGATCGGCGTCGTGATGGCACTGATCATGCACCAGGCCTTCAGGGGCCGCGCCCTGGTACGGGCCGGCATCCTCGTGCCCTGGGCGGTGCCCACCGCCATCTCCGGCCTGCTGTGGCGGTGGATCTTCAACAGCAACGGCATCGCCAACGCGATCCTCGGACGCCAGGTCCTGTGGACCACCGAGGGCTTCCACGCCAAGGTCGCCGTCATCGTCGCCGAGGTGTGGAAGACGGCCCCCTTCATCGGACTGCTGGTCCTGGCCGGGCTGCAGGTGATCCCGAAGGAGGTCTACGAGGCCGCCCGCATCGACGGGGCGAGCGCCCTGCGCCGGTTCTGGCACGTCACCCTGCCCCTGGTGAAACCCGCGCTGCTGGTGGCGGTGCTGTTCCGCTGCCTGGACGCGCTGCGCATGTTCGACCTGCCGTACATCCTCGTCGGCGCGCAGAAGAACTCGGTGGAAACCCTGTCCATGCTCGCCCAGAACGAGGCCTCCAACGTCCGCTTCGGACCGGCCTCCGCCTACGCGGTGATCCTCTTCCTCTACGTCCTGCTCATCGCGCTCGCCTTCGTCCGGCTGCTCGGCGCGGACCTCGTCGGCGACCGCGACGGCGGCAAGGCGAACCGGAGAAGCCTGCGGGGCATCCTGGCGCCGCGCCGTACGGAGGTGGCGGCATGACCCGCACAGCGACCTTGCGCACCCGGCTGCTGTACCTGGGAGTCGCCGCGGTGGTGGCCTACTGCCTGGCCCCGTTCTACTGGATGCTGGTCTCCAGCCTTCGCCGCACCTCCGACATCTTCGACACCTCGCCGCTGCCCTCCCCGGTGTCGTTCGAGAACTACCGGGCGGTGTTCGACCCCTCCCAGGGGTTCACCCGCGCGCTGCTGAACAGCCTGCTGGTCGCGGGTGTCACCACGGCGCTGGCGCTGTTGCTGGCCACGTTCACCGCCTACGCGATGGCCCGGCTGGAGTTCCGCTTCAAGCGGCTGATCCTCACACTGATCATCGCCACCTCGATGTTCCCGGTGGTGTCGATCGTGGTCCCGCTGCTGAAGCTGTTCACGGACATCGGCTGGATCAACACCTACCAGGCGATGATCGTGCCCAGCATGTCCTTCGCGCTGCCGCTGGCGGTGTGGAACCTCACCACGTTCTTCCGCCAGATGCCCGACGAACTGGAGCACGCCGCGATGATCGACGGCTGCACCCGCGGCCAGGCGTTCCGCAAGGTCATCATCCCGCTCGCCGCGCCGGGCATCTTCACCACCGCGATCATCACCTTCATCGCCGCCTGGAACGAGTTCCTCATCGCCCTGTCGATGACCAACAAGTCCGCCATGCAGACGGCACCGGTCGCCATCTCCAAGTTCGCCGGCGCGACCCAGTTCGAGACCCCGTTCGGCAGCCAGATGGCGGCGGGCGTCCTGGTCACCGTCCCGCTGGTGGCCATGGTGCTGCTCTTCCAGCGCCGTATCGTCGCCGGACTCACCGCCGGCGCGGCCAAGTAGACCCCCTCCCGCACTCCCGAAAGGGCCCACCCCACACCATGCCCAGCACCGCACCGTGGTGGCGCAGCGCCGTCATCTACCAGGTCTACATCCGCAGTTTCGCCGACGCCAACGGCGACGGCGTCGGTGACATCGCCGGCATCCGCTCCCGCCTGCCCTATCTGAAGTCGCTCGGCGTCGACGCCATCTGGATCAACCCCTGGTACAAGTCGCCGATGGCGGACCACGGTTACGACGTGGCCGACTACCGCGCGATCGACCCGCTGTTCGGTACGGTGGCCGAGGCCGAGCAGCTCATCGAGGAAGCCCACCGGCACGGCATCCGCGTCATCCCCGACATCGTGCCCAACCACACCTCCGACCAGCACGCCTGGTTCCAGGCCGCCCTGGCGGCAGGCCCCGGCAGCCCGGAACGCGAGCGCTACGTCTTCCGCCCCGGCCGCGGCGGCGACGGCTCCGCACCGCCGAACGACTGGGTCTCCTGCTTCGGCGGGCCGGCCTGGACCCGGCTGCCCGACGGCGAGTGGTACCTGCACCTCTTCGCCCCCCAGCAACCCGACCTCAACTGGGAACACCCGGAAGTCCGGGCGGAGTTCGAATCGGTCCTGCGCTTCTGGTTCAGCCGGGGCGTGGACGGCTTCCGTATCGACGTCGCCCACGGGCTCGTCAAGCACCCCGAACTGCCCGACCTGCCGCCCCGTCAGGAGCCCGCGGTGCTGGGCCCCCTCGCCTCCCGTGACGCCGCGGACGCGGGGCCCCGCACCCACGTCGACCACCCCCACTGGGACCGCGACGAGGTCCACGACATCTACCGCGCCTGGCGCAAGGTGGCCGACGAGTTCCCCGGCGACCGGTCCTTCGTCGCCGAGGCCTGGGCGGACACCCCCGAGCGGCTCGCCGCGTACGTCCGCAGGGACGGTCTGCACACGGCGTTCAACTTCGACTTCCTCATGTCCGGTTGGATCGCGAAGGACCTGCGCGCCGTCATCGACGACTCGCTCGCCATGCTCGGCGCGGTGGGTGCGCCGGCCACCTGGGTGCTGTCCAACCACGACGTCATGCGTCACCCGAGCCGCTACGGCCGCCGGACGGTCAGGCGGTGGACGGCCAACGAGCCGTACCGCCCCGAGGGCCCCGCCGACCTGGAACTGGGCACCCGGCGCGCCCGCGCGGCGGCCCTGCTCATGCTCGCCCTGCCCGGCGGCGCCTACATCTACCAGGGCGAGGAACTGGGCCTGCCGGAGGTCGAGGACCTGCCCGAGCACGTGCTCCAGGACCCCGTCTGGGAGCGGTCCGGACACACCGACCGCGGCCGCGACGGCTGCCGCGTGCCCGTCCCGTGGTCAGGAAACACGGCACCGTACGGCTTCAGCCCCGACGACGCCTCCACCGCGCCCTGGCTCCCGCAGCCGGCCGCGTGGGCCGGGCTGAGCGTCGAGGCGCAGACCGGCGACGCCGCGTCGATGCTGGAGCTCTACCGCGCTGCGCTGCGGCTGCGCCGCGACCATCCGGCGCTCGGCGACGGCACCCTCACCTGGCTGGACGCTCCCGAGGGGGTGCTGGCCTTCGCCCGTGACCCCGGTTTCGTCTGCGTGGTCAACCTGTCGGCCGAGGCCTGCGCACTGCCCGTCCACACCTCGGTCCTGCTGTCGAGCGGCCCCCTCGAGGACGGCCTGCTCAAGCCCGACCAGGCGGTCTGGCTGGCGGTGTAACCGGCTGTCCCACCACGGGGCGCACCTCCGGTCTCCGGCCACCGGAGGTGCGCTCCCCGTTCCGCTTTCACGGGGTCGCGCGCACGATCACGAGCGAGCCTTCGTACGTGGGGCGACCGCGCAGGTGGCCGAACTCCTCGTCCCAGGCCCCGGATTCCAGGTCGCGCCGCAGCGTCCGGTCGAAGCGCTCGCGGACGTGGTCGTCGGCGAAGCTCCAGGCCGAACACGCCTGGCGGGCGGCGGGGTCGAGCAGCATCTCGGGCCGGCCGTAGTACGCCTCGTCGAACCCGTCCGTGCAGTCCAGGGGGATGGGCACGGTCTGGACGGTCCAGGTGCCGCCCAGCGCCGCGGCCAGTTCCTCGACGGGCGGGTAGCGACGGGCCTCGATGTCCAGCACCTCGGGTGCGTAGCGGTACAGCCAGAAGTCCCGGACCAGAGCGGGGTCGCAGGTCAGGATGACCACGGGCCCGACCGTCACGCGCCGCATCTCGCGCAGCCCGGTCCGCACGTCGGACCACTGGTGCACGCTGAACAGCGTCATCGCCGCGTCGAACGCGCCGTCGGCGAAGGGCAGATCCTCCGCCGCGGCGTCGATCGCACGGCTGAGGCCCGTCGGGCGCCGGGCGCGCATCGACTCCGAGGGCTCGACCGCCGTCACCGCACGCGCCGCGCTCTCGTACGATCCGGCGCCGGCGCCGACGTTGAGGACCTTCCGGGCGTCACCCAGGGCCTCGGCGACGAACCGGGCGATCCGCTCGTCCGGCCGCCGGAACGAGGCGTGTGCGGAGCCGATGGCGCCGTGGGCGACGTCACCGGCGCTGCCGTCCTGGGTGCGTGTGGTCATCGGGGGTCTACCTCGCCTCGTGAGCAGGGGTGCGCTACGACCCAAGCGGGTACCGCAGGGTCGAACCTCCATCCTGCATCTGCGGCGGATATTCGACAATCACCTGGCAAATGCTCAGTGGATCTCACAAAAGCCTTGGTTTGTGTGGGCCGGGGCTTGGAGGTAGCGACAAGGGGTCGGCCGCTTCCCGCCCAGGACCCGCTCGTCTCTTCAGGACGGGTACGCGTGTGTCTGGGCCGCCTTGACCGTCGCCCACACCGTGGCTCCCGGACGGAGGTCCAGTTCGGCGGCGGCGACCGTGGTGAGGTCGGCGGCCAGGGGCAGCTCGCCGGTGAGGTCGGCGCGGATCTGGTCGCCATGGCTCTGCAGACCGGCCACTTCGCAGCGCCAGAGGTTGCGGGCGCTGGAGCCGGCGGGACGCTCTCGGTGCAGGGTCACGGCGCCGGGCGGGAAGGCCACGAAGGCGGGGCCGGTGAGGTCCTCGGTCGTCGTGACCACGCAGCCGCCGTCGACCTGGACCGCGTGTCCTCGGGCCTGTCCCCGGTAGAGGTTGAGGCCGACCAGGTGGGCGATGTAGTCGGTACGGGGGTGGCGGGCGATGTCCGCCGGGGTGCCCTCCTGGACGACACGTCCGTCCTCTATGACGACGAGGTGGTCGGCCAGCACCATGGCGTCCAGCGGGTCGTGTGTGACGAGGACGGCGACCGCTTCGAAGTCGGCCAGGTGGCGGCGGAGTTGGGCGCGGACGTCGAGACGGGTGCGGGCGTCGAGAGCGGCGAGCGGCTCGTCCAGGAGCAGCAGCCGGGGGTGGGTGGCCAGGGCGCGGGCCAGGGCGACGCGCTGGGCCTGGCCGCCGGAGAGCCGGCGGGGTTTGGCGGCGGCGTGCTCGGCGAGCCCCATCCGCTCCAGCCAGGCGGCGGCCTGGGCGCGGGCCTCGGCCTTGCTCGCGCCGTGGCAGCGCGGTCCGAAAGCCACGTTGTCCAGCGCGGACAGATGGGGAAAGAGCAGGTAGTCCTGGAAGACGACGCCGACCGGACGCGACTCCGGCGGCGTACGGTCCAACTCGGCCCCGTCGAGCCGGAGATGACCGTCGGCGAGCGGGACGAGACCGGCGAGGGCGCGCAGCGCGGTCGTCTTGCCGGCGCCGTTGGGGCCGAGGAGGGCGACCACGTCACCGGGCGCAGCCGTCAGCGTCACATCGAGGCGGAAGGCACCGCGCTGGACCACCAGACGGGCGGCAAGTCCGTCGGCGGCCCGGCCGGGCGTGCCGACGGCGTTCTGCGTGGGCTTACGGGTGTCGGTCATGCGGCCCTCATCCAGCGGTCGCGCAGCCCCGCGAGCACCGCGATCGACACGGCGAGCAGGACCAGGCTGAGGGCGATCGCCGCGTCCGGGTCGTTCTGCAGGGCGAGGTAGACGGCCAGCGGCATGGTCTGGGTGCGGCCGGGGAAGTTGCCGGCGAAGGTGATCGTCGCGCCGAACTCACCGAGGGCGCGGGCCCAGGCCAGTACGGCGCCGGCCGCGATGCCCGGGGCGATGAGCGGCAGGGTGACCCGGCGGAACGCGGTGAAGCGCGAGGCGCCCAGCGTCGTGGCCGCCTCCTCGTAGCGGGGGTCGGCGGCCCGCAGGGTGCCTTCCACGCTGATGACCAGGAACGGCATCGCGACGAACGCCTCGGCGATGACCACTCCGGTGGTGGTGAACGGCAGCGTGACCCCGAACCAGCTGTCGAGCCACTTGCCGATCACCCCGTTACGGCCGAGCGCCATGAGCAGGGCCACACCGCCCACGACCGGCGGCAGGACGAGCGGCAGCGTCACCAGGGCCCGCACCAGCCCACGCCCGGGGAACTCGACGCGTGCCAGCAGCCAGGCGAGCGGCACGCCCAGCACCAGGCTCACGGCCGTCGCCGCCGTCGCGCAGATCAGGGACAGCCGCAGCGCCTGCCACACCTCGGTGCTGGTCAGCAGGTCGGGCATGGCGCCCCAAGGCGCCCTGACCAGCAGGGCGATGAGCGGGAGGACCAGGAACGCCAACCCGACCAGTGCGGGCAGGAGGAGGGGCAGTGGGGCGCCCGTGCCGATGCGGCGTCGCCGCGGCCGGCCCGTGCGGGGGCCGGTCGCGGCGTCGGTCTCGTGGAGCGAGGTCACGGCTTGAGGAATCCGGCCTGGCTGAGGACCTTCTGGCCCT
>NZ_JNXR01000017.1:0-176294 GCF_000725475.1 Streptomyces durhamensis
GTCAGCCAGGGCACCCACATCTCGTACGTGGACGCGTCGAAGGCCATGGGGGAGTGGAAGAGGACGCGGGTGTGGTTGCCGTTCGCGTACATCTCCTGGTGGGCCAGGTCGGCCACGTTGCGGTGGGTGACGGCGACGCCCTTCGGCACCCCGGTCGAGCCGGACGTGAACATCGCGTACACCGGCTGGTCCGGGTGGACCCGCACCGCCGGGTCGCTCGCGTCCGTGCCGGTGCCGTCCAGTCCGGCCACGTCGAAGAGCCGTGCGCCGGGCGGGAGCTGGAGGCCCGCGAGGTCGGTGTCCGTGAGGAAGAAGCCGATGCTCGACTGGGCCACGATCAGCTGGACGCGGTCCACGGGGTAGCGGGTGTCGAGCGGAACGTACACCGCGCCCGTCTTCACCACGGCGAGGGTGGTGACGACCGCGTTCACCGACCGTTCCTGGAAGAGTGCGACCCGGCTGCCGGCGCCGACGCCCTCGGCGATCAGCCGGTGGGCGAGCCGGTTCGCCCGCTCGTCGAGTTCCCGGTACGTCAGCTCCTCGGTCCCGTGGACGACGGCCACGGCGTCCGGGGTCCGGGCCGCCTGCGCGGCGAACAGCTCGCCGAGCCCGGCGCCGGCGCCCTCGGTGACCGTGCCCGCCCACGTACGAGCCGGTCGGCGGTCGCCTCGATGGTGCTCGCGTCGTAGAGATCGGTGGCGTACTCGACGGTGATGTCCAGGCCGCCGGGTGCGCCGTCCGCGCCCCGGTGCTCGGCGAAGGAGAAGGTCAGGTCGAACTTGGCGGCCTGAAGCCAGGTGAACTCGGCGTGGGCGTCGAGGCCCTCGGCGACCAGGGTCGGCGTGGCCGCGTCGGTCAGGGTCAGCATGACCTGGAACAGGGGGTGCCGGGACGCGGACCGCTCCGGGTTGAGGACCTCCACCAGCCGGTCGAAGGGCAGGTCCTGGTGGGCCCAGGCGGCCAGGTCGGTCTCCCGGACCCGGGTCAGCAGCTCGCGGAAGGTCGGGCTGCCGCTCAGGTCGGTGCGCAGGACGAGGGTGTTGACGAAGAAGCCGACCAGGTCGTCGAGCTTCTGGTCCGTGCGGCCCGCGATCGGGGAGCCGAGCGGAATGTCGTGGCCTCCGCCGGAACGGGACAGCAGGGTCGACACCGCCGCCTGCGCCACCATGAACACCGACGCCCCGGACTCGCGGGCCAGCCCGGCCAGCGTCGCGTGCACCGCGGGCGGGCAGTGCACGGTGTGCGTGGCGCCCCGGTAGGAGGCGACGGCGGGGCGCGGCCGGACCGCCGGCAGGGTGGCCTCCTCCGGCAGGTCGGCCAGGGCCGAGCGCCAGAAGGCGAGCTGGTCCTCCTCGCACCCCTCCAGCAGCTTCTCCTGCCACAGCGTGTAGTCGGCGTACTGCACCGGCAGCGGTTCCCAGGCCGGACGCTGACCGCGCGAACGGGTCGTGTAGGCGGTGCTCAGATCCCGCATCAGGGGCTGGTAGGACCAGCCGTCCGACACGATGTGGTGCATCACGACCAGCAGCACGTGCTCCCGCTCGTCCAGGCTGAACAGGGCGGCCCGCACCGGGAGTTCACCGCCCAGGTCGAAGGTCCGCGCCGCCTCGGCCGCCAGCAGACCCGGCACCGTGGCCTCGCTCGCCGCCGTGACCGGCAGCCGCACGCGGACCGCGTCCGCGGGCAGCACCCGCTGGTGGGTCCGGCCGCCCTCGCTGCCGAAGACCGTGCGCAGGCTCTCGTGCCGGCCCACCACGTCGGTGAACGCCGTTTCCAGCGCCCGCACGTCGAGTTCGCCCGTGATCCGCACGGTCAGCGGGATGTTGTACGTCGCCGAGGGACCCTCCAGCTGGTCCAGGAACCACAGCCGCTGCTGGGCCGCCGACAGCGGAAGCAGCCGGGGCCGCTCCTCGGCGGCCGTCAGTTCGGGGCGCCCGGAGCCGCCGCCCTCGGTGGCGATGTACTCGGCGAGCAGGGCCACCGTCGGGTGCTTGAAGAACTCCCGCAGGGTGAGCTGGACACCGAGGGTGGTACGGACGCGGCTGACCAGGCGGGTGGCGAGCAGGGAGTGGCCGCCGACGGCGAAGAAGTCGTCGTCGATGCCGACCGAGGGCAGCCCCAGCGCGTGCGCGAACAGGCCGCTCAGCACCTCCTCGACGCCGTTGCGCGGCGCCCGGCCGTTCGCCTTCGTGCCGGCGCCGGGCGCGGGCAGGGCGCGCCGGTCCAGCTTGCCGTTGGGGGTCAGCGGCAGTGTGCCGAGCGGGACGATCGCCGATGGGACCATGTACTCGACCAGTTCCCGGCCGGCGTACCCCAGCAGCTCGGCGGTGTCGACGACACCCTCGACGGCCGGGACGACGTACGCCACCAGGCGCTTGTCTCCGGGGCGGTCCTCGCGGACGATCACCGCGGCCTGGTTCACGGACGGGTGGCCGGTCAGCACCGTCTCGATCTCGCCCGGCTCGATGCGGTTGCCGCGCAGCTTGATCTGCTGGTCGGCGCGGCCCTGGAAGACGATCTCGCCGTGCTCGTTCCAGGCGGCGAGGTCACCGGTGCGGTACATGCGGCTGCCGGCCGGGCCGTACGGGTCGGCGGTGAAGCGCTCGGCGGTGGTGCCCGGGCGGCGGCTGTAGCCCTGCGCCAGGTGCGGGCCGGCGACATAGAGTTCCCCGGTCTCGCCGGGGGCCGTGTGGCGCAGGCCGGCGTCCAGGACGTACATCGCGGTGTTGGCCATCGGGACGCCCAGGTGGAGGCGGTCCAGGGTGCGCACGTCGGGGGTGAAGGCCTGGTAGCTGCAGAAGACGGTGGCCTCGGTCGGGCCGTAGACGTGCACGACCGTGGTGTCCGGGCAGTGGTCGAGGACCTTCTGCAGGGCGGTCGCCGACAGCACGTCGCCACCGGTCCAGATCTCCCGCAGCCGGGCCAGGCCCTCGATCGCCTCGCCGGCCATCGCGTCGAAGAGGGCGGTCGTGAAGTAGGCGGCGGTCACGTCGTACCGGGCGACGGCCTCGCCCAGCTCACCGATGTCGATCTTCGGGGAGGACAGCACGACGGCCAGCCCGCCGCGCAGCAGCGGCACCCACAGCTCGTACGTCGAGGAGTCGAAGGCCAGCGGCGAGTAGGCGAGGACCCGCTCGTGGGCCGCGGTGCCGAAGCCGGGGTCCAGGGCCAGCTCCACCACGTTGCGGTGGGTGTTGACGACACCCTTGGGGGTGCCGGTGGAGCCGGAGGTGAACATCACGTACAGCGCCTGGTCCGGGTGGACCTCGACCCGGGGCGCGGGCGCGTGGTCGTACGCGATCACGCTCGCGTCGCTCACTCGCAGTACGGGAAGCTCCCCCGCGAAGGAGGTCTCCTCCTCGGCCTGCCGGTCCGTCACCAGCAGCACGGCGGAGGTGTTGTCGAGGATCCAGCTCTGCCGCTCGGAGCGCTGACGCGGGTCCAGCGGGACGTACACGCCGCCGGACTTGAGGACGGCCAGCACGGTGACGACGTAGGCGAGGGACCGGTCGAAGAGCAGGCCGACCGCGTCCGCGGGGCCCACACCGGCGTCGATCAGCCGGTGCGCCAGGGCGTCGGAGGCGCCGTCCAGCTCCCGGTAGGTGAGCCGGCGCTCCCCGCTCACCAGGGCGACCGCGTCCGGGGTGCGGGCGGCCTGCGCGGTGAACAGCTCGTGCAGGGCACCGACGGGGAGGTCCACCGCCGTGTCGTTGTACGCGGCGATGTGCGCGGGCACGCCGTCGGCGCCCGTGGAGAGAGCCGGTTCGGCTTGCTGCTGGGACATCTCGACACCTTCTCGGGAAGCTCGGTTGGCTGGTCTCGCGGCGGGCCGGGAGACCGACGGGAGCCACGACGTGTACGAAAGCGGTGGAGCTGGTCAAGTCAGGGGAATCTCAAGGGAGTTCAGGTCGGTGGCAGCAGGACGTCCTTCGCGTCCAGCGCGTCCGCCCGGTACTTGCCGAGCGCGCTGATCAGCAGCCGCAGCTCCAGCGCGATGCTCTCGACGAGCCGGACGAGACCGTCCCCGGCGTCCTCGTCGACCGCCAGCAGGGCGGCCCGGCCGAGTCCGACGGCGTGGGCGCCGAGCGCAAGCGCCTTGACGGCCCGGGTGCCCTCCCACATGCGCCCGCTGGCCAGCAGGCAGTTACCGGTGCGGCCGATCCGGGTCAGGCACTCGCCGAGCGGGAGTCCGACCTGGCTGAGGAACCCGCTGGGGGCCCAGGCCGTGCCGCCCTCGGCGCCGTCGACCGTGACGGAGTCCGCGCCGGCCGCCCACGCGGTGGCCGCCGCGAGCGCGACATCGCGGCCGGGGTGCAGCTTCACCCACACCTTCACCCGCGGGAAGTTGTTGCGCATCAGCCGGATCTGCTGGCGCAGGATCTCCTCGGTGAAGGTGCCGGGGCTGCTGATCCGCAGCACGCGCTCGTCCCCGGCGCCGAACACCTCGTCGGTGGCGTACTGCTCGGCGACCCTCCCGGCGGCCTCGCGGCCCAGGACGGTCAGCCCGCCCAGCCCCGGCTTGGCGCCCTGGCCGACCTTCAGCTCGAAGGCCAGCCGGCCGGAGGCCAGCAGGGGTTCGCAGACCGGGTCGCTGTAGACGAGGTTCCACACCTCGGCGTCCGCGTCCTCGGTGGACTGCTGGACGACGACACCGCCGAACTCCTCGTTGCCGCCGGCCGCGGCGGCCTGTGTGTACGCGGCGATCCGGCCCAGCAGCGGCGAGACCTCGGCCTCGGCCGCGGCCCGGTAGCCGTTGACGGGGACGACGTTCTCGCCGATGACCATGGGGATGCCCAGCCGCCCCGCCTGCCGGCCCGCCGCCTCGCCGAGGTCGCGGCTGGCGACCTGGGTGGAGCCGAACGCCGACACGTACAGCGGCAGCCGGGAGGCGAACCCGCCGACCGCGGCGTCCAGTTCGACGTCCGTGTACAGCGGTTCGCGGGCCAGCTCGATCAGCTTCTTCAGCCGCTCCGGCATGAACACCGGCGGCACGATCCGGGCCCGCTCCAGCAGGTCGTACGGGTCCTGCCCGGCCGGGACGGCGCCGAGCAGGCCGCTGCCGTAGCCCTCCAGGGCGGGGAAGGCGGCGGCCGCGCCGTGCCGGGCCCGGTGCCGCACCTGCTCCTCGGGGAAGCCGGTGGCGCTCAGTACGGTGCTCATGCCGACACCACTCCCGGGACCTTCGGGTAGGCGCTGGCCTCCCACACCGCGGTGCGGCCGGTGACGTAGCGGGTGAAGCGCTCCAGGCCGATGCCGAAGCCGGAGCTGGCGGGGATGCCGCGCCGGGCCAGGTCCAGGTACCAGCCGTACTTGGCCGGGTTCTCGCCCGTCTCCCGCATCCGGGTCACCAGGGCCGCGTAGTCGTGCTCGCGCTCGCTGCCGCTGGCCAGCTCGCCGTACCCCTCGGGCGCGATCAGGTCGAAGTTGCGCAGCACGCCCGGCTGACCGGGGTCCTCGCGGTCGTAGAAGCCGCGCGAGCCCTTCGGGTAGTCGACCACGAAGAACGGCCGGCTGCACTTCGCGGAGATGATCTCCTCGCCCTGCCAGTCGATCTCGGCGCCCGGATCCTGCGGGTGACCCAGCGCCACCAGGTCGGCGGTCGCCTCCTTGTGGGTCGTCCGGCCGAAGACGCCCTGCACCACCTCGCGGAACGCGTCCGTGTCCCGGCCGAGCAGCTCCAGGTCGCCCGGCAGCTCCCGGACCACCTCGTCGACGACGTACGCCACCAACCGCTCGGCGACCTCCATCGCGTCCTCGCGGCGGGCGTCGCGTATCTCCACGTCGATCTGGTGGAACTCGGCGAGATGGCGGTGCGTGACCGCTGTCTCCAACGGCTCCAGACGGACGTTCGGCGCGATGTAGAAGATCTTGTCGAAGGCGAGCAGGGACGCCTGCTTGTACAGGATCGCGCTGGTCATCAGCTTGTACTTGTGGCCGTAGAAATCGACGTCGACCTGCTTGGAACCGCGGATGCCCGGGTCGGTGACCGGACCGATCACCGGCGGCAGCAGCTCCTGGAAGCCGCGCCCGGTCAGGAACGCGCGGGTCGCGGCCAGCATCCGGGACTGGATGCGCAGGGTGGCGCGGGTGTTCTCCCGCAGCAGGTGCTCGTCGGGCGAGGACGGGAACGCGGGCGTGCTGGTCATGCTGCTACCTCCTGGGTCTGGGGGGTGTCGTGGCGGCGCTGCACGAACGACAGCGCGTCGTACAGGCCCATCGCCGTGAGCCGGCGGCCGCGCCGTGAGACGTGGCCGATGGGCATCGCCCCGATCTCCGACCACACGAGCCGGCCGTCGCGGTCGATGGCGCTCCTGGTGCGGCCCGCGTTGTCGGGATGCAGGCAGTAGGGGACGTCGAGCAGACCGCGGGCGAACGCCTTCAGCAGCGCCCGGCCGAGATCCGCGTCCAGGTCGAGTACGGCGTCCACGAGGGCGCGGGCCTCCGCGTAGACGGGGTTGTCGGCGAGGCCGGCGCGCGGTGGGGGCGCCGCGACGTGCCGGGCGGCCGCCCGGGACGCGACACCCAGCGCCTCGGCGTTCTCCGCCACCGTCGGGATCCGGTGCGACTCGGCTGTCGTCTTCACGATCAGCCGGGCAGCGCCCGTCTCCACGGCCAGCTCGGCGGAGCGCTCAAGGAGGTCCAGGGCGCCGCGCCGGGTGCGGGGGTACAGGCCCATGTAGGTGTACAGGACGATGTGCCAGTCGGTGTCGGGCAGCAGTTCGCCGGCCAGCCGGCGCAGCGCGTGCACCGCCTCACGGTCCTGGGCGGGGCTGGTCTGCTGGGCGTAGCTGAGCGAGATGCTGCGCAGGCCCGCCCGGTGGAAGAACAGCGCCTCCAGCGCGCTGATCGCCACCAGCAGTCCCGGCGGGCACAGCTGGCCGAGCATGCAGCCGCCGAACGTCTCCAGGTGCGGCTCCGCGCCGGACGCCCGCAGCGCCGCCAGCGCCTCGCAGCTCTCCCGCCAGTTGCGCACCGAGTCCAGCAGCGGCGTGCGCCCGTACGGCAGGCAGTACGACACCGGCCCGCCCTCGGTGGCGTCCAGGCCGAGCAGGGACAGCGCGGCGACGATGCCCTGGGGGCGGGCCGAGCCGTGCCGCACCTGCACCGGGAAGGAGGCGTCGCGTACGCCGTCCAGCACCCAGGCCGCGGTGTGCGGGCTGTAGGAGGTGATCGGGAAGCCGTTGAGCGGGACCTGGTCGTGCAGCGCCCGGACTGCCGAGGGCTCGTCGCCCACCCGCGTGTAGCTGTCGATGGTGAGGGTGCCGACGACCGCGTCCGCCGCCCCCTTGGTGGCCAGCAGGCCGGCCCGCATCAGCGCCGGGTCCGAGAACCCCATCCGCGGCTGCACCACGAGCGCCCCGCGGGCCTGCGCCTCGGCGACGAACCGGCCGAAGGAGCGCGGGCGCCGGTGCAGCGCGTTCACCGTGTCACCGCCAGGGAACCGACGAAGGACGTGAAGGCGGCGAAGCCGGGCTCTTCGCCGGTCCCGTCCTGGAACACCGCGTCGAATCCGGCCCGCATCAGCTCGCCGGCCTGCTCGCGCTCACCGCCGCCGACGCCGAGCTTGCCGCCGATGACGGCCGGCAGGCCCGCCAGCTCCCAGCGGGACCTGACCGCCTCGATGAGCGGCCGGGCGTCGTTGAAGCCGTGCCCGTTGACACTGCTGACGACCAGCAGGTCCGGCTCGAACTTGCAGCAGGATTCCACGATTTCGTCCTGGGGAACGCACGGACCCAGGTTGACGACCTTGTGCCCGAGGTCTTCGAGCAACAGCTGGATGAATACCAGATTCCAGGTGTGCGCATCGGACGGCAGTCCGGTAACGACGACGTCCAGCGGCCCGGATCGAGGGCGATCCGCCCATTCCACAGGCTTCATTGTTCGTTTCGTCCACATCATGGGATGACAGGGGAGAAAGAGGTTCCGGCGATCCCGGAACTTCCTTTCGGACAACACCGTAGATTCACGCCACGGCCGTATCCGGCGCCCGCGGCGGCAACCGACAGGCAGCCGGGCAGCAGTTGGCGACCGGCTGCCGCCGCCGGCCTCCACGGGCCCCGACACTGGGGTGCACGAGACACCCGAGTGAGGAGTGAGGACATGACGGACACGCTGGAGGACGTGCTGGACCGGGCGCGTGAGGGCATCGACCGGAGCGAGGCCCTGGGGGAGGCCCAAGTCGCCGTGCTGGAAGCGGCATTGAGTCTCGTGCGGGCGGGCCGGCCGCCGGTCGCCCAGGCCCCGTCGGAGCGTGCGGCGCTGCTGCGTGAGGCGCTCGCCTCGGTCCGTGCGGCCACCGTCGCCACCGGGATCGCGGTCACTCGCGCGCACCGCAGTCCGGTTGCCGCCCAACTGCCCGGCTTCCTGCCCGGCAAGGCGGCCACGCGGATCTAGCGTTTTCCCCACAACCCGACTTCACAGAGGTGGACATCATGGCAACGAATCCGTTCGAGGACGCCGAGGGCCGCTACGTGGTGCTGGTCAACGACGAGGGGCAGCACTCCCTGTGGCCCGCCCGTATCGAGCAGCCGGCCGGCTGGGAACTCGTGAAGGAAGAGAGCGGAAAGCAGGAATGCATGGAATTCATCGAGGCCAACTGGACGGACATGCGCCCGCGTTCCGTGGTCGCCGCGCTGGCGGGCTGAAACGACACAAGGGCCGGGCGGGCTGGAGAATTCCAGCCCGCCCGGCCCTTTTCCTGTTCAGTTCCCGGACGAGACCACGCACCACTCCAGCACCGCCATCGCGGCCGTCATCTTGTGGTATGCCTGCCGCCAGGCGACGCTGCGCGGCCCGTCCAGCACCTCGTCCGTGACCTCCTGGCCGCGCACCGCGGGCAGGTCGTGCAGGAACACGGCGTCCGGGCGGCCGAACCGGTCGAGGAAGGCGTCGTCGATCTGGAAGCCCTCGAAGTCCTTCAGCCAGTCCGGGTCGGCCTTGGCCACGCCCATCGTCTGCCAGCGGCTGGTGTACACCGCGTCGACCGGCCCCTCGACCTCGTCCGGGTTCGTGATCTGCGTGACCGCGGCCTTGCCGCCGGCGAGCTCGTCGGCGAGGTCGAGCTTGTCCTTCGGCACCTCGTAGCCGCTCGGGCACAGCAGGGTCAGCCGCAGCCCCGGGCTGAGCGCCGTGGCCAGCGCCAGGGCGGCGCCGGAGCTGTTGCCCTCGCCGACAGCGAGGAGATGCAGCCCGTCCAGCGAGCCGAACCGCTCGGTGAGCGTGGCCAGGTCCGCGATCGCCTGGGTGGGGTGCTCGTCCAGGCTCAGCGCGTTGACGACGGCCAGATCCGGGCTGCTGCCGAGCCGTCGTATCTCCTCCACGTCCTCGTTGGTGCGCACCACCAGGGCGTCCAGGTACTGCCCGAGCACACGCGAGGTGTCCTCGACGGTCTCGCCGGTGGACAGCTGCAGCTCGTTCGGGCCGTAGGTGATGACGTCGGCGCCCAGCCGGGTCGCCGCGCTCCAGAACGACGTACGGGTGCGGGTCGAGGACTTGCGGAAGTACACGCCGACCTGCTTGCCGGCGAGTGACCTGCGGTCGACACCCTCGCGGCCGAAGAACACGGCCCGCCGCACGATCCGGTCGAGCTCGGCGGGCGTCAGGTCGGCGAGGGAGATGAGGTTGCGCATGGGTGGGGTGCCTTTCGTGGAAAGGGTGGTCGGGGAGTGAAGCGGGATCGGGTGTCGCGTGGACGGGATCGGGTGTCGCGTCGGCCGGGTGTCGCGTCGCCGGTCGTTCCGCCGGTCCGGTGTCGCCGGCCGGGTGGTGTGCCGGTCCGGGGGCCCCAGGGGGGTGCCTCAGTCGGAGGCGCCGACCAGGTCCGCGGCCGGTCGCCGCGCGGCCATCAGCTCGCGGACCAGGTTCAGCACCGTGAACCCCACGGGCCCGCCCGGCTCCGCCGGGTGCTGGCGGATCAGGCCCCGCAGCAGCAGGTCGTGCACGTCCCGGGCGGTCTCGCTCAGCGGCCTGCCGCCCGCGCGGGCGCCGGCGTCCACCGTCCACGGCTCGGGAAGGGCCGCCAGGGTGGTGAGCAGGGCGGCGGCACGGGCGTCCAGTTCGGCCAGTGCGGCGCCCAGCTGCTCGCTGAGCGTGGCGCCCGGCTCCGAGGTCGCCGTCGTGACGCCGTCGACGAGGAGCAGCGGGGTCGAGCGGGCGATCTCCAGGAGCTGGTCCGGCGAGTAGAGCAGCAGCCAGGAGGCGGCGGCCTCCAGGGCCTGCGGTATGCCGTCAAGGCGGTGGCAGATGTGCGCGACGGCGGTCGTGACGGTGTCGGTGGGCAGCAGGTCGGGACGCATGTGGCTGACGTACGACAGCATCAGCTCGACGGCGGGCCGGCCCGCGACCAGTGAGTCGCCGGGCAGCGTGGACCCGGCGGTGTGCGGAGCGGGCGCCGGCAGGGGGCCCAGCGGCAGCAGACGACCGGCCGGGGGCCGGGTCACCCGCCGCGAGGTGACGATGATCTTCAGCCGTTCGCAGGCGCGCAGCAGGTTCAGCAGGACGGGCACCGCGGGCGCCGAGTCGTCGAGGCCGTCCAGCACGATCAGGGTCGGCTTGGACCCGATGACCGAGGTCAGCTCCTCGAAGCGGTCGCCGTCGCGGATCAGCGAGCGGACCCATTCGGCCAGCGGCGTCTGCGGCCCCTGCTCCGGGCCTGCGTCGGGGCCGTGGGCCATGGGGACCCACAGCACCGGCATCCGGTCCCGGGTGTGCAGCACGGTCGCGGCCTCCTGGGCCAGCCGGGACTTGCCCACTCCGGCCAGGCCCACCAGGGTCAGCAGCCGGTCGTGCCGGTTGTCCAGCCGTTCCGTCAGCGCCTCCAGTTCGGCGCGACGGCCGGTCAGCGGGCGCAGCGGGGTGGGCGGGGCGGCCAGTTCGGCGCTGTAGAGGGACTGCAGGACCCGGCCCGCCGCGTGGGCGTCGGCCGCCAATTCCAGCTCGACGCGCCGGGCGTCGCTCATGCGCATGGCATCGGCCAGCAATCTGAGAGTTTCTTTACGAGGGTTTCGCACGCGCCCCTGCTCCAGGTCCCGGATGGCGCGCACGCTCACTGTGGCAAGCCCGGCGAGCTGCGTCTGGGTGAGCCCCGCCCGCCGCCGTGCATTCTGCAGCAGCACATCGAGACCGGGTGTGGACTCGGAGTTCATCGGTGTCTCCTTAATCCTCAGATTCTTGGCTGAATGCCAGGTAGGCGACCCGAGGCGATGAGGTGCCTGCCAACGAGGAAGAGACTCGATGAAGTGCTTCCCGAACGATTCCCCGTTCAGTACCGCAGCGTTCCGCGTGCCGTTACGATTCCTCCGGCGCGAAGCGGACTGCTTTAGGGGAGCGCGACCCAGGGGGGAGGCTGTCGGTGACGGCGGCGTCAGGAGATCAGCTTCGGTTCAATATCCTCGGCCCGATGGAAGGATGGTCGAATGGTGTTCGGCTGAAACTCGGCGGAGTCATTCAGGAGCGAGTTCTGGCCACGTTGCTGTTGGAGCCGGGGAAGGTCCTTACGGTCTCCCGGCTGGTCGAGGCCGCCTGGGACGAGGATCCGCCGGCGACCGCGTCCCACCAGGTCCGCAAGGCGGTCGCTGACCTGCGAAGACGAATACCGGGCGGCGCAGGCGTGCTGCTCACGGAGGGTCCCGGCTACCGGGTCGTGATCGACGAGACCCAGAATGATCTGTCCGAATTCGGAATGCTGATACGTACGGCGAAAACGGCCGTGGCCGAAAGTCGACTCTCCGATGCGGCCGAAATTCTACGCGGGGCCCTGGCGTTGTGGCGCGGTCCGGTGCTGTCCGGTATCGGGGGACCGGTCATCGAGGCGGCCGCCACCAGCATCGAGGAACGCCGGCTGGCCGTGTGGGAGGAGCACCTCGGCCTCCGCCTCACCCTCGGCGAGTCCGGCGAGCTCATCCCGGACCTCAGGGAGCTGGTCGCCCAGCACCCGCTGCGTGAGACCCTGCGCGGCCAGCTGATGCTCGCCCTGTACCGCTCCGGACGGCAGGCCGAGGCCCTGGAGGAGTACGGCAAGGTCCGCGAACTTCTCGTCGAGGAACTCGGCGTCGACCCGGGCGCGCACCTGACCAGGCTGTACGAGGGCATCCTGCGCGAGAGCCCGGAACTGGCCGGTCCGGAGCCCGCCGCTCCGGCGCCCGTCGCCGCCCCGCTCCCGGCCGAGCCGCCCTGCACCCTGCCCTACGACCTCGCCGACTTCACCGGCCGCGAGGTCGAGATGGCCGAACTGCTGCGCTGCGCGACGCAGAAAGGGGAGCAGGGGCCGAAAATCGTGGCTCTGGACGGCATGGGCGGCAGCGGCAAGACCTCGCTCGCGGTGCGCGCCGCCTACCAGCTCGTCCCCGAGTACCCGGACGGCCAGCTCCATATCGACCTGCGCGGCTACACCCCCGGTGACCAGCCGGTCTCCGCCGGCACCGCGCTGGACAGCCTGCTGCGGGCGATCGGCATCCCCGGCGACCGCATCCCCGACGACACGGCCGGCCGCACCGCCCTGTGGCGGGCCACGCTCAGCGGCAAGCGGCTGCTGATCCTGCTCGACAACGCGGCCGACGCCGCCGGTATCCGTCCGCTGCTGCCCACCACCTCCGGCTGCCTGGTCCTGCTCACCAGCCGGGGCCGTCTCGTCGACCTGGACGGCGCGCACTGGATCTCCCTGGGCGTGATGTCCCCGCGCGAGAGCGCGGCCCTGGTCGCCGAGACCCTCGGCGCCGGACGCGTCGCCGCCGAGCCCGAGGCCGCCGCCGAACTGGCCCGGCTGTGCGACCACCTCCCGCTCGCCCTGCGCATCGCCACCGCCCGGCTGCGCAACCGGCCCCGCTGGACCCTGCAGTACCTGGCCGAACGGCTACGGGACGAGACCCGCCGGCTCGACGAGCTCAGCTCCGGCGCCCGCAGCGTCTCGGCCACCCTGCGCCTGTCGTACCAGGCCCTGGACGAGGAGAGCCGCACGGCCTTCCGGATCCTCTCCCTGCACCCGGGCGGCGACATCAACGTCCACGCGGCGGCCGCGCTGCTCGGCTCCGGCATCTGGGACGCCGAGGACGTGCTGGAACGCCTGCTGGACGTGCATCTCGTGCAGCAGCCGGAGATCGGGCTGTACTCCTTCCACGACCTGGTGCGCAGCTTCGCCCAGAGTCTCTTCGACGCCGCCGACCAGGACGGCCGCGAGGCGGCGGCCGCCGTGGAACGACTGCTCTGCTACTACCTCACGGCGACCGAGGTGGCCTGCGACGTCCTCTACCCCGGCCGCCGCCACCGCCCCACCGGCATCGAGAAGTCCACGGCCGATCTGCCCTCCCTCGGTGACGCCGAGCAGGCCCAGACCTGGTTCACCCGGGAACAGGACGCGCTGCTCGCCGCGGTCACTCTGGCCGAGCGCCGGGGCCTGGACCGATATGTCGTCTGCCTGAGCCGCAACCTCGTCTTCCAGCTCAACGCGCGAGGGCAGCTGGAGGAGTTCGGGGCACTGGGGCGGGCCTCGGTCGCCGCCGCGAAACGCCTCGGCGATCTCGCCCTGCTGGGCATGAGCCTGTCCAACCTGGGCGTGGCGTGCTGGCGTCTGGGCCGCTTCGAGGAGGGACTGGAGGCGGCCAGGGAGGGCCGGGACGTCGCCGCGCAGCTCGGCGACCGGCACACCGAGGCGCACAGCGAGGGCACCCTCGGCCAGTTCAACAGCCTGCTCGGCAACTTCCCCGAGGCGCTGGTCCATCTGGAGCGGGCCACCGCCTACGAGCGGGAACTGGGCATCGCCCGGGCGGAGGCCGACAGCCTCACCCTGCTCAGCACGCTCTACGAGCAGTGGGGGCGCTACGAGGAGGCCAGGGCGGCGGCCCAGCGCGCGGTCGAACTGCAGAGCGGCCTGGGCAAGTTCGAGAACCAGTTCTCCGCCTTCACCGACCTCGCCTTCGCGCAGGCCGGTCTCGGCGAGTACGAGTCGGCCGCCCGCAGCCTGGAACGGGCCCGCACCCTCGTGGACGACGGCGCGGATCCGGGGAACGTGGCGCTGACCCTGGCCCTGTCGGCCGACGTCGACCAGCACCTGGGCCGGCCCGTGCGCACTCCCGACCTGGCCGAGCAGGCCCTCGAACTGGTGGCGTCCAACGCCTCGCCGCTGCGCCGGGCCAAGGTGGAGAACATCGTGGGCCGGCTGCGCCGGCGGCAGGGGGAGCGGCGGGCCGCCCGCGAACTGCACGCCGACGCCCATGAACTGGCCTCGGCGATGAGCTACCGCATCGAGGAGGCGTACGCGCTGTGCGGGCTGGCGGACGCCGAGGACGACGCCGCGGCCGCGGTCCGGCACCGGGCCGCGGCGGAGGAACTGTTCGCGCGCATGGGGGTCGCGGAGGACCGGCGCCGCCGCTGAACGGGCCGAGAACATACGCCGAAAGGTTTCTTCACCAGGGGTGACCCAGGAGGAGGAGCAGGAGCGGGAACGGCCGCGGGAACGGCGCAGTGCCCCGCCCGGAGATCCGGACGGGGCACTGTCGCGAGACGTGCGGCCTGGGGCGTGGGCTCAGCGCGCGGCGATGACCGTGGGGTTCTGGTTGTCGGCCAGGACGACCGTGGTGGTGCCGGTCGGGTTCTGGTTGTCCGCGAGGACGGTGGTGACGCCGGTGGGGTTCTGGTTGTCCGCCTGGAACATGCCCGGCTGGACGGTGTGGCCGCCGTAGCCGAGGACCAGGGTGGCGGCGATCAGACCGATGAACCCAGCGACCTTGCGTCCCATTGTCTGCCCCTTTTGTGGTGTCTGTGCGTTTCGCGGTGTTTTCCGCTTCCTGACGCCACTGACTTTCCTGGGGGCCGTTCCCGGTGGGTTCCTCGTGCGTTACCGCCCTGCGGGAACGCATGGGGAACGGCCCCGGGAACACCCGGGGC
This sequence comes from Streptomyces durhamensis, assembly GCF_000725475.1. NCBI lineage: Bacteria > Bacillati > Actinomycetota > Actinomycetes > Kitasatosporales > Streptomycetaceae > Streptomyces > Streptomyces durhamensis. Next base: position 14,881 of record NZ_JNXR01000017.1, read on the forward strand.
ACGTCTTTGACCTGCGGTTACTTACTCAGACTGCACGCCACCACCCGGGGCCCCGCAGGGGTCAGTACCACCTGGGTGCGGGCCGGTCCCGACTCATGGCCGGCCAGGTCGAGCAACGAGCGCACCAGCGAGCGCATGGCGGCCCGCTCGGCCTCGCCGGAAGGGGGCGGGGCGATCCGGGCCACGTTGTGCATCCCGTCCACCGTCTCCGTGTCGACGCTGAACCTGGGGCCGTCGACGGGGCCCTGGACGGTGTACGGCGGCGCCTGGCCGTCGGTGGCCGCCCGCTCCGCCCAGCGCTCCACGGAGGACAGGTCCTGGAGCGCGTGCGCCAGTTCCGTGCCGTCCGGCGAATGGTCCCGCGGATCCTTCACGGCAGTACTCCTTCTGCGGGTTGTGCAGACAACGACCTTGGGACCGTGACGCGGACGGCTCCCGATCCCGTCCCGATCCGTTCCCGTCCTGATCCTCTTCAGACGTTCGCGATGGGAACGCGTCGGTAATCGGCCCCCGCATCATGACGGCCATTCGACAGCGGACCCGGCCCCACCAGCCCGGTGCCCTGACCGCACGCGACCGTCCTGGGGGCAGTGCAGTGACAGCAACTCCAACCGATCCGAGCCCCGGCCGCTTCACCGGCCTCGGGCCGCTCATGCTGGTCTGGTCGGGCCAGGCCGTCTCGCTCGTCGGCAGTGCGGCGGTCCGGTTCGCCTTCGTCGTCGACGTCTGGTCCAGCGGGGAGCGGGCGAGCGCCGTCACCGCGCTCTCGCTGTGCGCGCTGCTCCCACAGGCACTCCTCAGCCCCATTGCGGGCGCAATTGTCGACCGTATGCGAAAGCGGTCCGCGCTCCAGCTGGCGGATGCCGGCGGCCTCCTCGTCGTGGGCTGCCTGGCACTGCTGCACTACCTCGGCCTGCTCCACTCCTGGCAGATCTACGTCGCCACCGCCCTGCTCGGCGCCTGCGCGGCCTTCCAGCTCCCGGCCCTGGCCTCGGCCGTGCCGCTGCTCGTCCGCAAGGACCAGCTCGGCCGCGCCAACGGCCTGCTGAGCGGCGCCAAGAGCGCGGCGAGCATCGGCGGCCCGGCCCTGGGCGGCATCCTGCTCACCCTCTTCGGGATAGGCCCGACCCTCCTGGCGGACCTGGTGAGTTACGTGCTCGCCCTGATCGGCGTACGACTGGTGCGGTTGACCGGAGACCGGCCCGCGCCGCCCGCCGGGCCGCGCCGCGGCATCACCGCGGAGGCCGGGGAGGGCCTGCGCTATCTGTTCCGCACGCCCGGCCTGCGGGACCTGGTCGTCAACTTCTGTGTCGTCAATCTGGTGATGGTCTTCGGCTTCGCCCTGATCCAGCCCATGGTCCTGCTGCGGGCCGACAGCGCCGCGCTCGCCACGGTCAACACCGCCATCGGCGTCGGCGGGGTCGCCGGCGGCCTGCTCATGGCCGCGTGGGGCGGGCCGCGCGACCGGGGCCGCGGCATGATGCTCGGCGTCATCGGGATGTGCCTGTCCGCGCTGGTGGGCATGGCGTTCGCCGGCGGGGTCGTCGGCTGGTCGGTGGCCGTGCTGATCGGCGCCCTGCTGATGACGGTCGTCAACGCCCAGATGAACGCCGTCGTGCAGACCAAGGTCCCCCAGGAGTGGCAGGGCCGCGTCTTCGGCGCGGTGATGTGCCTCGGCTACATCTCCGTCCCGCTGGCCACCGCCCTGTCCGGCCCGCTCGCCGACCACGTCTTCGAGCCGCAGGCCGCCCACGGCACGGGCCTGTTCACCGTCCTCGGCCCGCTCTTCGGCGACCGGCCCGGCAGCGGCATGGCCGGGATGTTCTTCCTCGCCGGCCTGGCGGGCATCGGGGTCTCCCTGTGGGGGCTGGCCAGCCGGAACATCCGGGAGATCGACCTGGTGATGCCGGACGCGGACGACGAGGCGCAGGGCGTTCGGGAACACGAAGGGGTCCGCGATGAAGTGCGTGCATGAACTCGTCGAGCACCAGGCGCGGTCGGCACCCGACGCCCTCGCCCTGATCGACGGCGACGACCGCCTGACGTACGCCGAGCTGGACGCGCGCGCCGCCCGGTCGGCCGCACTGCTCGCCCGGCACGGCGTACGGCACGGCGACACGGTCGGCGTACACCTGGAGCGGTCGGCCGAGCTGGTCGTGACCGTCCTCGGCGCCCTCAAGGCCGGCGCCGCCTATCTGATCCTCGACCCCGCCTTCCCGGCGGCACGCCTCGGCGCGATGGCGGCGGACGCGGCCGTCGGCGCCGTGGTCGCACCCCGCGGCGCGCACCTCACCGGCGTCGAGGCCCCCGTGGTCCACCCCGAGGACGCCGGGACCGCTCCGTCGCTGCCGCACGGCACGCTCGCGGTACGCCCCGCCGACCGCGCCTGCGTGATGTTCACCTCCGGCTCCACCGGCCGCCCCAAGGGCGTCGCCGCCCCGCACGAGGCGATCACGGCCACCCTCACCGGCCAGGACTTCGCCTCCTTCGGCCGGGGCGCGGTCTGGCTCCAGTGCGCGCCGCTGTCCTGGGACGCGTTCGCCCTCGAACTGTGGGGTCCGCTCGTGAACGGCGGCACCTGTGTGCTGCACCCCCCGGGCCGCCCCGAACCCCTCGTGATGGCACGCCTGATCGCCGAGCACGGCGTCACGTCCATGTACCTGTCGGCATCCCTGTTCAACGTCGTCGTCGACGAGTACCCGGACGCCCTCGACGGACTGCGCGAACTCCTCGTGGGCGGCGAGGCGCTGTCCCCCCCGCACGTCGCCCGCGCCCTCGCCCGCCGGCCCGGCCTGCGGCTGAGCAACGGCTACGGGCCGGTCGAGTGCATGGTCTTCCTCACCACCCACCCGGTCACCCCCGAGGACGTGCGCACCGGCGGGCCCCTCCCGATCGGCCGCCCGCTCGCCGGAAAGCGCCTGTACGTCCTCGACGAGCGGCTGCGGCCCGTCCCCGACGGCGGTACGGGCGAGCTGTACGCGGCCGGCGCGGGCCTGGCCCGGGAGTACACCGGCCAACCCGCCCTCACCGCCGAACGGTTCGTCGCCGCCCCCTCCGGCGAGCGCCTCTACCGCACCGGCGACCTGGTCCGCCGCCGCCTCGACGGCGTCCTGGAGCACCTGGGCCGCGCCGACAGCCAGATCAAGATCCGGGGCTTCCGGGTGGAGCCCGGCGAGATCGAGACGGTCCTGGCCGGACACCCGGGCGTCGACCGGGCCGCCGTGGTCGCCCACGCCCACCCGGCGGGGGACCGGCAGCTGACCGCGTACGTCGTCACCCGCGGGGCGCAGGCGCCGACGGCCGGGGAACTGCGCGACCACGCCCGGACGGTCCTGCCCGACCACCTGGTACCGGCCGCTTTCATGATCCTGGACGCCCTGCCCCTCACCCCGAGCGGCAAACTGGACCGGGCGGCGCTGCCGGCGCCGGACCCCGCCGCCGCGCGGACCGGCGGCACGGCCGAGGCGGCCGGCGGCACGGCCGACGGCACCGCACGCACCCTCTGCGACCTGTTCTCCCAGGTCCTGTCGACCCCCCTCGCCCCCGACGACGACTTCTTCCGGCTCGGCGGCAACTCCCTGCTCGCCGCCCGCCTGGCGGGCCGCATCCGCTCCGTGCTCGGCGTCGAGCTCGACATCCGTACGCTCTTCGAGGCGCCCACCCCGGCCCGGCTCGCCCCGCTCGTCGACCGCGCCCCCGCCGCCGCACCGCCGCCCGAGCCCGCCACCGCGTCGGGCCCGCTGCCCGTCTCCGACGCCCAGCAACGCCTGTGGTTCCTCGACCGGACCGGAGCGGGCGCCGCCTACAACCTGCCCATGCTGGTCCGGCTGCGCGGCACGGTCGACCCGGACGCCCTCGCCGACGCGCTGGCCGACGTGGCCGACCGGCACGAGGTGCTGCGGACCCTCTTCGGCGAGACCGACGGCGTCCCCGTGCGGCGGGTGGTGCGCGGGACGGCGGCGAAGCCGCCCTTCGCCCATGAGTACGTCGGGGGACGGGAGCTGGCGTCCCGCATCGAGGAGGCGGCGCGGCGCCGCTTCGAGCTGAGCACCGAACTGCCCGTCCGGGCCGTGCTGTTCACCCTCCGCGAGCGGCCCGACGAGCACGCGCTGCTCGTGCTGGTGCACCACATCGCCGGTGACGGCTGGTCGCTGCGGCCGCTGTTCCGCGATCTGTCACAGGCCTACGCCGCCCGTGTCCAGGGCCGTCCGGCCGGCTTCGGGCCGCTCGCCGTCCCGTACGCCGAGCACGCCCGCCGCCGCCTCGACCGGCTGGGCTCCCCGGCCGACCCCGAGTCCCTGGCGGCCGTCCAGCTCGCCTACTGGACCCGGAGGCTGGCCGGGCTGGACGCCGACGGCCCCCTGCTGCCGCGCCGCCCCGAGGCGCCGGCCGTGCCCGGCCCGGCCGCCGCGGTCGTCGTCCGGCGGCTGGACCCGGCGGCACACACCCGGCTCGTCGACTCCGCGCGACGCCAGGGCGCCACCCTCTTCATGGCCCTGCACGCCGCCCTGGTCACCGCGCTGCTGCGGGCCGGCGCCGGCCCCGACACGGCGGTCGGCGCGCCCGTGGCCGCGCGGGCGTCGGACAGTGACGTCGAGGACGTCGTCGGGTTCTTCGTGAACCTGCTCGTCCTGCGCGCCGACGCCTCCGGCGACCCCACCGCGGCCGAACTGCTGGCCCGCGTCCGGGACACCGACCTCGGGGCCTTCGCCCACCAGGACGTACCGTTCGAGGAGGTCGTCGGCGCGCTCGGCCCCGCCCGCAGGCCCGGCCGGCAGCCGTTCACCGAGGTGGTCCTCGCGCTCCAGAACAACGCACGCGCCGAGGTCGCGCTGCCCGGCGCGGAGACCGGCGTGGAGCTGGTGCGCACCGGGTCCGCCCGGTTCGAGCTGCTCGTGGACGTGTCCGAGACGACCGCCCCCGACGGCACGCCCGGCGGCCTCACCCTCACCTTCGAGTACCGGGCCGAGGCACTGGAGGAGTCCTTCGTCGGCTGGCTGGCCGAGGCACTCCCGCGGGCCCTGGAGGCCGCCGCGGCCGCCCCGGACACCCGCCTGTCCGCGCTCGCCCTGCCCGAACCGCCCCGTCGGGCGGGCGCCGCCGACCGCCTCGCGGCACCGGCCCGCACCACCGCGCCCGCCGTCGGCACCCCCGCCGAGGAGCGCGTCGCCGCCGTGTGGCGCGACGTCCTCGGCCTCACCCGGATCGGCCGCCACGACGACTTCTTCGCGCTCGGCGGCAACTCGCTGCGCGCGGTACGGGTCGCCGCCCGCCTCAGCACACCCGAGCGGCCGGTGACCGCCGCGCAGCTCTTCGCCACCCCCACCGTCGCCGCCCTCGCCGCCGGACTGGAGGAGGCCGCGGCCCGCCAGCAGCCCGCCATGGCACCCATCCCGCGCAGGCCGCGCGTACCGAACCGAGCCCAGACACCCCAGACGACCGCACCCCATCGCGGAAGCAGGAAGCAGGAGGACAGGCAGTGGACCTCAGCGTGATGTTCTTCGGTGCGGACAGCACCGCCACCGGGCAGGTGCGGCACGAGCGCACCTACCAGGACATCCTCACCGTCGCCCGTACCGCCGACCGCCTCGGCTTCCACGCCGTGTGGACGCCCGAGCGCCACTTCCAGCAGGTCGGGCAGGTGTTCTCCAGCCCGCCCGTGCTCAGCGCGGCGCTCGCCATGGCCACCGAGCGGATCGGGATCCGCGCCGGCAGCGTCGTACTGCCGCTGCACCACCCGCTGAAGGTCGCCGAGGACTGGGCGGTCGTGGACAACCTCTCGCACGGCCGGGTGGGCCTGTCGGTCGCCACCGGCTGGCACTCCGCCGACTTCGCGCTCGCGCCCGGCAACTACGCCGACCGCCGCGCCCGCACCCTGGACACCGTTCCCGTGCTGCGCGCGCTGTGGGCGGGGGAGAGCGCCGAGTTCCCCGACGGCACGGGCAAGCCGGTGAGCGTGCTGCCGCAGCCGCGGCCCGTGCAGGAGTCGCTGCCGCTGTGGATCACCACGTCCGGCAACCCCCAGACATGGGAGGCGGCCGGCCGGCTGCGCTGCGGGGTGCTCGGCGCGACCGTCGGGCAGAGCCGCGACGACCTCGCCGACCGCATCGCCCGCTACCGCGCCGCCTGCGCGGCCGCCCCCGACCAGCGGGGCACCGACGCGCACGGCCGCGTGACGCTCATGGCGCACACCTACGTCGGCGCCGACGACGCGGAGGTACGGCGCCTCGCCGCCGCCCCGCTGAAGACGTACCTCGCCTCCTACCTCCGCCAGACCGCCGCCAACCGCACCGCCGACGCCGGCACCGCCGCGCTCACCGAGGAGAAGACCGCGCTGCTCGCGGAGTTCGCGTTCGAGCGCTACCTGAGCTGGGGCAGTCTGCTGGGCTCGCCCGGCCACTGCGCCAAGATGCTCGCCGACCTGGCGGAACTGGGCGTGGACGAGGTCGCCTGCTTCGTCGACTTCGGCCTCGGCCTCGACGACGTCCTCACGAGCCTGAACCGGCTGGCCGAACTGAAAGAGAGCCTGTCATGACCGCCCCCGTCCGTCCGGGACCGCGGCCCGCCGCCTCCCTCGCCGACCGCTTCAGCGCGCTCGGCGGCGAGCAGCGCGTGCAGCTGCTGCGCAAGCTGGTGGAGAGCGGCCGCGTGCGGGACGTGCCCGCCGTCGTCCCGCGGAGGGACCCCGCCCGGCCGGTCCGGCTCAGCCCCGCGCAGCAGGACCTGTGGGCGTACGAGTCGCTGTATCCCGGCACCCCCGCCCTCAACCTGTGCTGTGCCTATCACTTCGAAGACCCCGTGGACCCCGCCCACCTGGAGGGCGCGCTCACCCTCGTCCAGGAGCACCACGACATCCTGCGCACCCGGGTCACCGAGACCCCCGGCGGCGAACTCCGCGTCGACTTCCCCGACCGCGGCCCCTTCGTCCTGGAGCGCGACGACCTGCGCGGCACCGGCACCAGCGTCCACCAGGCCTTCGACGCCTTCCGCCGACGCCCGTTCGACCTGGACGGGGGCAGCCTGGTGCGCGGCCGGTTCGTCCGCGTCGACGACCGCCGTACGACGCTGATGCTCAGCGTGCACCACGTCATCGCCGACTGGTGGTCCTTCGACGTCCTCCAGAACGAATTCGCCGAGGCCTACCTGGCCATCCGCGAGGGCACCCGGCCCCGCCTGACCCGCCCCGGAATCCAGTACGCCGACTTCTCCGCCTGGCAGGGCGAGCTGGAGGACGCCGGTGTCTTCGGCGAGCGCCTCGCCTTCTGGCGCCGCTACCTGGCCGATCCGCCCGCCCCGCTCACCGCCCCCGGCCACGGATCCACCGCCGAGGACCCCGACCGCGACCCCGACGGCATCGTCCACATCGGCTTCGGCCTCGATGCGCCGGCCGCCGCCGCCGTCCGCGCCCTCGCCCGCCGCTCGGGCACCACCGTCTACGGCGTCCTGATGGCCGCGTTCGCCGTCCTCGCCCACCGGGTCACCGGCGCCGAGGACATGGTGCTGGGCACCCCCGTCGCCAACCGGTCAGCCAAGGGCCTGGAACGGGTCATCGGCTACGTCATGAACGCCGTCCCCACCCGCTGGCGCGTCCGCCCCGACAGCTCCTTCGCCGACCTCCTCGCCGTGTTCGCGGCGGACTTCCCCGACCTCGTCGCCAACGCCGACCTGCCGGTCGGCCGGATCGTCGCGGCCGCCGCACCCGAACGCAAGCTCGGCCGGTCCCCGCTGTTCCAGTGGGTCTTCATGCACCTCACCCAGCAGCCGAGCGTCTCCGCGGTACGCGAGTTCGCCGAACCGGAACGCATCCACACCGGCGGCGAGCACGACCTCGTCGGCGTGGTGAAGGACAGCGGCGACGCGATGATCGGCAGCTTCGAGATCCGTACGGACACGTTCTCACCGCAGGCGGTGGCGCGGTGGGCCGAGTGCTACGTCGAGCTGCTGCGGCAGGTCACCGCGGACCCGGCGGTGCGGGTGGGCGACCTCGGCATCGTGCCGTCGGGCCTGCGTGAACGCCTGCTCGGCCTGGCGTCCGGCGCCGCCGCGGCGGCGCCGGTCCCGCTGCCCGAGCTGGTGGCCCGCCAGGCCGCCCGCACCCCGCACGCGCCCGCGCTCGACACCGGCGCGCGGACCCTGTCGTACGGCGAACTCACGGACCGCGTGGACCGGCTGGCCGGCACCCTGGCCCGGCTCGGGGCCGGCCCCGGACGCCTCGTGGCGCTCCTGCGCGGCCGCGGCACGGACTGGCCGGTGACCGCGCTGGCCGTCCAGCGGACGGGCGCCGCGTATCTGCCCCTCGATCCCGAGCACCCCGCGGAACGCCTGCGGCGCACGCTGGCCGACGCGGACCCGGTGCTGGTCGTCGCGGACGACGCGACGCCGGCTTCCGGCGAGATACCGGTACTGGTACTGGGCCCGGAGGCGTACGAGGGCGAGCCGTTCACCGCCCCCTACCCGGACCCGTCCACCCCCGCCTACGTCATCCACACCTCCGGCTCCACCGGCACCCCCAAGGGCGTCGTCGTCCCGCACTCGGGACTGGCCGCGCTCGCACGGTCCCTGGCGGACGGGCTGGACCTGGGCCCCGGGGACCGGGTGCTCCAGCTGGGCCCCCCGACCTTCGACATATCGGTCGCCGACCTGTGCATGGCCTTCGGCGCCGGCGCGACACTGGTACTGCCGCCGGCCGGGATGCTGGTGGGCGAGGACCTGGGGCGGGTGCTGACGCGGCGGCGGGTGTCCGCGGTCATGACGACACCGTCCGTGCTGGCGACCGTACCGGCCGGCAGCTACCCGCACCTGAGGGTGCTCGCCGTCGGCGCGGAGGCCTGCCCGCCGGAGCTGGTGGCGCGCTGGGCGGTGGACGGCCGCCGCTTCCACAACGCGTACGGCCCCACCGAGGCGACGGTCGCCGTCACGCTCTCCGAGCCGCTCGGCCACGAGCGCGGGCAGACGCGCCCGCCCCTGGGCCGTCCCCTCGCCGGCGCGCACGTACGCCTGCTCGACGACCGACTCCGCCCGGTCCCCCCGGGCACGCAGGGCGAGCTGTACCTCTCCGGTCCCCTGGCCCACGGCTACCTGCACCGCCCCGCGCAGACGGCGGACCGCTTCACCGCCGACCCCTACGGCCCCCCGGGCACCCGCATGTACCGCACCGGCGACCTCGCCTGGCAGGACGACGACGGCACCCTCCACTATCTGGGCCGCACCGACGACCAGGTGAAACTGCGCGGCCTGCGCGCGGAGCCCGCCGAGATCGCGGCCGTCCTCGCCGAACACCCCGCCGTCCGCGGATCCGTGGCTCTCGTCCGGGAGGGCAGGGCCGGCCGCCCGCAGCTGGTCGGATACGTCGTCCCGGTCCCCGGCCACACCCCGGACCCGGACGCCCTGCTCACCCACGCGGCCGAACGTCTGCCCGCCGGCCTGGTCCCGGCCGACGTGGTCGTCCTCGGCGCGTTCCCGCTGACCTCCAACGGAAAGATCGACAAAGCCGCCCTGCCCGCCCCGGCCCCCCGCGGCCCGGCCGCCGCGCCCGCCGTCCCCCGCGTCACCTCCACCGCCGAACAGACCCTGTGCGCCCTGTACGCCGAGGTCCTCGGCACCGAACCGGTGGATGTGGACGCCGACTTCTTCCGGCTCGGCGGCGACAGCATCATGGCCATCCAGCTCGCCGCCCGGGCCGCGGCGGCCGGCCTGCTCCTCGCCCCGAGGGACGTCTTCACCGCCCGCACCCCGGCCCGCCTGGCCCTGACGGCCCGCCCGGCCGCCCCCGAGCAGCCGACCGGCCCCGACCTGGCCGAGGGCCGCTTCCCGCTCACCCCGATCATGCGCTGGTGGCGCGAACAGGGCGGCCCCCTGGGCACGTTCATCCAGTCCATGGCGTTCCCCGTGCCGCACGGCGTCGACCAGGACCGCGTCCGCGCCGCCGTCACGGCCCTGGCCGACCGTCACGCCGCCCTGCGCATGCGACTGATCCGGCACGCCGCGTCCGCCGACTGGGAACTGGAGGCGGGCCCCGCCACCGTACGCGCGGAGCGGATCGCCGTCCCCGCCGGCGCCGACCCGGCAGACCTCGCCGAGGCGGCGGCGCGCTCCGCCGTACTGGATCCGGAGCGGGGGGAGATGCTGCGGGCCGTCTGGTTCGACGCCGGGCCCGAGCGGCCGGGTCTGCTGCTGCTCCTGGTGCATCACCTGGCCGTCGACGGAGTGTCCTGGCGGGTGCTGGGGCAGGAGCTGGCACGGTTGCTGGCGGACGGCGGTGAGCCCCCGGCGGACCCGGGCGCCTCGTTCGCCCGGTGGGCGCGGCTGCTGCCCGCCGAGGCGGACCGGGTGATCGACGAACTGGACTGGTGGACGGCCCGGTTGAGCACCGCCGGACAGGCCCGGCTGCTGACCGGAGAGGACGACTGGGCGAGCCGGTCGGCCGGCGCCCTGCGCCGCGCCGTCGTCACCGTCGACGTGGACGCCGAACTGACCCGGTCCGCCCTGGTCACCCTCCCCGGCGCCTTCCACTGCGGTGCCGACGCCGTCCTGCTCACCGCCCTGGTCCGCGCGGCCGTCCGCCGGCGCGGCACCGGTACCGACCTCCTGCTCCACCTGGAGGGACACGGACGCGAGGCACTGTCGGCACCCGTGGACGTCTCGCGCACCGTCGGCTGGTTCGTCACCCAGTACCCGGTCCGCCTCGACCTCGGCACGGACACCGGACCCGCGGCGCTCAAGCAGGTCAAGGAGCAGCTGCGGGCGGTGCCGTCCGCGGGACTCGGCTGGGGCCTGCTGCGCTACCTCCACCCCGAGGCCGGCCCGGCCCTGGCCGGGCTGCCCGCTCCCGACGTCCGCTTCGCCTACCTGGGCCGGTTCGCCGGGGACGACGCGGCCGGTGGCCGGCTGCTCGACTCCGGGCCGGACGCGGTGCCGGTCGCCCACGCCCTGGAGATCGACGTACTGGCCCGGGGCACGGAGGGCGCACCGCGGCTGGAGGCGACCTTCTCGTACGCGGAGGGCGTGCTCACCGAGGACGACGTACGCGAGCTGGCCCGGCTGTGGACCGAGGAGCTCGCCGCGCTCGCGGCGGACACGGCGGACGGCGCGGCCGCCGGTCACACCCCCTCCGACTTCCCGCTGGTCGCCCTGACCGTGGATCAGCTCGCCGAGCTGGAGGACGGCTTGGAGTTTGGGGACGACGTGGAGTCCGAGGAGGACACCGACGGTTTCGCCGGCTTCAACGGCTCCGGCGGCGCCGAGGGCTTCGGCGGCTTCGACGGTGAGGTGGCCGGCCGATGAGCGGAAACGTCCAGGACGTCCTGCCGCTGTCCCCGGCCCAGGAGGGACTCCTCTTCCACACCCTTCGGGAGACGACGGGACCCGACCCCTACCTGGTCCACGCCCGCTTCCGGATCGGCCCCGGCACCGACCCGCAGCGGATACGGGCCGCGGTGACGGAACTGCTGCGGCGCCACCCCAACCTGCGCGCCTGCTTCCGCCACGAACGCCTCGACCGGCCCGTGCAGATCATCCCGCGCGCGGTGCGGGTGCCGTGGCGGGAGGCCGACCTCACCGGCCTCGGCCCGGACGAGCGGGCCGTACGGATGCGGCGGCTGCTGGACACGGACGCGGCCCGGCGCTTCGACCCCGCACGGCCGCCCCTCCTGCGGGCCACCCTCGCCCGCCACGACACGGGCGCGGAACTGCTCCTGTCCTTCCACCACATCCTGCTCGACGGCTGGTCCATGCCGGTCCTGGAGGCGGACCTGGCCGCCCTGGTCGCGGGCCGCCCGCTGCCGCCCGCCGCTTCCTACCGCGACTACCTGGCGTGGCTGGCGCGGCAGGACCGGGACAAGGCGGAGACGGCCTGGGCCGAGGCCCTGGAGGGCCTCGAACCGCCCGTGCCGCTCACGTCCCCGGCCACCGCCGGCGACTCCTCCTGCGACCGCGCCCTGATCCGCCTGCCCGCGGGCCTGACCGCCACCCTCACCCGACGCGCGGCGGAGGCCGGTGTCACCCTCAACACCCTCGTCCAGGCCGCCTGGGCCCTCGTCCTGGCCCGCACCACCGGCGCCCGGGACGTGGTCTTCGGTGCGGTCGTCTCCGGCCGTCCGCACGACCTGCCCGGCGTCGAGAGCATGGTGGGCCTGTTCGTCAACACGCTCCCGGTACGGGTCCGGCTGCGGGCCGGCGAGACCGTCACCGAGCTGCTGGTCCGCCTCCAGGACGAGCAGTCCCGGCTCGCCGCCCACCAGCACGCACGGCTCGCCGACATCCAACACGCGGCCGGTGTGGGGGAGTTGTTCGACTCCGTCCTCGCCTTCGAGAACTTCCCGCAGCGCGGCGAGGACGACGCGGACCCGGACGAACCGGCCCTCCTCCAGGTCACGGACGCCACCCACTACCCGGTGACCCTGGCCGTCACCGCCGGCGAGCGACTGACGCTGTCGGTCGGCTGCCGCCGGGGCCTGTCGGCGTCCGCGACGGCCGGGCGAACGGCCCATGCCCTGGCCCGGCTGGCGGACGGCCTCGACCTGGTCGCGGACCGCCTCGACGTACTGCCGCCCGCGGAGCACCAGGGGCTGATCGACCTCGCCACCGGCCCGGTCCGTCCCCCGGCCCTGCCGGCCACCGTCACCGGCCGGTTCGCCGAGCAGGTCGCGCGCATCCCCGACGCCCCGGCCGTCGAGTCGGACGACGGCGTCCTCACCTACGCCGGCCTGGACGCGGCCTCCGACGCCCTGGCCGCCCGTCTGGTCCGGGCGGGCACGGCCCCCGGTGACACGGTCGCCCTGCTGGTGCCCCGCTCCCCGGCCGTGGTCGTGGCCCAGCTGGCCGTCCTCAAGGCGGGCGCCTGCTGGCTCCCGCTGGACCCGGCCCAGCCGGCCGAACGCCTGGCCCGGCTGACGGAGGCGGCGGGGGCCCGGCTGGCGTTGACCGCGGGGCCGGCAACCGAACTGCCCAGGCACATAACGGTGTTGGACGTCCATGCGCCCGGCGCGGCCATCACCTCGTCCCTCCCGGAACCCCACCCCGGCTCAGCCGCCTGCATCCTGCACACCTCCGGCTCCACCGGCGAACCCAAGGGTGTCGTCGTCCCGCACCGCGGCATCGTCGAACTCGCCGCCGACGCCCGCTTCCAGGGCGACGGCCACCGCCGTGTGCTGCTGCACGCCCCGTACACCTTCGACTCGTCGACGTACGAGGTGTGGATCCCGCTCCTGAACGGCGGGACGGTCGTGGTCGCCCCGCCCGGCCCCGTCACCCCCGGACTCCTGCGCCGCGTGATACCCGAACGGGGCATCACCGCGCTGCTCCTCACGCCCGAACTGCTGCGCACGATCGCCGAGATCGCACCGGAGTCGGCGGCCGGGCTGACGGAGATCTGGGCGGGCGGCGATGTGCTCGACCCCGCGACCGTGGCCCGTGTCCTGGCCCACTGCCCGGGCGCCACCGTCGTCAATGGCTACGGCCCCACCGAGGCGACCGTCTTCGCCACCGCCCACACCGCCGACGGCGGCCCCGGCGTGATCCCCCTCGGCCGCCCGCTGGACAACACCCGCGCCTACGTCCTGGACGGCCTCCTGCGCCCGGTGCCCGAGGGAGGCACCGGCGAGCTCTACCTGGCCGGCACCGGCCTGGCGCACGGCTACCTCGCACGTCCCGGACAGACGGCCGAGCGGTTCGTCGCCGACCCGTACGGGCCGCCGGGCGGCCGTATGTACCGCACCGGCGACCTGGCCCGCTGGACCGGCGACCGCGTCCTCGACTTCCGAGGCCGTGCCGACGACCAGATCAAGGTGCGCGGCGTCCGTGTCGAACCGGCCGAGGTGGAGTCCGCGCTCGCGGCCTGCCCCGGGGTACGGCGGGCCGTCGTCGCCGCACGCCCGGACGCCACCGGCGGCAAGCGGCTGGCGGCATGGCTCCTGCCGGACGAGGCCACCGGTGACGACTGGCCCGCCCTCCTGGCCAGGGCCAAGCAGGCCGCCGCCCGACGGCTCCCCGCCCACCTCGTCCCCTCCGTATGGGCCCGCATCGACCACGTACCGCTCACCCGGCACGGCAAGACGGACCGGGCCGCACTGCCCGAGCCGACGGGCGACGCGCTCGGCGTCCGCCGCACCCGCGCCCCGCGCGACGAGCGCGAACGGCGGCTGTGCGCGCTGTTCGCAGAGGTGCTCGGCGTGCCCGACGTCCACCCGGACACCGACTTCTTCACGGCCGGCGGCCACTCCCTGACCGCGCTGCGGCTGGCGTCCAAGGCCCGGGTGCCGCTGGCCACCCTGTTCGCGGCCCCGACCCCCGCCCTGCTCGCCGCCCGCACCGTCCCCACTCCCGACAACGACCTGTCACCCCTCCTCACCCTCCGCCCAGGCGGCGGCCGCATCCCCCTCTTCTGCGTCCACCCGGCCCTCGGCCTCGGCTGGTCCTTCGCCGCCCTCCTCCCGCACCTCCACCCGGACCGCCCGGTGCACGCCCTGCAGAGCCCCGCGCTCACCGAGGGGGCGAGCGGACTCCCGGCGAGCGTCGCCGCGTTGGCCGAGGCGTACACCGAGCGCATCCACGCCCGCGTGCCGAACGGCCCGTACGCCCTGCTGGGCCACTCCTTCGGCGGCTGTGTCGCCCACGAGATCGCCGTACGCCTGCGCGCGGCCGGGCAGGAGGTGCGGCTGCTGGCCGTGCTGGACGCGATGCCCCAGCCGCCCGGCACCCCCCGGTTGCCGGCGGACGTGGCCGAGCGGGAGTCGTTGCGGATGCTGCTCGACAGCCACGCCCCGGGCCGGCCCGCACCACCGGGCCGGTTCGGCCGCGCCGAGGCGTTCGCCGCGGTCCGTGCCGCCGACGGGCCGCTCGCCGCTCTCGGCGACGGGGTCCTGGACGCGGTCACCGACGCGCAGGCCCACCACATCCACCTCTCCCGCGCCTGGCGCCCGTCCCCGTACGACGGCCCCGTCACCCTCTTCTCCGCGACCCGCCGGTCCCACGCCACCACCGCCGAGAAGGCGGCCGCCTGGCGACCCTCGACCGCCGCCCTCGACGTGCACGAACTCGCCTGCACGCACGACGGAGTACTCCAGCCGGACCCGGCGACACACGTCGCCGCGGTCCTCGAAACCACCCTCCGGGGGGAGTGACCGATGACCACCGACACCCTTGCCCTCGTCCCGCCGGCCACCGACGAGGAGTACGCGTTCCCCGTCTCCGACGCGCAGAGCCGGCTGCTCGTCCTCGACCAGCTGAACCCGGGCACCGCGCAGTACAACGTGCCCGTGGCCTTCGCCGTGACCGGCCCCTTCGACGCCGCCGCGTTCGGGCGTGCCCTGGACACGCTGGTCGCCCGGCACGAGTCACTGCGCACCGTCTTCCGCACCGCCCCGGACGGCACCCAGACCCAGCTCGTGCGGGCCGCCGGCGGCGCCGCGCTCACCGTCGAGGGCGCGGTTCCCGCCGACCGGGTGGACACGCTGCTGCGGCAGGAGGCCGCCCGCCCCTTCGACGTGGCCACCGGACCGCTGCTGCGCTGCACGGTGTACGCCCTCGACGACGGTACCCACCGCGTGCTGCTCGTCGCCCACCACCTGGTCTGCGACGGCTGGTCGCTGGGCGTCATGCTGGACGAGCTGGGCGCCGCCTACCGGGACGAAGCGGCCGGACGGCCGCACAGTCCACCCGGGCAACCCCTGCAGTTCCCGGACTTCGCGGTCTGGCAGCGCGAACGCCAGGCGGCGGGGGAGTCCGACACGGCCGTGAGGCACTGGGTGGAGGCGCTGCGCGGCGCGCCCACCACCCTGGAGCTGCCCACGGACCGTCCGCGGCCCGCCGTGCGCTCCGCTGACGGCGGCTGTGCCCGCTTCCCGCTCCCGGCCGCCACGCGTGCCCGCCTCGCCGAGGCGGCCGGGGCCTGCGGGGCGACGCCCTTCATGGCGCTGTTCGCCGCCTACGCCGCCTTCCTCGCCCGGCTCTCCGGCCGCGACGACCTCGTCATCGGCTACCCGGTGTCCGGCCGTGAGCACCCCGACCTCCAGCACACCGTCGGCATGCTGGCCAACACCCTCGCCCTGCGCGTCGACGTGAGCGGCGACCCGTCCTTCCACGAGCTGACCGCCCGCGTCCGCACCGCCCTGCGGGCCGCCGCCCCGTACCAGGACGCCCCGTTCGAGGCGGTGGTGGACGCCCTCGCCCCGGTCCGCGAGACCGGCCACGACCCGGTGGTCCAGGTCGTCTTCTCCTACGACGACGACACCGCCCTCACCCTGGACCTCGCCGGCACCGACACCCGACGGCTCGAACTCACCCTGGACACCGCGAAGTTCGACTTCCATCTGCATGTGGAGCGCTGGGGGGACGACCTGGCCGCCCAGTTCATCCACCGCGGCGACCTGTTCGAGGCGGCGACCGTGCGCCGCTGGACCCGCACCTTCACGGTCCTGCTGGACGGCCTCCTCGCCGACCCGCACGCCCCGCTCTCCCGCCTCGCCCCGGTCGCGGAGGACGAGCGCCGGCTGCTCGTCGCACAGAACGACCGCCTCGGCGAGGCCGCCCCCGTCGACCGGCTGGTCCCCGACCTGATCGCCGGCGTCGCGGCGGCCCGCCCGGACGCCACCGCGCTCGTCCACGGCACACGACGCCTCAGCTACCGGCAGCTGCTGGAGCGGGCCGACGCGCTGGCGGCCCGGATGCGGGCCCTCGGCGTACGCCCCGGCAGCCGGGTCGGACTGCTCCTGCCCCGCTCGGCGGACCAGGGCATCGCCGCGCTCGCGGTGCTGCGGGCGGGCGGCGCCTACGTGCCCCTCGACCGCGCCCACCCCGACGACCGCCTGCGCTACATGCTCGACTGCTCCGGCGCCGGCCTGCTGCTGACCGCCGAGGCCACCGCGGAGCGGGCCGCGGAACTCGGCGTGCCCTGCCTGCGCGTCGACCGCGCCGACCCGGCCGAACCGCGGCCCGTCACCGACGGCCCGGCACCCGGCGCCCGCGACCTCGCCTACGTCCTGTTCACCTCCGGCTCCACCGGCCGCCCCAAGGGCGTGGCCGTCGAGCACCGCTCCCTGGTCAACCTGACCACGGCCGTGCGCCACTCCTTCCCGGTGACGGCCGCCGACCGGGTGCTGCAGTTCGTGGCGTTCGGCTTCGACGTCGCCGTCTCCGACCTGTTCTTCCCCTGGGTCGCCGGCGCCGAGCTGCACGTCCCGACCGAGGAGGAACGGCTCGGCGAGGCCCTGCTGCAGCGGCTGCGCGACTCCCGCATCACCTACGTGTTCCTGCCGCCGTCCGCCGCCATGCTGCTGCCCGACATCAAGGGACAGCTGCCCGACCTGCGTACCATCGCGGTCGGCGGCGAGGCCTGTCCCGCCGAACTCGTGGAGCGGCTGCACGAACCCGGCCGGCGGATCGTGAACGCCTACGGTCCGAGCGAGGTCTCCGTCTACTCCCACACGGCCGACCTGACCCCCGGCGAGCCGGTGGTGCTCGGCCGCTCGGTCGCGGGCAGCCGCTTCTACGTCCTGGACGAGTGGCTGCGGCCCGTCCCCGTCGGCGTCACCGGCGAGATCTACATCTCCGGCGCCGGACTCGCCCGCGGCTACATCGGACAACCCGGCCTGACCGCCGAGCGGTTCGTCGCCGACCCGTACGGCGCACCCGGCACCCGCATGTACCGCAGCGGCGACCTCGGCCGCGTCGACGCGCACGGGGCGCTGACCTACCTCGGGCGCAGCGACTTCCAGGTCAAGCTGCGCGGGGTGCGCATCGAACTGGGCGAGATCGAGTCGCTGCTGGCCGCCCACCCGGACGTGCGGATCGCGGCGGTGACCGTGCGCGGCACCGGCGACGAACAGCGGCTCATCGGCTACGTGGTGTGCCGCGACGAGGCCGCACCGCCCACCGCCGACGCCCTGCGCGCCCACCTCGCCGAGCGGCTGCCCGCCTTCATGCTCCCCGAGCTGTTCGTCCGCCTCGCGGAACTGCCGCTCAGCGGCAACGGCAAGGTCGACCGCTCCCGGCTGCCCGAGCCGGACGTCACCCGCCGTGTGCCGGACGCGAGCGCGGCGGCCGCCGGGACCGCGACGGAGCAGCTGGTCGCCGGCATCTGGGCACGCGTCCTGATCATGAACCGGGTCGGCGTCCACGACAACTTCTTCGAGATGGGCGGCAACTCGGTCCGCCTGCTGCGTGTGCTGGCCGCCCTGCGCGAAGCCGGTGCGGACGGCGGGATCACGTTGGTCGACCTGTTCCGCCACCCCACCGTCGCCTCCCTCGCCGCCCGCCTCGACCAGGCACGAGAGGCGGAACCCGACGACTCCGCCGCCCGCGGCCGTGAACGACACCACCGGCGCACCGCCGCCCGACGACTCCGCTCCCGGAAAGGCACACCCCGATGACCGACACCGCAGCCGCCGAGGCCCTCGACTCCGCCATCGCCGTCATCGGCATGAGCGGCCGCTTCCCCGGCGCCCCCGACCTCGACACGTACTGGAAGAACCTCCTCGGCGGGGTCACCTCCATCACCGACTTCACCGAGGAGGAACTCCTCGCCGACGGCGCGGACCCGGACGAGATCCGCGGCCGCGACTACGTGCCGGCCAAGGGCGTCCTCGCCGGCGCCGACCGGTTCGAGGCCGGCCTCTTCGGCTTCAACCGCACCGAGGCCGCCGCCCTCGACCCCCAGCACCGGCTGCTCATGCAGACCGCCTGGTCCGCCCTGGAGGACGCCGGCCACGACCCCCTCGGCGCACCGCGCCGCACCGGCGTCTACGTCGGCGGTGGTGTCACCGAGCACATGCTGGCCGCCCAGACCGACCCCGCACTGGCCGCGCGGATCGGCGCCCTGCAGGTGCGCATCCTCACCGACCGCGAGTTCCTCGCCCCCTGGATCTCCTACCGTCTCGGCCTCGACGGCCCGAGCCTCACCGTCCAGACCGCCTGTTCCACCTCCCTGACCGCGATCCACCTCGCCTGCCAGGCGCTGCTCCTCGGCGACTGCGACACCGCGCTCGCCGGCGGGGTCGCCGTCGACACCGTCCGCAGCCGCGGCTACGTCCATTACCAGGGCGGGATCTTCTCGTCCGACGGCCGCTGCCGCCCCTTCGACGAGGCGTCCGGCGGCACCGTGCCCGGAAACGGCGTCGGCGTGGTCGTACTGCGCCGCCTCGCCGACGCGCTCGCCGACGGCGACCCCGTCCGCGCGGTCATCCGCGGCAGCGCCGTCACCAACGACGGCTCCGCCCGCGTCGGCTTCACCGCCCCCGGCGTCGACCAGCAGACCGCCGCCATCGTGGAGGCCTGGACGACGGCGGGCCTGGACCCGGCCGACGCCCAGTACCTGGAGGCGCACGGCACGGCCACCGAGCTCGGCGACCGCATCGAGGCGACCGCCGCGACCGCCGCGTTCAAGGGCGCCCTCGGCACCAACTCCATCGGGCTGGGTTCGGTGAAGGCGAACATCGGCCACCTGGACGCGGCCGCGGGCGTGGCGGGGGTCATCAAGACCGTCCTGATGCTGGAGCACGCCGTCATCGCCCCGACCGCCGGAGCCGGCCGTGCGCACCCCGAACTCGCCCTGGACGACTCGCCGTTCCACGTCGTCACCGAGGCCGAACCGTGGCCCGAGCCCGAGTACGGCCCCCGCCGGGCCGGCGTCAGCTCGGTCGGCATCGGCGGCACCAACGTCCATGTCGTCCTGGAACAGGCCCCGCCCCGCTCCCGGGGCGCCGAATCACCGGACCCGCAGGTGCTGCTTCTGTCCGCGCACACCGAGGACGCCCTGAGGGCCCTCGCCGGCCGCCTGGCCACCGCCCTGCGCGCCCCGGAGGCCCCCACCCTCGCCGACACCGCCCACACCCTCCGCTTCGGTCGCACCCCCCTGGCCGTCCGCGCCTACGTCCTGGCCGCCGACCGGGAGGAGGCCGCGATCCGCCTCGCTGAACTCGCGGAAGGCCGCACGGCGGTGGCCCCGGCCGTCGCGGAGGATCTGCGGGCGATCGGGGAGGCGTGGCTGCGGGACGAGATGCTGCCGTGGCCGGGGCAGGGCCGCCGGGTCTCGCTGCCGACGTACCCGTTCGGCGGCGAGAGCTACGGGGCGCTCACCCTGGGGACGGCCTCGGCGTCCCGGGAACAGGAGTCCCGGCAGGCGGATTCCATGGCCCCGGATCCCCGGACCCCGTCCTCTGGGGCCCCGGATGCTCAGCTCCCGGATGCCCAGCTCCCGGATGCTCAGGGACCGGAGGCGGGCGATGGCCTGGACGCGTCCGTCCGCGCCCTGCTCGTCGAGACGCTGGGCCTGAACGACGCCGGCGATCTGGGCATGACGTACTTCGCCGCCGGCGGTGACTCCCTCGCCGCCGTCCACCTGGTCGGCTGCCTGCGCGACGACTTCGGCATCGACGTGCCGCTCACCCTGTTCCTGGAAGAGCTGACGCTCGACGAGCTGGCCCGGCGGATCGTCGAGTCGCGGGAACCCGACGACGCGCTGGACGCGCTGCTCAGCGAGTTCGAGAACGCGTGAGGACATGAGCGCATGGGAAAGGGGGCCGGTGGTCGTCACCGGCCCCCTTTCCCCTTCCTCGCCTTCCCCCTCCTCACGCGTGCGCGAAGAGCGACGTCAGCACCTTCGTCACGTACGGCAGATGGTCGTCCAGGTAGAAGTGCCCGCCGGGCAGCACATGCGTCGTGAACGCCCCCTCCGTCTCCCGCTGCCAGGCCGGCACCTCGGCCACCGGCACCCGCGGATCGGCATCCCCCGTCAGCGCCACCACCGGGCAGCGCAGCCGGGCGCCGGGGCGGTAGGAGTAGGCGGACAGCATCGCGTAGTCCGCGCGCAGGACGGGCAGCGCCAGCTCCAGCAGCATCGGGTCGACCAGCAGACTGTCGTCCGTGCCGGCCAGCAGCCGCAGCTCCGCCAGCAGGTCGTCGTCCGAGGGCACCCCCGTCCACCGCGTCACGAGCGGCAGCGAGGGCCCTCCGCGACCCGAGACGAACAGCGCGGCGGGCGTCCGGCCCCGTGCCTGGAGCGCCCTGGCCGTCTCGAACGCCATGAGCGCGCCCATGCTGTGTCCGAACAACGCGAGCGGCCGGCCCGCAGGATCCGCGGGCAGCGCGTCCAGGACGGCGTCCACGACCTGGTCGATCCGCTCGGCGAACGGCTCCGTGAGGCGGTCGTGCCGGCCCGGGTACTGCACCACCGAGGGCTCCAACGGGCCGGCGACCGCGGCCGACAGGGCGTGGTAGGCGGCGGCCGCGCCGCCCGCGTGCGGGAAGCACAGCAGGCGGGCGGGGGCGTCGGGGGCGTGGTGGAAGCGCCGTATCCACTCGTCCATGGGAGTCCCTCTCTGTCCTGAACTACACGCTGGGTCAAAAGGTGAAGCGCACGCTGAAAAACGATGAGGCACACGCACGCGCATGCCGAAGTACGGGCCGGCGCGGGGAAACGGGCCGGGCCCCGTGCCGGTTCGCCCGGCCCGGGGCCCTGTCTCGTCCGTCCGCGCCGGCCGGCTCACTGCGCCGCGGCCATCCAGCTCTCCAACTGCTCCAAGGTCGTCCCGGGGTCGGCGACGAGCACGTTCAGCTCGTCGTCGTGCGGGTTGAGGGTGACGACGGCGGGGCAGCGGTGGCAGCCCTCGACGCCCACCTGGTTCCACCACTTGCAGTGCGGACGCAGGTGGCACCGTGGTACGGCCCCGGATCCGGCCTCGGACTGCGCCGGCACGGTCCGGATGCGCTCGATCAGACCGCACGCCTCGCCCACCCGGTTCGCGCAGTCCGACACGCAGTGCGAGGCGAACCGCAGCACCCGATGGGGGGCGATGCCCTCCGGGATGCTGCCCAGGACCTCGGCAGCCGGCACCGGATCGGCGAGATAGACGACCTCGCCCTGGTCCCCGGAGCGGACGCCGAGGACCACGCTCTCCGGGCGGCTCGCGTCGCCGGAGGGACACCAGTTGAGGGGCTGACGCCCCGCGGAACCGTCCACGGTGCTCACCTCCGCACCCCTAGCAGTTTGGCCGGTTGATGCCCGACGCCTCGCTGAGGGCGACCAGGCCGCCGGTGACGCCGTCGCTGACGACGCCGTGCTCCTTCTCGGCCGCGACCGCCTTGGCGATGCTCGCCGCCAGCTGCTCCTGCGAGGTGATCCGATCGGTCCGGCCGGCCGCCGCCGCGGGCGCGGCCGACGCCGTGACGATGCCGGTGACCAGCGCCGCGGCCGCGGCCGCCGTACGAAGACCCTTGTTCATCTGTGCCCCTTCCCAACTCTCCCAAGTCGCTTTGCAGGTACGCGACTTGACGGTACGGGCGACGCGGGTCCGGAACCGGCGGTCGGGGCGGCAGCTTCGCGGAATCATCGAGTCGCGGCCACCACCCGCTGCCGGACGAGCGGGCGGTTGGCTCGATCATCGCCTGTCGTGCCGCTCGCGCCGCGTCCTATGATCACCACTCCGCGTACGAGGGGGCGAGATGGCGGCTGGTGGACCGACGATGGCCGGGCACCCGTGCGGCCAATGTGGACATGCTGGTCGGGCCGGGTGGGGTCTTCGTCCTGGACGTCAAGAACTGGCGTACGGCCCCGGACACGTCGGGGGGCCGTCTCAGCGCCGGCGGCGAAGACCGCCAGGAGCATGGGGGCAGGCTCCTTGCCATGTCCAGGACGGCGGAGGGAGCCGTCGCGTCCCTGGGGAAGGAGCCGCGGCGGCTGACGGCGTGGGGACCGTCCGCTCCGGCTGACCGTATCGCTCCGATAACATGTTCGAACTTGTGATGACGACCCTCATCGCTTTCCTTTATCTCGCCCATATCGAATAAATCGGCTGAACGATTGATATCTAGAGCGTCGCGGGTGTTCTCGCGAATCAACGGCAGAGCAGCTGCGCCGTCCGCCGCCTGGGGGCAACGGCGAGTGATGCTGTGGACGGCGGCGGGTGCGGCGGCTCTCGGAATCCTCGTCGCGATGGAGATCATCGCACGCCGATACGGTCAGCCGGGGCCGATCACCGACCAGCTGAAAGAGCTGCTGTGGGCCCCGAAGCCCGGGCCGGTGTACGGCGGCCTGGCGCTGATGACGGTGGTGCTCACCTGGCGGCAACGGTTCATCGCGGCCGGTGCCGCGATCGCCATCGATGCCGTCTTCGTGCTGGTGCGGTGGGCGGTCGGCATCAGGGCGACCGAAGGCCATCTCTTCGGCAACGGCGCGCTGTGGGTGATGCTGGGGTGCGCGGTCATCGCCGTCACCCGTCGCACCGGCGCCGAACGCCTCCTGCTGCTGAAGGGCGTCGGGCTGGGCCTGCTGCTCGTGGCCGGCCGTAAGACCGGCGACACCTGGCTGGTCATCACCTCCAAGGCCCGCCCGGCGGTGCTCGACCCATACGTGGCCACCGCCGATCACGCGCTGGGCAACCCGTCGTGGCTCGTGGGCCGGATGGTCAGGGCCACCGGCCCGATCGGCACGCATGTCCTCCACCTGGTCTACGCCCAGCTCGCGGTGGCCGCGGTCGTCGTCGCCCTGTACCAGCTGCGCGACGTGGCCGCCGAGCGCCGCTTCCCGAGCCATCACCTGGTGCGCACCTTCCTGTGGCCGGACACCCCGCCGCCGGTCCACCCCCCGCACCCGATGACGTACGACGAGATCACCCCCCGCAACTGCATGCCCAGCCTGCACACGGCGTGGGCCACCGCGATATTCGTTCATTCCCGCAGAGCCCCGCGGTTTCTGCGGTACGCGGGAACGTTCTGGCTGATCGCCACGCTCACCGCGACGCTCGGATTCGGCTACCACTACGGCGCGGATCTCGTCGCCGGCGTGGTGTTCGCGCTCACCATCGAGGCAGCGCTGCGTGCGCTCGACCGTGGCTGGGACCGGCCGGGAATCCAGCTGGTCGCCTACGGCACGACGGTCTTCGCCGCGCTCCTGGTGGCGTACCGCTGGCTGCCGATGGAGATGGCCGGACATCCGTGGGTGTTCGGGCCCCTGCTCCTTCTGGCGATGACCTCGGTGATCTACGGCTATGTGCGGACCACCCGGCCATGGGAACCGGCACCCGCACCGACGCGACGACCGGAACCCCAGCCCGAACTCGTCTGAATCATTCAGAACACTGTCTATCCTGATCAAGTGCGTAGGCGGCCCGACCGAGAACGGCCGTACCGGGGGAAGGATCAGGATGGGCTCGTTCTGGTGGGTGTGGATCGTCTTCGGGACGGGCGGCTTCGGGTGGGCCGCCGACACCGTCCGTACGGCGCTGAAGAACCGGCATGAGCGGAAGCTGGAGCTGATGGAGGCGGCGAAGCAGGAGCGCCTCGCCCTCGAAGCCGCCCAGCGCACGCCGGAACCCGTGTGCGGCTGTACGCACCACCTGGCCAAGCACGACAAACAGGGCCGCTGCCACGAACGCGTCGAGGTGCCCACGGCCTGGGACGAGAACAAGAAGCCGCTGCGCTTCGAGGCGGGGCAGTGCAACTGCCAGCAGTACGTCGGCCCGCAGCCACTGTCCCAGGTGTACGCCGAGGACCTGACGGACCGCCTCTGATCCATGGTGTCTGAACTTCGTCGGTGACGAATCCCCAGGCCGGTGCCCCCGTCTACGATCGAAGCCGTTTTGTGATCTCGGACAGAGGATCGAAGGACAGTGACGGACAAGCGAGTTGTCATCGTGACCGGCGCGGGCTCGGGCATCGGCGAAGCCACCGCACGGCTGCTGTGCGAGGGCGGACACCACGTGGTCGCCTCCGGGCGGCGGGTCGAACCGCTGCAACGGCTCGAGAAGGAGACCGGGGCACTGGCGTGTCCGTCCGACGCGGGCGATGCGGCCGCCGTCGAGGCTCTGGTGGGTGCGGCCCTCGACACCTACGGGCGCATCGACGGGCTGGTGCTCAACGCGGGCATCGGGCGCGGCGGAACCGCCGGGGACCTGTCGCTGGCGGACTGGGACGAGGTCATGCGCACCAACGTCACCGGTCCCATGCTCCTTCTGCGCGCGGCGATGCCGCACCTGGAGCAGGCGCGTGGCGCGGTCGTCGGCGTCGCGTCGGTCTCCGCGCTGCGCAACGGCCCGAGCAACGCCCCGTACGCCACCTCGAAGGCCGCCCTGCTGCAGCTGTGCCGTTCCGTCGCCGTCGACTACGGGCGGCAGGGGGTGCGCGCCAACGTGGTGTGCCCCAGCTGGATCAGGACCGAGATGGCCGACCGGCGCATGGCGCGTTTCGCCCAGGAGGCGGGCCTGGGGGAGGGCGGCGCGGAGTCCGCCTACGAGCAGGCGACCAGGCTGCTGCCCATGGGCCGGCCGGGCGAGCCGCGTGAGGTCGCCGAGGCGATCAGCTGGCTGCTCTCTCCGGCGGCGTCCTTCGTCAACGGCGCGGTGCTCACCGTGGACGGGGGGGCCACGGTCATCGACCCCGGCACCGTCGCCTTCGACTTCGACGTCACGCCGCGCGGCACCGGAGACTGACACCCACCACGCAACCGGCCCGCCTACCCGGTGCCTGTGCCCGTCAGGGGCGCCGGGGGCGGAGCGGGCCGGGCGCGGCGGGCAGCGGGCCGGTGGGGGAGGGCCACATCCCGGCGATCGCCAGGAGCGTGGCCTGGCTGCCGCGTTCCACACCGGGCAGCGGGCACGGGTCGGACGGCTCCGCCCCGCTGAGCTTGGCCCGCCGGGCCTCGCCCAGCGCGCCGGCGAGCGCCGCCGCGGCAAGGCGATCGCCCCGCATCCCCGTGCGACTGGCTTGCCGGTGTGCCGTGTCGTAGGCCTCCGGCCGGACGTACTGCTGCAGTTCCAGCAGCGCGTCGTACGTCTCGATGATCTGCCGGTGCGCCTGCAGCGCCCACGAGGAGCGTGGCCGCAGCACCGCCTGGAGCCGGGTGCGCTGCGGGTCGGCGAGGGCCACCTGGGGGACCGCGACCACGAGATCGCGCCACAGTGGCCACAGCCGCCAGACGGTCCGCAGCGCCGTCATGGACCGGGCGAGGGCGGTCGCGGTCGGCGCCAGCAGCGAGGCCGCGCGGAACAGGCCGTGCACGCTGATGATCACGGACAGCCAGGGCATCAGGTCCTGGTCGGGCACGTAGAGGTGGTAGAGGTAGCCGGTCCAGAAGACCAGGGCCAGGACGCTGCCCATCGCGAACAGCCGGAGCGACCACACGAGGTCCCGGTCGGCCGTCCGCAGGCTGTACGGCCAGCAGACGACCACCGCGGCGGCGTCGCCGGCCAGATGGGCGACGACGAGGATCAACCAGTACACGGACGAGGCGGTGGCCGGCCCCTGGGGCGCGGCCGGGGCGGTCGTCCGGGCGTCACCGAGCAGGTTCAGGGCGAGCAGCGAGCCCAGCGCCGTCACCAGCCCCGCGATCACGGTGAGGCGCTGGTGCCGGGCCCGCGTGGAGTCGACGATGAACAGGAGCACCAGACCCGCGCTCAGCACACCGATCAGGTTCCGGGTCAGCGAGACCGTCTGCGTGCCGACGCCGGCGTGCGCGAGCCAGGCCACCACCTTCGGCTGGAAGAGGGTGATGGCGATGGTCGCGGCGAACACCGTGAGCCACAGTCCCCGCTGGTTCGGCAGACGCAGCGCGGACCCCGCCCGCCAGACCAGGGCGATCCACAGCGTGACGACGCTGCAGACCCCGACCTGGTTCGCCAGCTCAGTCGCGGTCAACGGCCGTCACTCCCAGGAAGGCACCGAGGCGGCCCAGGGGCCCGGCCGGGCGACCGGGTTTCCCGGCGCTCTGTATCAGACTGGCGATCATCTCGGCTTCTTGTTCCTCGCTGGTCGTGTAACTGGTCCGGGCCATGAGCCGCTTGACGACATGCGGCTGGAGATCGCCTACCAGCGGACCGGCCAGGTCGTCGGCTCGGTCGGTGACGCCCCGGTGATGATCACAGAGCACATGGCCGATCTCGTGGAGGATGATGTGCTCGCGGTGCAGGGGCGCGGTCCGGGCTTCGTAGAAGACGTAGTCGGCCTTGTCGGTGGCCATCCACAGCCCGCAGACCCCGATCTCCGCGACCTGCTCGGGCAGTTCCTGCAGTACGAGCGGGCGGCCCCGCAGCTCCTCCACCCGCTCGCGGATCGCATCGAAGGGCAGGGAACGCGGCACACCGAGATCGCGCAGGATCGCCATGCACCTGCGCTGCAACGCGACGTACTCACCCGTCGTCCGCACTTACTGTCTTGACCTCCTCCCGATGAAGACAGTTCGTGACACGTCACGTCGCGCTCGTGGCCCGGACGCGCGCGGATCTCCTCGGCGGTCCAAGCTAACCGACCGTCCGCCGCTCAGACCAACCCCGGCCCGCCCGATGCCCGGCCTTTGGCTCAAACCCGGCGCTCAGGTTCCCGCGGGGGGAGTCGTACGGCCCTCGAACGCCTCCAGGATGCCTTCCGCGGCCCGTGTCGCGGTCAACCGGCCCTCCCGGACCAGCCGTTCGAGGCCGGGCGCGGCCTCACGCACCGCCGGGTCGGCGTGCAGCCGGCCGAGCAGTTCGTCACGGACCATCGCCCACGTCCAGCCGACCTGCTGGTCGCGCCGCTTGGCCGCCAGCCGCCCGGTGGAGTCGAGCAGCGTACGGTGCCGCTCCAGCCGCTCCCAGACCGTGTCCAGGCCGGTCGACTCGCGGGCGCTGCAGTGCAGCACCGGCGGCGTCCAGAACGTGTCCTTGCCGTGCATCAGCCGCAGCGCGCCCGCCAGTTCCCGTGCCGCCGCCCGCGCGTCCCGTTCGTGCGGACCGTCCGCCTTGTTGACCGCGATCACGTCGGCCAGCTCCAGGACGCCCTTCTTGATGCCCTGCAGCTGGTCGCCGGTGCGGGCCAGTGTCAGCAGCAGGAAGGAGTCGACCATGTCGGCGACCGCGGTCTCCGACTGGCCCACGCCGACGGTCTCGACGAGGATCACGTCGTAGCCCGCCGCCTCCATCACCACCATCGACTCCCGGGTGGCCTTCGCGACCCCGCCCAGCGTGCCCGCGCTGGGGGACGGCCGGACAAAGGCCGCCGGGTCGACCGCCAGGCGTTCCATGCGGGTCTTGTCGCCGAGGATCGAGCCGCCGGTGCGGGTCGAGGACGGGTCCACGGCGAGGACCGCGACCCGGTGGCCCAGCGAGGTCAGCAGGGTGCCGAACGCGTCGATGAAGGTCGACTTGCCGACACCCGGCACGCCGCTGATACCGATCCGCCGCGCCCGGCCGCTGTGCGGGAGCAGCTCGGTGAGCAACTCCTGCGCCAGCGCCCGGTGCTGCGGCCGGGTGGACTCGACGAGCGTGATGGCACGGGCCACCAGGGCCCGCTTCCCGTCGAGCACACCCTTCACATAGGTGTCGAGATCGATCGCAGCCATCGCGGCTCTACAGCTCGTGGCCGAGGTCGGCCGACAGCCGCTTCACCAGGTCGTAGGCCGCGTCCGGGATGACCGTGCCCGGCAGGAACACCTCCGCCGCGCCCATCTCCCGCAGCGTCGGCACGTCCTGCGGCGGGATCACCCCACCGACCACGATCATGATGTCCTCGCGGCCCTCCTCGGCGAGCTTCTCGCGCAGCGCCGGTACGAGCGTGAGGTGACCGGCGGCCAGCGAGGACACGCCGACCACGTGCACGTCCGCCTCGACCGCCTGCCGGGCGACCTCCTCCGGCGTCTGGAAGAGCGGGCCGACGTCGACGTCGAAGCCGAGGTCGGCGAAGCCGGTGGCGATCACCTTCTGGCCGCGGTCGTGGCCGTCCTGGCCCATCTTGGCGACCAGGATGCGCGGCCGGCGCCCCTCGGCCTCCTCGAAGGCGTCCACCAGGGCACGGGTGCGGTCCACGGACGGGGACTGGCCTGTTTCGTTGCGGTACACGCCGGAGATCGTACGGATCTGGCTCGCGTGCCGGCCGTACACCTTCTCCAGGGCGTCGGAGATCTCGCCGACGGTCGCCTTGGCGCGGGCCGCGCGCACGGCCAGCTCCAGCAGGTTCTCCGTGCCGTCGGCCGCCCGCGTGAGCGCGTCCAGGGCGTCCTGGCAGACCTGCTCGTCCCGCTCCGCGCGCAGCCGCCGCAGCTTCTCGATCTGCTGGGCGCGCACGGACGAGTTGTCGACCTTCAGGACCTCGATCTGCTCGTCGTTCTCGACGCGGTACTTGTTCACGCCGATCACCGGCTGTCGGCCGGAGTCGATGCGGGCCTGCGTGCGCGCGGCCGCCTCCTCCACGCGCAGCTTCGGGATACCGGCGTCGATGGCCTGCGCCATGCCGCCCGCCTGCTCGACCTCCTGGATGTGCGCCCAGGCCTTGCGGGCGAGGTCGTACGTCA
Source organism: Streptomyces durhamensis (assembly GCF_000725475.1). Lineage (NCBI taxonomy): Bacteria > Bacillati > Actinomycetota > Actinomycetes > Kitasatosporales > Streptomycetaceae > Streptomyces > Streptomyces durhamensis. The sequence continues at coordinate 44,129 of NZ_JNXR01000017.1, forward strand.
GCCGCTCCACGTACGCGCTGCCGCCCCACGGGTCGATGACCCGGGTGGTGCCCGACTCCTGCTGGATGAGCAGCTGGGTGTTGCGGGCGATGCGCGCCGAGAAGTCGGTCGGCAGGGCCAGGGCCTCGTCCAGTGCGTTGGTGTGCAGCGACTGGGTGTGGCCCTGGGTCGCCGCCATCGCCTCCACGGCCGTACGCGTGACGTTGTTGAACACGTCCTGCGCGGTCAGCGACCAGCCCGAGGTCTGCGAATGGGTGCGCAGGGACAGGGACTTGGTGTTCTTCGGCTCGAACTGGGCGACCAGCTTGGCCCACAGCAGCCGGGCCGCCCTGAGCTTCGCGACCTCCATGAAGAAGTTCATGCCGATCGCCCAGAAGAACGACAGCCGGGGCGCGAACGCGTCCACGTCCAGGCCCGCCTCACGCCCCGCCCGGATGTACTCCACACCGTCCGCGAGCGTGTACGCCAGCTCCAGGTCGGCCGTCGCGCCCGCCTCCTGGATGTGGTAGCCGGAGATGGAGATGGAGTTGTAGCGGGGCATCCGCTGTGAGGTGTACGCGAAGATGTCGGAGATGATCCGCATCGACGGCTTCGGCGGATAGATGTAGGTGTTGCGGACCATGAACTCCTTCAGAATGTCGTTCTGAATGGTCCCGGCCAGCTTCTCGGGCGGTACGCCCTGCTCCTCCGCCGCCACGATGTACAGCGCCAGCACCGGCAGCACGGCACCGTTCATCGTCATCGACACGGTCATCCTGTCCAGCGGGATCCCGTCGAACAGCTGCCGCATGTCGTAGATCGAGTCGATCGCCACGCCCGCCATGCCGACGTCACCGGTCACCCGGGGGTGGTCGCTGTCGTAACCCCGGTGCGTGGGCAGGTCGAAGGCGACCGACAGGCCCTTCTGCCCCGCCGCCAGGTTGCGCCGGTAGAAGGCGTTGGACTCCTCGGCGGTGGAGAAGCCCGCGTACTGGCGGATGGTCCAGGGCTGGTTGACGTACATCGTCGGGTACGGGCCGCGCAGATACGGCGTCATGCCCGGGTACGTCCCCAGGAAGTCCAGGCCCTCCAGGTCACGGCCGGTGTACAGCGGCTTGACCCCGATGCCCTCCGGGGTCTCCCACAGCGGCTGAGTGCTTCCGGTCGCCCGCTCGACGGCCGCACGCCACTGATCGGCACTGCCGTCGGCGGCCGGCGTCCCCAGCTCGATGCCGGAGAAGTCGGGGATTCCCATCAGGACACTCCCATGCGGTCGAGGGTCGCGGACAGCACGGCGACGGCGTCGCAGCCCGCGAAGACGTACGAGTCGATGCCGGCGTGCTCGCCCCGGCCCGCCAGGAACAGATGCCGGGCGCCGGCCGCGCGCAGCGACTCGGCGGCCTGCGCGCCCTGTTCGGCGTACAGGGCGTCGCTGGAGCACAGCACGGCCTCGGTGGCGCCGCTGTCCTCGAAGCGGCCCTCGGAGACCGGCTCGATGCCGCCCGCCTGGAAGAGGTTGGCGGCGAACGTCGCGCGCGCGGTGTACGCGGCGGCCGGGCCGATCGTCGCGAGGAAGATGCGCGGGCGGGCGCCGGTCGCGGCCAGGTGGGCGTCGGAGCGGGCGCGCAGCTCCTCGTACGCCTCGTCGCGGCGCACGCGCGGCAGCCCGCCGGACGGCGGCTCGGGCGCGGGCTCGCGCTCCACCGGCTTCTCGGCGAGGAGCGGGAACTCGCTGACACCGGTGATGGGTTCGCGCCGCTTGGCGAGCTTCTTGGAGCGCTCGGCCCAGGTCGTCGCGAGGTCGGTGCGCAGCCGGCCGGAGCGCAGCACCGCCGCCTGGCCGCCGTCGCGCTCGATCGACCGGAAGAACTCCCAGGCCGCCCGGGCGAGTTCGTCGGTCAGCCGCTCCACGTACCAGGAGCCGCCCGCCGGGTCGATGACCCGGGCCAGGTGGGACTCCTCGATGAGGATCGTGGAGGTGTTGCGGGCGATCCGGCGGGAGAACGCGTCGGGCAGGCCGAGCGCGTGGTCGAAGGGCAGCACGGTCACGGAGTCGGCGCCGCCGACCCCGGCGGCCAGTGTCGCCACCGTCGTGCGGAGCATGTTCACCCACGGGTCGCGGCGGGCCATCATCACCGGCGAGGTCACCGCGTGCTGCACCTGGGCGCCGGGCGCTCCGCAGACCTCGGCGACCCGGGCCCACAGCCGGCGCGCGGCACGCAGCTTGGCGATGGTGAGGAACTGGTCGGCGGTGGCCGCGTAACGGAACTCCAGCTGTCCCGCGGCCTGCTCGACGTCCAGCCCCGCCTCGGTGAGCTCCCGCAGATAGGCCACCCCGGTGGCGAGCGAGGCGCCCAGCTCCTGCGCGGCCGAGCCGCCCGCCTCGTGGTACGGCAGTGCGTCCACGGTCAGCGCGCGCAGGCCCGGGTACTGCCCGGCGCACCGCGCGGCGAGGGCGGTGTACGGCGCGAGGTCCAGCCGGGTGCCGGTGCGGGCCTCGTAGCCCAGCGGGTCGCCGCCCAGATTGCCGCGTACGGCCCCGGCGTCGACGCCGTTGTCCGCGTACAGCCCCAGCAGTGCCTCGGCGGCCCGCTCGGTGTCCCGGCCCGCGTCCAGGACGACCGGGGCCAGATCGAGGTACACGCCCTCCAGCGCCCGGCCCAGCCCGTCGACCGGGATGCCGCCCTCGCCCAGCACGAGCCACAGCGAGGTGCCGCCGTTCTCCAGGTCGGCCAGGGGGGCGCCCTCGGTGAGGGCGGTGTGCCGCTGCCGTACGTCCCAGCCGCCCGCGGTGTTGCCCTCCGGGCGGCTGCCGCGCACGTACGGGGCGAAGCCGGGCAGGCCGGGGTCGGGCGCGTCGTCGCGCGCAGTGTAGAGGGGCCGGGTACGCAGCCCGTCCTCCAGCGTCGTGGACAGAGCGTCCTCAGCTGCCGCGCCCGAGACTTCCTTGCCCGACTTGCGCAGCACACCCTCGACCAGGTGTTGCCACTGCTCGTGTGTCGCGTCAGGGAACTCGGCGGCCAGTGAGAGCCCGTCGTCAGGCAGGACCGTCATGGCTCGGATGCTAGGGCAGTGCGCTCAGGTGAGAGCACCGTGGGGGCTGTGAGGTTTCTCCACTTGCGCGTGTGATCTGCGCCGCTCAGCCGCCGGAGGGCGTCTCGTCCGGGTCCGGCGGCTGGGGTACGAGGGCGCACATGGCCGCGCGCTGGTCGGGGCCCATGGAGTCGGCGAGGGCCTCGCGGACGGTGCCGGCGAGCAGGGCGGAGGTCTCGCTCAGCAGGTCGCGGGCCTGGTCGGTGAGGGCGACCTGTACGCCGCGCTTGTCGCCGCACACGGACCTGCGGGTGACGAGGCCGGCCCGCTGGAGGCAGGCGATCTGGTAGGTCAGCCGGGTCTTGGGGCGGCCGAGGAGGTCGGCGACCTGGGTCATGCGCAGTCCGGTGCCGGGCTGCTCCGCCAGCAGGCACAGGATCAGGAACTCGTCGTGGGAGACGTCGAGGTTCTCCTTCACGACCGACCGCAGCCGCTGCTCCACGGCGCCCGTGGCGGCCAGCAGGACCATCCAGGCGCGCAGTTCGGCGGGCAGCAGGCCGTTTCCCGCGGCGGGGCATGCGGGCGGGGCGGCGGGGTGCGCGTCGGGGGCGGACATGAGCCGATCCTACCTGTGGTCCATTTTTGGACGAGCTGGTTGTCCAAATTTGGATGAGGCGCTAGCGTGCAGTCATCCAAATTTGAACCATCAAGATCCCGGGAGTACGACCATGACCGTCGCCGTGGAAACAGGCACCTGGCAGCTCGACCCGGCCGCGTCCACCGTGGGCCTGCGGCACAAGACCTTCTGGGGCCTGGTCACCGTGAAGGGCGCCTTCGCCACCGTCGCCGGCTCGGGCGAGGTCGGGCCCGACGGCTCGGCCACCGGCACCGTGACCCTGGACGCCGCCTCCCTGGACACCGGGCACACCAAGCGGGACACCCACCTGCGCTCGGCCGACTTCCTCGACACCGACAACCACCCGGAGATCACCTTCGCCGTGCGCGGCGCCGACCGCCTCGACGGCGATCAGGCGCGGATCGCCGGGCAGCTGACCGTGCGGGGCGTCTCCCGGCCCCTGTCCGTCACGGCGCGCCTGAGCGACGCCACCGCCGACGCGCTCACTCTGGAGACGGAGTTCAGCGTGGACCGCGACCAGTTCGGCATGGGCTGGAACCAGCTGGGGATGATGCGCGGCCTGACCGCCGTGACGGCCAGGCTGCGCTTCACCCGCGTGCAGGCGTGAGCCGCCCGCTCGGCCCTTGACCCGCCCTCAGCCCTTCAGGCCCAGCTCGGCGCGGCGGACGTCCTTGGTGGAGAGCGTCTGCGGGGTAGCCGTGAAGGCGCGCAGCCGGATGTGGGTGTACTTCTTCACGGGCAGCGGAAAGCCGCCCTTCGGCGCCCGCAGTTCGACGGTCGCCGTGCCGTGGGCGGGGATCGTGGCCGGGCCGTGTGCCAGCGACCAGTACCGGTTCATGCCCTGGCCCGTGGTGAGCATGTAGTGCGGGGTCAGCGCGTCGCCGCCCGTGTTGACCACCCGCACCGTCATCGCCGACAGGGTGCGCGCCGATCCGTTGCGGACCGCCGTGATGTCCATCCGCAGCGGTGGCCTGCCCGTCACCGCGAGGGCCGCGCTCGCCAGCGCGGGCATGATCAGCAGGACGACCGCGCCGACCAGGGCCGGCCGGCGGCGCGGCCCGGTCAGCCACCGGGGCCGCGGCTGCCAGGCGTTCCTGAACTCCGACAGGGGCACGGTGATCGCCGCCGCCAGCCACAGCGGGGTGTACATCAGGTAGTAGCCGTCCTGGGACCGGGTCGCCAGGTAGAAGGCGCACCAGGGCAGCACGGTCGCGGCCGGGCCGAGCCGCCGCACGAACAGCACGTACAGCGCCAGCAGGGCCGCGGCGAGCAGCATGCTCGCGTGGCCGTACCAGTCGAGCCGGTCGCTGCCGTGGGTGAAGTACAGCGAGATGTCGACCAGGCCCTGGCCGTGCAGCACCGCGCCCTGGGTCAGCGGCAGCGCGATGCCCCGGAGCCACGGGCCCGGCTCGCTCACGACGAAGTACGCGTTGATCAGCAGCCAGGTGCCGACCGCGATCGCGGCGATCCGCAGCACCACCCGCGCGGCCTCCCGGCCGCCGAGTTCACCGCGGCGCACGGCGTAGATCCCGGCCAGCAGGAACGGGGTGACGAACCAGGGAAGCTGCTGTGCGGCGCACGCGGCCCCGATGCACGCGGCCCGCGCGACCCCGGCGGGACCCAGCCGGCCCCCGGCGCCGAACCGCGGCCAGCGCACCGTCACCGGCACCAGCAGGACCAGGCCGACGATCGCCGGGTAGCCCTGACGGGCGTACATCGGCAGGAAACCGAAGCCCAGGCAGACCATCGTGGCCGCCGACCGCCACGGCGTCGGCAGCATCCGCCACAGCACCGCCGCGCCCACGATCAGGACGACCGTCACCGCCAGCGTCGCCGGTGCCCCGGTGTGGCCGAGCCACAGGAAGGGCGCGGTGACGAGCGGCGCCAGCGGGGGGTAGCCGTACGTGTAGTCGTACCCGCCCGTCGTCGTCGCCGTCAGGGCGACGCCCTTGATGTGGAAGAGCCACGGCCACGGCTGGTCGTACACCTGGTGGCCGCCGACGATCTCCTTCGCGGCCTGCGTGGTCAGGACCGCCTCGTCGCCGCCGGCGTGGTTGAGCGCCCAGGCGCACAGGGTCAGGACGATCGCCGTCACCAGCACCACCAGGTCCAGGCGGGCCAGTGAACGCGTCCGGCGGACCGTGAGGGCCAGCACGCCGGTGACCAGGATCGAGGCGTAACAGACGGAGATCGCGGCCGTGAGGACCAGATTGTGTGTCGCGGCCTGCGTCCACACCGAACGCGTACCGATGAACAGGCTGACGTCGGCGAGCAGCGTCAGCACCCGGTGCCACTGCGCGGGCGGTCCGAGGACCTCCGCGCGGGCGACCGGGACGGCGGACACCGCCGACTGCGTCCGCCGGCCGGGTGTCACCTGCTGTGTTTCTGCCAAGTGCACGTCACCGGACGCTAACGGCGGCCGGTGAGCAGGGCGTGGCCGCATGTGAAGAGTCCGGTATGAGGGCGGTAAGAAGCGGGCGTAAGCGTACATGTTCCGCGCGTCGTTCCTGGCGTCAGGGCAGTGTATCGGTCGCGCAGTGTGTCGTTGTTGGGCCGAACGGGTGACTTGGCGTAAGAATTGGCTGGTGCAGGCATTGAGTGCGAGTCAGGTCAGGGGGAGCCGGTGAGCCGCTACGACGTCACCGATGAACAGTGGGAAGGGCTCGCCCAGGTGGTGCCGCTGCGGGGCCGGGACGCCTGGCCGTCCGCGGTGAACCACCGCTCGCTGCCGGACGACGAGACCGAGACCCGGCGCCGCTTCGTGGTCCTGCGGGTCAACGTCTTCGCGGACGCCCGGGAGGTCGCCGAGACCCTGATGGCCGGTGCGCCGGTCCTGCTCGACCTGACCAGTGCGGAGAGCGAGGTCGCCAAGCGTGTCCTCGACTTCAGCACGGGCGTGGTCTTCGGGCTGGGCAGCGGTATGCACCGCGTGGACCGCAATGTGTTCCTCCTCACCCCGCCCGGCACGGAGGTCAGCGGGCTGATGGAGGGCGTCGGCGTGACGGGCACCTGAGGGCGCCTCCGGCGGCTGGGCGGGGTGCGTCCGGCTGAACGCGGTTCCTTGCACGGCTGGCCGGGTGCGTCCGGCTGACCGGGGTTCCTCGTCCGGCTGACCGGGTGCCTCTGACTGACCGGGGGTTCCTCGTGTGGCCGGGGCGGGTGCGTCCGGCTGGCCGCGGTCCCTCGTGTGGCGGGGCGGGTGCGTCCGGCTGGCCGCGGTTCCTCGTGCGGCTGGGCGGGTTCTTGCGGCGGTCGCCGCGGGCCGAGCGGATGCCTCCGACGGTCAGCGCCGGGCGAGTGGGTGTCTCCGGCGGTCAGTGCGGGTCGAGCGGATGCCTCTGGCGGCCGTTGCGGTCGAGTGGGTGTCTCCGGCGGTCGCGGTACCTCTGGTGGCTGAGCCCGCCGTCTTCGCGATGGGCGATGGCGGGGCGTAGGCCCTCCCGGTCGAGCGGGCGGTGCGGGCCGCTGGATCGGCTGGTGCGTTTCGGTGGCAGTGGCAGCGGCGCCGTGGCGGTGGCAGGGCCACGGTGGTGACAGCGGAGGCGCGGTGGTATGGCAGAGGTGGGCAGCGGCTCCGTGGTGGCGTCCGGGAAGGCGGGTGGGACCGGTCGCCCGACGTCCGGTGTCCGCCGCCTGGTGTCCGGCGTGCGGCGTTCGGTGTCCACGGCCCGGCGGTCCGCTGTCCTCGGCCCCGCGCCCGCGGCCCGGTGTCCGTCGTCCACCGCCCGGTGCCCCCGGTCCGGAGCCCGAGCGTCGTCCGCCGTCCGGTGCCCGCGCACGTCGTCCGCCGCTCGCGGCCCGGCGCCTGCGGCCCGCCGTCCTCGGCCTGGTGTCCGCTGTCCTTGGCCCCGTGCCCGCGCCCGGCGTCCGGCGTGCGCCGCCTGGTGCCCGGGAATCCAGCGTCCGCTGTCCTCGGCCCGCCACCCGCCACCCGCCGCGCGGGGCCCCGGGTCTGGTGCCCGAGCCGTCGTCCGCGGTCCGGTGCCCGCGCACGTCGTCCGCCGCTCGCGGCCCGGCGCCTGCGGCCCGCCGTCCTCGGCCTGGTGTCCGCTGTCCTCGGCCCCGTGCCCGCGCCCGGCGTCCGGCGTGCGCCGCCTGGTGCCCGGCCATCCGGCGTCCGCTGTCCTCGGCCCGCCACCCGCCACCCGCCGCGCGGGGCCCCGGGTCCGGCGAACCGAGCCGTCGTCTGCGGGCCGCCGCCCGCCGCCCGGCGTCCGTCGCTCGCCGCCCGGCGTTGTCACCCGACCGGGGGGTCCCGGAGCGGTTTGGTTCGGTCCGGTCGCCCGATCGTAGGAAGGTGTCGGGCGGGAAACGGTTCGGCAGGTGGCTCGGGTCCTACGGTCCGGGCATGGCCGTGCCCTCCGTGTCCGCCGTGCCCGCGGCCGACGCCTCCACCGTGACCGTCCCCGCGCAGTCCCGCGAGTCCCGCGTGTCCACCGATGTACGAGCCCGGGTCACCGAGCTGCGGCTGTCGGCCTTCGCCGGGCATCGGCGGGCCGGGTTTCCGCTGGGGCCCGTCACCCTGTTCGCGGGGCCCAGCGGCGCGGGGAAGACGACCGCGCTCGCGGCGTACGAGGCGCTGGCCCGGCTCGCCGGCGGAGCCTCGCTCGGCGACGCGTTCCCGGACCCGGTCGCCTGCGTCCCGCAGCGGGCGCGCCCCGACGCCGGAGGGCGGCGGGGCTTCCGGATCGGGTGTACGGCCGACGGCGCCGAGGGACCGGTCCGGCTCGACATCGCCGTACAGGCCGAGCCGGACCTGCGGATCGCCGGGGAGCGGCTGACCGCGGGCGGGGTGGTCCTGCTGGAGACCGCACTGCGCGACCCCGGGCGCCGTACCGTCCAGGCCGCCTGGCACACCGCGGGCTCCGCCCCGGTGACCCGCGCCCCGCTCCCCGACGACCGCCTCGGCACCGCCCTGCTGCCGCTGCGCGTGGCCGGCAAGACGGTCGGGCAGCGGCATGTGCTCGCCGCGGCCGAGCAGATGGTGGTCGCCCTGCGGTCCGTCTTCCCCTGCGATCCCCGCCCGGAGTGCATGCGCACCCCCGTCCCCCTCGGCTCCGGCCGGCTGCTGCCCGGCTGCGACAACCTCGCCGACGTGCTGTGGCGCACCCGCGCGGAGTGCGCGCGCCGGCACGGCCGGCTGGTCGAGGCGCTGGGCGCGGGCTGCGCCGGCCCGGTGGCCGACCTGGTCGCCGAACCGCTGCCGGACGGCACGGTACGGGCGCTGCTCGACCGCGGCGCCGGCCCGCGCACCGACCTCGCCCGGCTCGGCGACGGCGGACTGCGCTATCTCGCGCTGACGCTGGTCCTGCTGACCGGGCCCGGCGTCCTGGACGTGGACGCGCCCGGCGAGGTGCCCGACGCCCTGCGCACCCTCACCGTCCTCGCCGACGGCTTCGACCGCTGCCTCGACCCGGCCCAGCGCCGGGAACTGCTGCGGACGGCGGTCCGGATGGGCGAGCGCGGGCACATCCGGTGCGTGGGCGCGGTGAGCGACGCCTCGTGGGCGGCCGGGACCGAGGGTGTCACGGTGGTACACCTGGAGGCGTGACGGAACCCCTCGACCTGGCCCGACTCCAGCGCAGGCTCGCCGAGTTCGCGGCCGCGCGGAACTGGCAGCCCTACCACATCCCCAAGAACCTCGCCGCCGCCCTCTCGGTGGAGGCCTCCGAACTGGTCGAGATCTTCCAGTGGCTGACCCCGGAGGAGTCGGCCCGGGTGATGGCCGACCCCGGCACCGCGCACCGGGTCACGGACGAGGTCGCCGATGTCCTCGCCTATCTCCTGCAGTTCTGCGATGTGCTCGGCATCGACCCGCTGGCCGCTCTGGCCGCCAAGATCGACCGCAACGAACAGCGCTTCCCGGCGCCCGGGGCACCGGGCGGACCCGAGGGACGTCAACGACCGGAAGGCTAAACTCCGTTATTACTCTCCGGAGTCAAATAGCCGGTCGAATCCGAATTGTTGTCCAGAGATTTCCGTTTACCTCTGGCTTTTCGCCCCCGACGCCTTCACTCTGGGTAGTGGACACGGGAGTTCAAGCGACGTGCGAGGAAGCACGCGGAAGGACGGGGGCGACGCATGGATGCGGTACGGCTCATCCTCACGAGCCGGCGCGCCCTGGCGGGCGGCGCCGACACGGGCGAGATCCTGGCGGAGGTGTGGCAGGCACAGGCCCTGGCGCAGGCGATCGGCAGTCGGCTGGCGGTCTCCGGCCCGCCCGAGCTGCGCGGCGAGGCGCTCGGCCTCACGGAGCTGGCGGGCCGCGGCTGCGGCGTCCTGGACCCGCCCGAACTGGACCTGGGCGACCTGCGCGCCGCCCAGCTCACCGAGCTGGCCGACGCCCGCGAGACGCTGCTCTGCCTCAGCGGTCTGCTCGGCGAGGTCGGCATAGCCCTGGTCGGCGTGGCCAGCGCCGCGGCCGACGAGGCGACCTACTGGCAGTGCATGGAGGCCATCGACGCGGCCGACGAGTCCCGCGACCGCGTCCTGGAGATGCTGCGCAAGCTGGCGGCGCGGGAGGAGGCCTTACAGGAGAACGACAACCGCAACAGCCCGTCCGGCGTGTGAGGACGAGGGGCCGCCAGGCCCGGCAGCGGGGATCCGGGGGCGGCGGCCGCCAGGACGGCACATCAGCCGAGCCCGGCCTCTTCCACGGAGTCGCGCTCCCCGCCCTGCAGATCCGCCAGCTCCGACAGATCCGCGTTCAGCGCCGCCATCAGCTCTTCCATCTGCTCCAGCAGCCCCTTCGGCTGACCGGTGCAGCCGGCCCGCTGACCGGCGGAGCCACTCTCTTCGGACATGACGGTCTCCTCACCCCCCGGCCCGGCAGGGCCGACCGTGACGCGCGACGGCGGACACCGTCCGCCGCGGGTGCCGGGCGGTCCGGCTCCGACGGCCCAACGATCACCAGGGGGGCCGGTCACTGGCCCACGGGGTGCCCGGTGCGCCGGATGGGTGATTTTCACCCGACCGGGGAGGACCGCGCCCGGTGGTACCGGCCAGGTTGACGCGGTGTGCGGCGTGCAGGATAGATGTATGGACCTTCGAATCTTCACCGAGCCCCAGCAGGGGGCCACGTACGACACGTTGCTCACCGTGGCGAAAGCCGCCGAGGACCTGGGCTTCGACGCGTTCTTCCGCTCCGACCACTATCTCCGCATGGGCGCTGCCGACGGCCTGCCCGGCCCCACGGACGCCTGGATCACGCTGGCCGGCCTGGCCCGCGAGACCAAGCGCATCCGCCTCGGCACGCTGATGACGGCCGGCACCTTCCGGCTGCCCGGCGTGCTCGCCATCCAGGTCGCCCAGGTGGACCAGATGTCCGGCGGCCGGGTGGAGCTGGGCCTCGGCGCGGGCTGGTTCGAGGAGGAGCACAGGGCGTACGGCATCCCGTTCCCGAAGGAGAAGTTCGCGCGGCTGGAGGAGCAGCTGGCGATCGTCACCGGGCTGTGGGGGACCGAGGCCGGCAAGACCTTCGACTTCCACGGCACCTACTACGACCTGACCGACTCGCCCGCGCTGCCCAAGCCCGCCCAGAAGAAGGTCCCGGTGCTCATCGGCGGCCACGGCGCCACCCGTACCCCGCGGCTGGCCGCCCGGTACGCCGACGAGTTCAACATCCCGTTCGCCTCCGTCGAGGACACCGAGCGGCAGTTCGGCCGGGTGCGCGCCGCCGCGGAGGAGGCGGGCCGCGGCGCGGACGCCCTGACGTACTCCAACGCGCTCGTGGTCTGCGTCGGCCGGGACGACCAGGAGGTCGCCCGGCGCGCCGCCGCGATCGGCCGCGAGGTGGACGAACTGAAGGCCAACGGCCTGGCCGGCTCACCGGCTGAGGTCGTCGACAAGATCGGCCGGTACGCCGCGATCGGTTCCCGGCGGATCTATCTGCAGGTGCTGGACCTCGGCGACCTGGACCACCTGGAACTGATCTCGTCGCAGGTCCAGTCCCAGCTGTCGTAACACCCCCGGGCAGCCCCCGCCCCGCTCGTGCCGCCGCGCGCAGGGGTGGGGGCCGCCGTCGCCGTCCACCGCGGCGGCGGCCCCGGCTGCGTCAGCCGCGCTGTGCGAACCCGTAGTCGAGGATGTTCACCGCGTCCTTGAAACGCTGCTGCGGCGACGTGTCGGCGAGCACCGTGCCCACGACCGTACGGCCCCCGCGGGTCGCCGCGAACACCAGGCAGAACTTCGCCTCCGGCCCGGAGCCGGTCTTCACGCCGATCGCGCCCCGGTAGGTACCGAGCAGCGTGTTGCTGTTGGTCCACGCGTCCATCGCGTGCGTTCCGCCGCCCGGGCGGTAGGACTTCATGTCCTTGTACACCGGGGTGCCGACGACCTTCTTGAACGTCTTGTTCTTCAGGGCGGTCGCGGCCAGCTTGGTCAGGTCGCGCGGCGAGGCGAAGTTGTTGCCGTTGGACACCCCGTCGAAGCCGTCGAAGTGGGTGTTGGCCAGGCCCAGTTCCCTTGCCTTGGCGTTCATCTTGGCGACGAAGGACCTGGTCCGCTGGGCCGTCGTCGCACCCGAGCCGTAGGTGTCCGCGAGCGCGTAGGCCGCGTCGCAGCCCGAGGGCAGCAACATCCCGTACAGCAGGTCCCCGACGCTCATCGAGTCGCCGAGGATCAGGCGGGCGCTCGAATAGCGCTGGTTCTTGGTGGTGGGGTCGATGACGTAGTCGGTGTACTCCTTCTTGATCCTCACCTTGCGGCCGAGGTCCAGGTGCGGCTGCGACAGCACCACGAGCGCCGTCATGATCTTCGTCGTGGACCCGGTCCGCAGCCGTGCGTCCGGCGCCTTGCCGAACAGCGTCTTGCCCGTGGCCGGGTTCAGCGCGAACGCGCCCTCGGCCGGCACCTGCGGTGCCGGGGCCGCCTGGGCGGGAGCGGCCGCGAGGACCCCCGTGCTCAGGACCGCACCCGCCAGTGCCGCGACGACGGTTCTCCTGCGGGCGCGGACTCCATGGCCGTGGGACATGGTTTCCCCCTTCGGTCAGTGGTCAGTTGACGGGGGCTCACTTCACCAGGTTCGCGCCGCCGGGGCCATGGTGGAGATCACAGGAGTCTTCTGCGAAGTCCCTGTGGACTCCCTGTGCCGGAACTGTGGGCTCCATCACGGCTCCCATGATCCAGGTTTGGTCGGATGGCCGGGTGCGCAGAGTTCTTCCTTATGCCCTCATCGGTCTCCTCGCCCTGTCGGCCTGCCGGTTCGCCGACCAGGACGACCCCGCCGACGAGGCGCGCGGCCTCAACAGCATGGCCGCGCTGCCGTTGCACGCCTACCTCCCGGACCCGGCGTCGGACGGCGTGAAGGCCGTCAGCCGGGCCCGGTGGACCCTCGGGAAGAAGTGCATGGTCGAGCTGGGATTCGCCGGCTTCGCCGCGCTCGACACCAAGTCCCTCGACTCGACCTACCCCGTCCGGCAGGGAACGCTCACGGGAGACGACGACAGGCCCGGCGACGACACGCCGTACGGCATCGCCGACCCCGGCCTGGCCGCCGAGCGCGGCTACCACAACCGCGAGCCCGACACCTCCGGCCAGCCCCAGGAATGGCCCGCCGACCAGTACACCGCCCTCACCGGCAGCTTCGAGCCCGGCGACAGCCACCGCACGCACGGCCACCGCATCCCCGAGGGCGGCTGCCTGGGCCGGGCGACCCGGAAGATCTACGGCCCCGCGCCCAAGGCGGTGAAGGTCGACGGCGTGAAGCTGTCCGGCTCCTACTCGCTCGCCCTGGAACTGTGGCACGACTCCCGCGACCGGGCGAGCAAGGACCCGGCCTGGAAGAGGGCCGACCGCGCGTGGGCGGCCTGCATGAAGAAGAAGGGCTTCTCCTACTCCGACCCGGACAAGGCCTCCCTCGACACCGACTGGTTCGGGCACAAGGAGCCGACGGACAAGGAGAAGAGGACGGCGACCGCCGACGCCCGCTGCAAGCTCGACACCGGCTACGTCCCCGCCGTGCACGCCCTCGAAGCGCGCGCGCAGGAATCCCTCATCCGCAGGCACAAGGGCGACCTGGAGGCGCAGCGCGCGGCGGAGCGGCGCGCGATACGGAACGCCCGGACGATCACCGGCCAGGCGAAATAACGGACACTACGAGAAATCCGGTGGTCAGCGGGCCTTGCGACCGGAAGACTCGGTCATGTGTTCCTGACGATCTCCACGCGCGGCGACGCCGCCCACCCGGCCACCGACCTCGGGTACCTGCTGCACAAGCACCCCGGCAAGGCGCAGAAGTTCTCCACGTCCCACGGCGCGGCGCACGTCTTCTACCCCGAGGCGGACGACCAGCGCTGCACGGCAGCGCTGCTGCTGGAGATCGACACGCTCGCGCTGGTCCGGCGGAGCAAGGGGAAGGGCCGTGGCGGCGCGCCCGACGCGGCGCTCGCGCAGTACGTCAACGACCGCCCGTACGCGGCTTCTTCGCTGCTCGCGGTCGCGCTGAGCGGTGTCTTCTCCAGCGCCCTGCGCGGGGTGTGCACCGCCCGCCCCGAGCGGGCCGCCACGCCGCTGCCGCTGCGGATCGAGGTCCCGGCCCTGCCCGCCCGCGGCGGCCCCGAGCTCGTACGACGGCTGTTCGAGCCGCTCGGCTGGAGCGTGGGCGCCGAACCCGTCCCGCTCGACACCGAGTTCCCCGCGTGGGGCGACTCGCGCTATGTCCGCCTCGTCCTGGACTCGGAGCGGCTCACCCTCGCCGAGGCGCTGCGCCACCTGTACGTCCTCCTCCCCGTCCTCGACGACGCCAAGCACTACTGGGTCTCCTCCGACGAGGTCGACAAGCTGCTGCGGGCCGGTGCGGGCTGGCTGCCCGGCCACCCGGAGCAGAAGCTGATCACCAGCCGGTATCTGTCCCGCCGCTGGTCGCTGACGCGGCAGGCGATGGAGCGGCTGGAGCTCGTACGCCTCGCCGAGGCCGACGACAGCGAGGTCGAGGCGATCGACAACGCGGTCGCCGAGGAGACGGAGGCCGAGGAGAAGCCGACCCCGCTGGCCGTCCAGCGCCGGGAGGCGATCCTCGCCGCCCTGCACTCCCACGGCGCCGCTCGCGTCCTCGATCTGGGCTGCGGCCAGGGCGAACTGGTGCGGGAGCTGCTGAAGGACGTGCGGTTCACCGAGATCGTCGGTCTCGACGTGTCCGTGCGGGCGCTCACCATCGCCTCCCGGCGGCTGAAACTGGACCGCATGGGGGAGCGTCAGGCGTCCCGCGTCCAGCTCGTCCAGGGCTCGCTCGCCTACACCGACAACCGGCTCAAGGGCTACGACGCCGCCGTGCTCAGCGAGGTCATCGAGCACCTCGACCTGCCCCGGCTGCCCGCCCTGGAGTACGCCGTGTTCGGGCACGCCCGCCCCCGCACGGTCCTCGTGACCACCCCGAACGTCGAGTACAACGTCCGCTGGGAGACCCTGCCCGCCGGACACGTCCGGCACGGCGACCACCGTTTCGAGTGGACCCGGGAGGAGTTCCGCGCCTGGGCGGCGACGGTCGCCTCACGGCACGGCTACGACGTGGAGTTCCGGCCCGTCGGCCCCGAGGACCCCGAGGTGGGTCCGCCCACCCAGATGGCAGTGTTCACGCTCACGACCGAGAAGGAGGCGAAGGCGGCATGACCGAGGCACAGAAGAACCAGGGGCGGGTCCTCCCCGTCACCGACCTCTCCCTCGTGGTCCTGGTCGGCGCCTCCGGCTCCGGCAAGTCCACCTTCGCCCGCCGGCACTTCAAGCCCACCGAGGTGATCTCCTCCGACTTCTGCCGCGGACTCGTCAGCGACGACGAGAACGACCAGAGCGCGACCCGGGACGCCTTCGACGTCCTGCACTACATCGCCGGCAAGCGGCTGGCCGCCGGCCGCCGCACCGTTGTGGACGCCACCAGCGTGCAGCAGGACGCCCGGCGCCAGCTGATCGAGCTGGCCAAGAAGTACGACGTGCTGCCCATCGCCATCGTGCTGGACATGCCCGAGGAGGTGTGCGCCGAGCGCAACGCGGCCCGCACCGACCGCGCCGACATGCCCCGCCGGGTGATCCAGCGGCACATCCGCGAACTGCGCCGCTCCCTGCGCGGGCTGGAGCGCGAGGGCTTCCGCAAGGTGCACGTCCTGCGTGGCGCCGAGGAGGCCGAGCAGGCCACCGTCGTCACCGAGAAGCGCTTCAACGACCTGACCCACCTCACCGGCCCCTTCGACATCATCGGCGACATCCACGGCTGCTCCGCCGAGCTGGAGGCCCTGCTCGCCAAGCTGGGCTACGTCGACGGTGTGCACCCCGAGGGCCGTACCGCCGTCTTCGTCGGCGACCTGGTCGACCGCGGCCCCGACAGCCCGGGCGTGCTGCGCCGCGTGATGGCGATGGTGAAGTCGGGCGACGCGCTGTGCGTGCCCGGCAACCACGAGAACAAGTACGGCCGTTACCTCAAGGGCCGCAACGTCCAGCACACCCACGGGCTCGCGGAGACCATCGCGCAGATGGAGGGCGAGAGCGAGGAGTTCAAGGCCGAGGTCCGGCAGTTCCTGGCCGGACTGGTCAGCCACTACGTCCTGGACGGCGGCAGGCTGGTCGTCTGCCACGCCGGCCTGCCCGAGAAGTACCACGGCCGCACCTCCGGCCGGGTGCGCAGCCACGCCCTGTACGGCGACACCACCGGCGAGACCGACGAGTTCGGGCTGCCGGTGCGCTACCCCTGGGCGGAGGACTACCGCGGCCGCGCGGCCGTGGTCTACGGCCACACCCCGGTCCCGGAGGCGACCTGGCTCAACAACACCATCTGCCTGGACACCGGCGCCGTCTTCGGCGGCAAGCTGACCGCGCTGCGCTGGCCGGAGCGCCAGCTCGTCGACGTGCCGGCCGAGCGGGTCTGGTACGAGCCGGCCCGCCCGCTGCGCTCCGAGGCGCCCGGCGGACAGGACGGACGTCCGCTGGACCTGGCGGACGTGTACGGCCGCCGGGCCGTGGAGACCCGGCACGCGGGCAGGGTGGCGGTCCGCGAGGAGAACGCGGCGGCGGCCCTGGAGGTCATGAGCCGCTTCGCGACCGACCCGCGCCTGCTGCCGTACCTGCCGCCGACCATGGCACCGACGGCGACCTCGCAGGTCCAGGGCTACCTGGAGCACCCGGTCGAGGCCTTCGCGCAGTACGCGGCGGACGGTGTGGAGCGGGTCGTGTGCGAGGAGAAGCACATGGGCTCGCGGGCCGTCGCCCTGGTGTGCCGGGACGCGGCCGCGGCGAAGAGGCGGTTCGGCGTCGACGGGCCCACCGGCTCCCTGTACACGCGTACCGGCCGCCCGTTCTTCGACGACGAGCAGGTGACCGAGGAGATCCTCGGCCGGCTGCGCTCGGCGGTCACGGACGCCGGGCTGTGGGACGAGCTGGCCACCGACTGGCTCGTGCTGGACGCCGAGCTGATGCCGTGGTCGCTGAAGGCCTCGGGCCTGCTGCGCAGCCAGTACGCGGCCGTCGGCGCCGCGTCCGGCGCGGTGTTCCCGGGCGCGCTGGCCGCCCTGGAGGCCGCCGCCGCACGGGGCGCGGACGTGGGCGGCCTGCTGGACCGGCAGCGGGAACGCGCCGCCGACGCGACCGCGTTCACCGCCGCCTACCGCCGCTACTGCTGGACCACCGACGGCCTGGACGGCGTACGCCTCGCGCCCTTCCAGCTGCTGGCCGTCCAGGGACGCAGCCTCGCGGCACTGCCGCACGACGAGCAACTGGCCCTGCTGGACCGGCTGGTGGAGCACGACGGCACCGGACTGCTGCAGACCACCCGACGGCTGTACGTCGACACCGGTGACCCGGAGTCGGTGCGCGCGGGCGTCGACTGGTGGCTGGAAATGACCGGCCGCGGTGGCGAGGGCATGGTCGTCAAGCCCCTCGGGGCACTGGTCCGCAACGGGGACGGCCGGCTGGTGCAGCCCGGCATCAAGTGCCGTGGCCGGGAGTACCTGCGGATCATCTACGGTCCCGAGTACACCCGCCCGGACAACCTCGCCAAGCTGCGGCAGCGCTTCCTGAACCACAAGCGGTCCCTCGCCCTGCGCGAGTACGCCCTCGGCCTGGAGGCCCTGGACCGGCTCGCGGACGGAGAGCCGCTGTGGCGGGTGCACGAGGCGGTGTTCGGGGTGCTGGCCCTGGAGTCGGAGCCGGTGGACCCGCGGCTGTAGGCAGGATCCGGCCGTCCGTCACAGAGCACCCTCGTGCCCCGCACACCGCTGTCCATATGGTGGACGGCCGTGCGGCACAAGGGCGTTCGCGCGCCGGGGGGAGCGGGGACCTGGAGCGCGAGTGCCAGGGCCTCGGCCTGGCGGTGCCCTGGCGGGCGGCGGGCGGTCCGCCGTACGGCACCGGCGTTCTGCGCCACCTGCCGCCGCCCGTCGAACTGCCCGGTGCCGAGGACTTCTCCTCGCCGCCTTCCTGCGCCTCCAGGAGCCCACACCGCTGGACGCGACCGACCCGGAGGCGGTGGCTGTCCTGGTCGCCGAGCGGCTGGTGCCGGCCGCCGGAGGCCGGGCGGTGGCCCTGCCCCGTGCGTCCGGCGCCGGCCCGTCCCGTGCACCGCGATCTAACCGACGAGCCGCAGCCGTTCCGCGCACACCCCGACCCGGACGCTCTGCCCCCAGGTGAGCTGGAGCGCGTCCGTCTCGATGCCGTCACCGAAGGCGATGAGCCGGTCCGACTCCACGGTGACCGTCAGCGCCGCCGAGGCGGCGAGTTCACCCGCCACCAGGGCCGTACCGGTGGCGGGTGACGGCCAGGCCTCCCGGACGAACCACACCAGCCGCTCCTCGGTGGGGGAGGGCAGCTCGATCCGGCTGCCCCGCTCCTGCCACACCGAGCGCAGCCAGCCGGTCGCGCCGGTGCCGGTGCCGACCAGCACCCCGGAGGAGGCCTGGGCCTCGACGACACCCCCGTCGTCGTCGAGGCCCAGCCGGTACCGGGCGGTCTGGTGGCCGGGCGTGCCCAGGTAGATCTCGTTGAGCGCCAGCAGCCGCTGGCTGTCGTCGGCGACGGCCTCCACCATGGTGAGTTCGTCCACCGACGTGCCCGCTGCCGCCAGCAGCCTCGCCGCGTCGCCCGGGCGGTGCCGGACCAGCACGCCCGGGTTGCGGCCGGGGTCGGTGTCGATGCCGATCACCGGCTGGCCCGTGAGGTACTTGGCGGCGTTCGCGACCAGCCCGTCCTGGCCGATCACCACGACGACGTCCTCGGGCGCGAACAGGAACCGGTCCAGGTCGCCCCGCTCCAGCCGCGCCTGCCGCCAGGCCAGCGGCACCGCCGCGGTCACCTCGGCCAGCGTGCGGCGGGCGCGCCGGTGGCGGTCGGCGACCTCCTCGATGTCCCGGCCCCGGGAGGCGAGGAAGAAGGCGGCCTGGCCGTGCGTGCCGTGCCGGGCCACCAGCTCCTCGTACTCCGTGGTGCGGTGGACCAGCACGGCGCGCGGGGCGAGGCTCACTCGGCCGCCCCCGGGGCGAGCCGGGCGAGCAGCCCGGTCAGCACGTCGGGTGAGACGGTCACGCTGTCGATGCGGGGGAGGTTCTCCGCCAGCCGGGTGGCGGTGAGCGCCTGCAGGGTCGTGGCGCCGTCGACGCCGGCCTCGGTGTGCACCCGCAGCCAGGCGGCCTGGGCCTCGGCCCGCGCCTCGCCCAGTTCGCGCGCGCCCTCGGCCTCGGCACGGGCGACCCGTACCGCCCGGGCCGCCTCGGCGTCGGCCAGCAGAGCCGTGCGCGCGGCCTCGGCCTCGGCGAGCTGGCGCGACCTGACCGTCTCGGCCTCCGTGAGCCGCAGCGACCGGGCGGCCTCGGCCTCCGCGAGCTTCACCGAACGCTCGGCCTCCGCCTCGGCGAGCCGCACCGAGCGGGCCGCCTCCGCCCGGGCGCGCACCGCGTCCGCCGCCGCCTCCTCCTCGGCCTCGCGGCGGGCGTTGGTGCCCCGCTGCTCCACCAACTGCTCTTCGCGGCGGGCGAGTTCGATGCGGCTGGCCAGTTCGTTCTCGGCGATGGTCCGTTCCCGTTCGACGGCCACGGCCCGCCGCTCGTAGGTCGCCCGGTCGGCCTCCTGCTGGATCTGCTCCCGGGCCGGGGTGCGCAGCGCCCGCTCCACCTCCGGCTCCGGCCGCAGCGCCATCACCCGTACGGCGACCACCTCGATCCCGGTGGCCGGCAGCCGCGGCTCGGCGCCGAGGCCGGAGGCGACGCGCTCGCGGACCGCCGTCACGCCGTCCACCAGGGCCGCCGCGAGCGGGGTGCGCGCCAGGACGTCCAGCGCGTGCTGCTGGGCCGTCTCGGTGAGGAGCGTGCCCAGCTGCTCCAGCGGGGTACCGCGCCAGGCGCCGGTGTCCGGGTCGACGGAGAAGTCCAGCCGCGCGGCCGCCACGGCGGGGTCGGCGATCCGGTAGGTGACCGTGGCCTGCACGGACACGTCCTGGAAGTCGGACGTCCGGGCGTGGAAGGTCATCGTCAGCTCGCGGTCGTCGACCGGCACCTCGGACAGTGCCGCGGACAGCGGCCGGAACCAGAAGCTGAGCCCGGGACCGTCGTGCACCAGCGTGCCCGACCGGTGGTGCCGGATGTGCGCGGTCGGCGCGCCCCGCAGATGGCGCCAGCCCAGGCGCCGGGTGATGTCGGCCATGGAACCCCCTCGTTGTCCCGCCCCCGTTTTTCGTCATAGAGACGATAAGACGGAGAGACGTTTCTCGTCAAGGCGACGAAAACAGGAAGTGGCAGAAACGGTCGACAAGGGCGTGAAGGCGGGCGGCGACGGCCAGGATGGAGGCATGGCATACCACGTCGACTCCGAGGCCGGGCGGCTGCGCCGGGTGATCCTGCACCGGCCCGACCTGGAGCTCAAAAGGCTCACCCCCAGCAACAAGGACGCCCTCCTCTTCGACGACGTGCTGTGGGTGCGCCGGGCGCGCGCCGAGCACGACGGGTTCGCCGACGTGCTGCGCGACCGCGGGGTCGCCGTGCACCTCTTCGGGGATCTGCTGGCCGAGACCCTGGCGGTCCCCCAGGCCCGCACGCTCGTCCTGGACCGGGTCTTCGACGAGAAGGAGTACGGTCCGCTCGCGACGGACCATCTGCGTGCGGTCTTCGAGGGCCTGCCCGCGCCGGAGCTCGCCGAGGCGCTGGTCGGCGGCATGACCAAGCGGGAGTTCCTGGAGGCGCACGCGGAGCCGACCTCCGTCCGCTTCCATGTGATGGACCTCGACGACTTCCTCCTCGGCCCGCTGCCGAACCACCTCTTCACCCGCGACACCTCCGCCTGGATCTACGACGGGGTCGCCATCAACGCCATGCGCCTGCCCGCCCGGCAGCGGGAGACCGTCCACTTCGAGGCGATCTACCGGCACCATCCGCTGTTCCGTGACGAGGCGTTCCACGTCTGGTCCCGCGGGCAGGCCGACCACCCGTCCACCATCGAGGGCGGCGACGTCCTGGTGATCGGCAACGGGACCGTGCTCATCGGCATGAGCGAGCGCACCACCGCGCAGGCCGTGGAGATGCTGGCGCACAAGCTGTTCGCGGCCGGCTCGGCGCGCACGATCGTCGCGCTCGACATGCCCAAGCGGCGCGCCTTCATGCACCTGGACACCGTGATGACCATGATCGACGGCGACACCTTCACCCAGTACGCCGGCCTCGGCATGCTGCGCTCGTACACCATCGAGCCGGGGGTCGCGGACAAGGAGCTGAAGGTCACCGACCATCCGCCGGAGCACATGCACCGCGCGATCGCCGCCGCCCTCGGCCTCGGCGAGATCCGGGTGCTGACCGCCACCCAGGACGTGCACGCCGCCGAGCGCGAGCAGTGGGACGACGGCTGCAACGTCCTCGCCGTCGAGCCCGGGGTCGTCGTCGCCTACGAGCGCAACTCGACCACCAACACGCACCTGCGCAAACAGGGCATCGAGGTGATCGAGATCCCGGGCAGTGAGCTCGGGCGGGGCCGGGGAGGCCCCCGGTGCATGAGCTGTCCCGTGGAGCGAGACGCTGTATAGAAATGTGAATGTTCGTATAGACTTCCAGAGTCATCTGTAGTCGTACCTCTGGAGCGCCCCCCATGGCGACAGTCCCGACCGCCCTCGCCGGCCGCCACTTCCTCAAGGAGGTGGACTTCACCGAGGAGGAGTTCCGCGGCCTGGTCGAGCTGGCCGCCGAGCTGAAGGCCGCCAAGAAGGCCGGGACCGAGACGCGGCACCTGCGCGGCCGGAACATCGCCCTGGTCTTCGAGAAGACCTCGACGCGCACCCGCTGCGCGTTCGAGGTCGCCGCCGCCGACCAGGGCGCCCACACCACCTACCTCGACCCGGCCGGCTCGCAGATCGGGCACAAGGAATCCGTGAAGGACACCGCCCGCGTCCTCGGCCGGATGTTCGACGCCATCGAGTACCGCGGGGACAGCCAGGCCAAGGTCGAGGAGCTGGCCGCCCACGCCGGGGTGCCCGTCTACAACGGCCTCACCGACGACTGGCACCCCACCCAGATGCTCGCCGACGTGCTCACCATGACCGAGCACAGCGCCAAGCCGCTGCGGCAGATCGCCTTCGCCTACCTCGGCGACGCCCGCTTCAACATGGGCAACTCCTACCTGGTCACCGGCGCGCTGCTCGGCATGGACGTGCGGATCGCCGCTCCCGAGGCCTACTGGCCCGCCCCGGAGATCGTCGACCGCGCCCGGCGGCTGGCCGCGGCGAGCGGTGCCCGGATCACCCTCACCGAGGACGTCGTGGAGGGCGTCGCGGGCGCCGACTTCGTCGCCACGGACGTGTGGGTCTCGATGGGCGAGCCGAAGGAGGTCTGGGCCGAGCGGATCAAGGCGCTCGCGCCGTACGCCGTGACCATGGACGTCCTGCGCGCCGCGGGCAACCCGGACGTGAAGTTCCTGCACTGCCTGCCGGCCTTCCACGACCTCGGCACCAAGGTGGGCCGCGAGATCCACGAGACCTACGGTCTCGACTCGCTGGAGGTCACCGACGAGGTCTTCGAGTCCGCGCACTCGGTCGTCTTCGACGAGGCCGAGAACCGCCTGCACACCATCAAGGCGGTGCTGGTCGCCACACTCGCCCGGTAACCCCTGGTCCACCGCCCCGACCTCGCCTTATCCTGACCGACGGCCCGGAACCACCCATTTCCGGCGTCGTCGCCGCGACCCACCGGTCGTCCGCACCACCAGAAACGAGCACCACCCGCAATGCCCGCTCCCCGCATCAAGTCCCCGCACCTGCTGGTCGCCGAATCCGGCGCCGACCGCGAGGGACACGGCCTGAAGCGCACGATGGGCCTCTTCCAGCTCATCTGCTTCGGCGTCGGCGCCATCGTCGGCACCGGCATCTTCGTCGGCCTCTCCGACTCCGTCGCCCAGGCCGGCCCGGCCGTCGTCGTCTCCTTCGTCCTCGCCGCGATCACCTGCGTCTTCACCGCCTTCTCCTTCGCGGAGCTGGGCGGTGCGATCCCGGTCTCCGGCTCCTCGTACTCCTTCGCCTACGCCGGCCTCGGCGAGTCCACCGCCTTCCTGGTCGGCTGGTGCCTGCTGCTGGAGTACGGCATCTCCATCTCGGCCGTCGCCGTCGGCTGGAGCCAGTACGTCAACGAACTGCTGCACAGCCTCACCGGCGTGCAGCTCCCGGCCGCGCTGTCCGCGGGCCCGGGCGACGGCGGGATCGTCAACCTCCCCGCCGTGATCGTCATCGCCATGGCCTCGGTGCTGCTGGTGCGCGGCGTGCGCGAGAGCGCCCGGGCGACGGCCGCCATGGCCGCGGTCAAGCTGGTCATCCTGCTGGCCTTCTGCGCCATCGGCTACAGCGCCTTCAAGCACGGCAACCTCACCCCCTTCTCGCCGGCCGGCCTCGGCGGCATCGGCGCGGGCACCACGGCCGCGTTCTTCTCCTACATCGGCTTCGACGCGATCACCACCGCCGGCGAGGAGGCCAAGAACCCGCGCCGGGACATCCCGATCGCGATCATGGTCTGCATGGGCATCGTGACCCTGCTGTACTGCGCGGTCGCGCTCGCCGCGATCGGCGCCGTCGGCGGCAAGCAGGTCGCCGGCCGCCCCGCGGCCCTCTCCTACGTCGTCAACGAGGTCACCGGCTCCGCCGTCGGCGGCGGCGTGATCGCCTTCGGCGCGGTCGTCGCCATCGCCTCGGTCGTCCTCGCGGTGATGTACGGCCAGACCCGCATCCTGATGTCGATGTCCCGGGACGGGCTGATCCCGCGCGTCTTCGAGAAGGTGAACCCGAAGACCTCCACGCCGGTCGCCGGCACACTGATCGTCGCGGTCGTCTTCGCGCTCCCCGCGGCCTTCGCCTCCCTGGACGCCGTGATGAACCTGTGCACCATCGGCACGCTCGCCATCATGGCCGTCGTCAACATCGTGGTGATCGCCCTGCGCCGCCGCGAACCGGGCCTCAGCCGCAGCTTCCGCGTCCCGTTCTACCCCGTGGGCCCGCTGCTCGGCGTCGCCTTCTGCCTCTACCTGATGTACGAGACCGGCTGGCAGACCTGGCTGCAGTTCGCCGTGTTCCTCGTGGTGGGCCTGCTGATCTACGCCGGCTACGGCCGCCGGCACTCGACGCTGGCCCAGGCGGCCCCCGAGGCCGCGGCGGCCCCGGAGGTCACGCCGAGCGTCGCCGCTGAGCGGGAATCACAGGCAGTCTGAACCACACCGCCTTGCCCGACGGGGTGGGGCGGTGACCGCAGGACGAGCTGAGGGCGCGGATCAGCAGCAGGCCGCGCCCGCCCTCCTGCCAGGGGTCGGGTTCCTCGATCACGGGCCGGGTCAGATGGCCGGGCGGCGCCGGGTCCGGGTCGTGCACCTCGACCTGGCAGCCGGTCGGCAACAGCTCCACCACCAGCTCGATCGGGCCGCGCCCGGCGGTGTGCTCCACCGCGTTGGCCACCAGCTCCGCCGTCAGCAGTTCCGCGGTGTCGCAGTCGGCGGGGTGCTCCACCTCGGCGAGGGCCGTGCGCACCAGGGCGCGTGCCACGGGCACCGCGGCGGCGGTGTGCGGCAGCGCGATGCGCCAGGAGGCCGGTTCGGTGGGGCGTTCGTGCAAGGCGAGTCCGTTCATGGAGCAGGCTGTCCTGCTTTCGACTGTAGGAATGGTACGGGCCCGGCCACCACAGACCGTCGTCGGGCTTCGCCCGGGACCCTCGTCCCCGGTACCGGCGGCCTACCCCGGTGAACGCCCCGCCTCGCGCGGCCGCGCCCACTGTTACGGCGCTGTCGACGACCGGTGACGCGCGTGACCGGACTCGGCCGATCGGACGGCGGCCTGTCGCGCACTCGTGACGACAGTCACAAACAAGTGATAACTTCGAAGGACCGCGCAACGTACGGCACCGCCCCCCTAGGAGGCCGCACGTCATGAGTCCCTTCACCGGCTCCGCCGCCCGCACCTGCGACTGGGAGCACCTGCGCCTCCAGCTCGCCGACGGGGTCGCCACCGTCACCCTCAGCCGTCCCGACAAACTCAACGCGCTCACCTTCGGCGCCTACGCCGACCTGCGCGACCTGCTGGCCGAGCTGTCCCGGGAGCGGGCCGTACGCGCCCTGGTGCTGGCCGGCGAGGGACGGGGCTTCTGCTCGGGCGGCGACGTCGACGAGATCATCGGCGCCACCCTCGCCATGGACACCGCCCAGCTGCTCGACTTCAACCGGATGACCGGCCAGGTGGTGCGGGCGATCCGGGAGTGCCCGTTCCCGGTGATCGCCGCGGTGCACGGGGTCGCGGCGGGCGCGGGCGCGGTCCTGGCGCTGGCCGCCGACTTCCGGGTGGCGGACCCGACCGCCCGCTTCGCCTTCCTCTTCACCCGCGTCGGTCTGTCCGGCGGCGACATGGGCGCGGCCTATCTGCTGCCCCGGGTCGTCGGCCTGGGCCACGCGACCCGGCTGCTCATGCTGGGCGAACCCGTCCGGGCGGCCGAGGCCGAGCGCATCGGCCTGATCAGCGAACTGACGCAGGAGGGCCGAGCCGACGAGGCGGCCGGCGAACTGGCCCGCCGCCTCGCCGACGGCCCGGCCCTGGCCCACGCCCAGACGAAGGCGCTCCTGACGGCCGAGCTGGACATGCCCCTGGCGGCGTCCGTCGAGCTGGACGCCTCGACCCAGGCCCTGCTGATGAACGGCGAGGACTACGCCGAGTTCCACGCGGCCTTCACGGAGAAGCGCCCGCCCAAGTGGCGGGGGAGGTGACCTTTCATGCGTGTGGCGGTCATCGGCGGCGGCCCCGGCGGCCTGTACGCGGCGGCGCTGCTCAAACGGCTCGACCCGAGCCGTGAGATCACGGTCTGGGAGCGCAACGCCCCGGACGAGACCTTCGGCTTCGGCGTGGTCCTCTCGGACGAGACCCTCGGCGGCATCGAACACGCCGACCCCGTGGTCTACGAGGCGCTGCAACGGGACTTCGTCCGCTGGGACGACATCGACATCGTGCACCAGGGTGTCACACACCGGTCGGGCGGCCACGGCTTCGCCGCGCTCGGCCGGCGCCGTCTCCTCGGCATCCTGCACGACCGCTGCCGATCCCTCGGCGTGGACCTGAGGTTCTCCGCCGAGGCCCCCGGCCCGGACACCCTCTGCGCCGGGTACGACCTCGTCATCGCCGCGGACGGCGTCCACAGCACCACCCGCGCCGGGTACGCCGACGCCTTCCGCCCCCGGGTGAGCGAACACCGCTGCCGCTACATCTGGCTCGCCGCCGACTTCCCCTTCGACGCCTTCCGCTTCGAGATCGCCGAGACCGAACACGGCGTGATGCAGCTGCACGGTTATCCCTACGCGGCCGACGCCTCCACCGTCATTGTCGAGATGCGGGAGGAGGTCTGGCGAGCGGCGGGGTTCGACGAACTCGGTGCCCACGAATCCGTCGAGCGGTGCGCCAAGATCTTCGCCGACGCGCTCCGCGGCCGGCCCCTGCACTCCAACAACTCGGCGTGGACGACGTTCCGCACGGTCGTCAACGACCGCTGGTCGCACGGCAACGTCGTCCTGCTCGGCGACGCCGCGCACACCGCCCACTTCTCCATCGGCTCCGGCACCAAGCTCGCCGTGGAGGACGCGCTGGCGCTGGCCGCGTGCCTCGCGGAACACCCCGACGTGCCGAGCGCCCTGGCGGCCTACGAGGAGGAGCGCAAACCCGTCGTCGCCTCCACCCAGCGGGCCGCGCGGGCGAGCCTGGAGTGGTTCGAGAACCTGGGCCTGTACCTCGGCCGGCCGCCCCGCCAGTTCGCCTTCAACCTGCTCACCCGCAGCCGCCGCGTCACCCACGACAACCTCCGGCTGCGCGACGCCCGCTTCACCGAAGCCGTCGAGCGCGAGTTCGGCTGCCCGCCCGGAACACCGCCGATGTTCACCCCGTTCCGGCTGCGCGGCCTGACCCTGCGCAACCGGGTCGTCGTGTCACCGATGGACATGTACTCCGCCCACGAGGGCGTCCCCGGCGACCTCCACCTCGTCCACCTCGGCGCCCGCGCCCTCGGCGGGGCAGGACTCGTCATGACCGAGATGGTCTGCGTCAGCGAGGAGGGCCGGATCACGCCGGGCTGCACCGGGCTCTACACCGGCCGGCAGGCCGAGGCGTGGCGGCGCGTCACCGACTTCGTGCACACCCAGGCGCCCGGCACCGCGATCGGCGTCCAGCTCGGCCACTCCGGCCGCAAGGGCTCCACGAAGCTGATGTGGGAGGGCATGGACGAGCCGCTGCCGCGCGGCAACTGGCCGCTCGTCGCCGCCTCCCCGCTGCCGTACAAGCCGGGCAGCCAGACTCCCAGGCAGCTGTCCCGGGCCCAACTGACCGACATCCGTGAGCAGTTCACCGCCGCCGCCTGGCGGGCCGCCCGCGCCGGATTCGACCTGCTGGAACTGCACTGCGCCCACGGCTATCTGCTCTCCGGTTTCCTCTCCCCGCTGACCAACCACCGCACCGACGCCTACGGCGGCTCGCCGGAGCGGCGGCTGCGGTTCCCGCTGGAGGTCTTCGACGCCGTACGCGCGGTGTGGCCGGCGGAGCGGCCGATGACGGTCCGCATCTCGGCCACGGACTGGGCCGAGGGCGGCACGGACGCCGAGAGCGCGGTCGGGATCGCCCGCGCCTTCGCCGCACACGGCGCCGACGCGATCGACGTCTCCACCGGACAGGTCGTGGCCGAGGAGCAGCCGGAGTTCGGGCGGTCGTACCAGACGCCGTTCGCCGACCGCATCCGGCACGAGGTGGGCGTCCCGGTGATCGCGGTCGGCGCGATCTCCTCCTGGGACGACGTCAACTCCCTCCTCCTCGCCGGGCGTACGGACCTGTGCGCGTTGGGCCGACCGCATCTGTACGACCCGCACTGGACCCTGCACGCGGCGGCCGAGCAGGGCTACGACGGCCCCGGCGCCGTCTGGCCCGCGCCCTACCGCGCCGGCAGCAGGCCGCCCCGGACGGGCCGCACGGACGCACCCAAGCCCCGGCTGTCGCTGGACGGCTGAGATGTCGGTGCCGTCGGGTGCACTCGGCCCGTGAGCACGAGGTACGAGTACGACCCCCTCACACCCCCGCGAACCGCGCCCCCGCGTCCCGCAGGCGGGCGTGCAGTCCCCGGAAGACCTCCGCCGAGCGCACGCCCGGCCAGCCCGCGGGCAGCAGCGGGGTGGGCAGGCCCGGATCGGTGTAGGGGAGGTGGCGCCAGGAGTCCAGGGCGAGGAGGTAGTCGCGGTAGGCCTCCGCGGGCGGGGTGTCCGGGCGGTGCTCCCAGGCGTGCAGGACCGGGGCGTGCGCGTCCAGGAAGCGTTCGTGCTCCTTGGCGATCGCGGCCAGGTCCCACCAGCGGGCGACCGCCTCGGCCGTGGGCGCGAAACCCAGGTGCTCGCCCCGGAAGAAGTCCACGTACGGATCCAGCTGCAGCCGGCGCAGGGTGTGCCGGGTCTCCTCGTACAGCCGGGCCGGGGCGATCCACACGCCGGGGGCCGCCGTGCCGAAGCCCAGGCCCGCCAGCCGGGAACGCAGCACATGCCGCTTCTGGCGTTCCGACTCGGGCACGGAGAACACCGCGAGCACCCAGCCCGCGTCCTCCACGGGCGTGGTGGCGTAGATCCGCCGGTCGCCGTCGTCCAGCAACTGGCGTGCCTCGGGGGAGAGTTCGTAGCCGGCCGCGCCCTGTTCCGTGCGGGCCGGCAGCAGCAGCCCGCGCCGTTTGAGCCGGGACACCGAGGAGCGGACGGAGGGCGCGTCCACGCCGACCGCGGCCAGGAGCCGGATCAGCTCGGCGACGGGCACCGGGCCCGGCATGAAGCGGCCGTACGCGCCGTAGAGCGTGACGATGAGGGACCTGGGGGCGTGCTGGTCGGACACGTTGATCATTTTAGGTCGTCGGCGTCACTGCCGGTCACCTTCGGTGCGAAGCCGGAACCGCTGGAGCTTCCCGGTGGCCGTGCGGGGCAGGGCGTCCAGGAAGACGAACTCGCGCGGACACTTGTACGGCGCCAGCTCGGACTTGAGGAAGGCGCGCAGGGGCTCGGGGTCGCGTGCGGCCCCGTCGCGCAGCACCGTGTAGGCGACGACCACGTGTCCGCGGGTCTCGTCGGGCCGGCCCACGACCGCCGTCTCCAGCACGTCCGGGTGCCGCAGCAGCGCGTCCTCCACCTCCGGTCCGGCGATGTTGTACCCGGCGGAGATGATCATGTCGTCGGCGCGGGCCACATAGCGGAAGTAGCCGTCGGGCTCGCGGACATAGGTGTCACCGGTGACGTTCCAGCCGCCCCGCACGTACTCCCGCTGTCGCGGGTCGGCGAGGTAACGGCAGCCGACCGGGCCGCGCACGGCGAGCAGGCCGGGCTCGCCGTCGGGCACCGGTGTGCCCTCCGCGTCCTGCACGCGCGCCTGCCAGCCCGGCACCGGAACACCCGTGGTGCCCGGCCGGATGTGCTCGTCCGCGGCGGAGACGAAGATGTGCAGCAGCTCGGTCGCGCCGATGCCGTTGATGACGCGCAGGCCGGTGCGGTCGTGCCAGGCCCGCCAGGTGGCCGCGGGCAGGTTCTCACCGGCCGACACACAGCGCCGCAGCGGCGAGAGGTCGTACCCGTCGAGCAGCTCCAGCATGGCGCGGTAGGCGGTCGGGGCGGTGAAGAGCACCGAGACACCGTGCTCGGCGATCGCGGGCAGCAGCCGGCGCGGGCCCGCCTCCTCCAGGAGCAGGGAGCTGGCGCCGGCCCGCATCGGGAAGACCACCAGGCCGCCCAGGCCGAACGTGAAGCCGAGCGGGGGGCTGCCGGTGAAGACGTCGTCCGCCCGGGGGCGCAGCACATGTTCCGAGAAGGTGTCCGCGATCGCCAGCACGTCCCGGTGGAAGTGCATGCACCCTTTCGGGTGACCGGTGGTGCCCGAGGTGAACGCGATCAGGGCCACGTCGTCGGCCGCGGTGTCGACCGCCGGGTACGGCGTGCCGGGTCCGGGGCGGTTGAGGAGGTCGTCGGGGCCGTCACCGCCGTACGTCGTGATCCGCAGCCCGGGTATGTCGGCCTTCGCCAGGTCGTCCACCGAGCGGATGTCGCACAGCGCGTGCCGCACCAGGGCGATGTCGCACAGCGTGGCCAGCTCGTGCGCGCGCTGCTGGGCCAGCACGGTGACCGCTATCGCGCCCGCCTTGAGGACGGCGAGCCAGCAGGCGGCGAGCCAGGGCGTGGTGGGGCCGCGCAGCAGGACCCGGTTGCCGGGGACCACGCCGAGGTCGCCGGTGAGCACGTGCGCGATCCGGTCGACGCGCTCGCGCAGGTCGCCGTAGGTCCAGCTGGGGCCGTCGGGGGTGTGGAAGACGGGGCGGGCAGGGTCGGCGTGGCCCAGGAGTTCCGCGGCGCAGTTGAGCCGGTCGGGGTAGCGCAGCGCCGGCAGGTCGAACCGCAGCTCGGGCCACTCGTCCGGCGGCGGCAGATGGTCGCGCGCGAAGGTGTCGACGTGGGCCGAGCGATGCATGGCGGTTCGCCCCCTTGCCGTGGCTGGCGTCGAGACGGGCGTCGTGATGGGCTCGCGATTCGAGCGTATCGTGTTGGTGACGGCAGTCAAGCTTGCGCGATAACGTGGGAAGTGAGAGGACGGGGGCCGCGACGGCCCGCCCCGGACGGTGAGGGTGAACAGGGCCCGGGCCCGCTCCGGGTGGTAGTGGTGAGGGGGCGTGACGGCCCGCCGCGGACGGCGGCGGGAGGGGGTCGGTGGCCGGCCCCCGGACAGGACGGGAGGCGCCGCGGTGGCGTCGGCCCGGACGGCGACGGGGTACGGTCCTGGCGGCCCGCCCCGGAGGGAGGACCGGCAGTGCCCGCATTCTCACTCGGACCCGAGCAGATCGCCTGGTGTGCCGAGCTGCGCACACGGGCCGCCGAACGGCTGCGCCCGCTCGCGGACAAGGGCGAACCGGGACACGTCAACCGGCCGCTCCTCGTGGAACTCGCCCGACTCGGGCTCCTGGCACGCCTGTTCACCTCCGGCGCCCTCGACCTGTGTCTGATGCGCGAGTCCCTCGCCCAGGCCTGTACCGAGGCCGAGACCGCCCTCGCCCTGCAAGGACTCGGCGCCCATCCGGTGCACGCCCACGGCAGCCCCGCGCAGCGTGAGCGCTGGCTGCCCCGGGTCGCCGACGGCAGCGCGGTCGCCGCCTTCGCGCTGAGCGAGCCCGGGGCCGGCTCGGACGCGGCCGCGCTCTCCCTGGCGGCCGAGCCCGACGGCGGCGCGGGCTGGCGGCTCACCGGCGTCAAGTGCTGGATCTCCAACGCCCCCGAAGCCGACTTCTACACCGTCTTCGCCCGCACCACACCCGGTGCCGGAGCCCGCGGCGTGACCGCGTTCCTCGTCCCGGCCGACCGGCCCGGCCTCACCGGCAGCGCGCTGGAGATGCTCTCGCCGCACCCCATCGGCGCCCTCGACTTCGATGCCGTCCCGGTCGGCGCCGACGACGTGCTCGGCGAGAGGGACCGCGGCTTCGCCGTCGCCATGGGGACCCTCAATCTCTTCCGGCCCAGCGTCGGCGCCTTCGCGGTCGGCATGGCCCAGGCCGCCCTGGACGCGACCGTCGCGCACACCCGGCGGCGCGAGGCGTTCCACGGGACCCTGCGGGACCTGCAGACCGTCTCCCACCAGGTCGCCGAGATGGCGCTGCGCACCGAGGCGGCTCGGCTGATGGTGTACGCGGCGGCGACCGCGTACGACGAGGGCGCCGCCGACGTCCCGAAGCGCGCCGCGATGGCCAAACTGCTGGCGACCGAGACCGCGCAGTTCGTCGTCGACACCGCCGTCCAGCTGCACGGCGCCCGCGCCCTGCGCCGCGGCCACCTCCTCGAACACCTCTACCGCGAGGTGCGCGCCCCGCGCATCTACGAGGGGGCGAGCGAGGTCCAACGGGGCATCATCGCCAAGGAGCTGTACGCCACGGCACGACCGGAGGAGGCCCGGTGAGCACCGAGCGCGTCAACCCGCCCGAGCTGTCCCCGCCCACGGGCTTCTCGCACGCCGTCGTCGCGACCGGCTCACGCGTGGTGTTCCTCGCCGGCCAGACCGCCCTCGACCCCGACGGCAAGATCACCGGGGGGACACTCCCCGAGCAGTTCGAGCGGGCCCTCACCAACCTCCTCGCCGCCCTGCGCGCGGCCGGCGGCACCCCCGCCGACCTCGCCCGCGTCACCGTGTACGCCACGGACGTGGCCGCCTATCGCGACCAGGTCCGCGAACTGGGCCGCATCTGGCGGAAGTCGGCGGGCCGGGACTATCCCGCGATGGCCGTCGTGGAGGTCGTACGGCTGTGGGACGAGCAGGCTCTGGTGGAGCTGGACGGGTTCGCCGTACTGCCGTAGGGAGCCCGGGTCAGGCGGCCACCGCGAGCCGCTCGGCCGGGACCCGGCGGGGCGGCACCACGCTGCCGTCCGGGTGCAGTTCCCCGCTGTCGTCGAAGACGATGGAGCCGTCGCACAGCAGGGTCCAGCCCTGCTCGGGGTGGGCGGCCACCGGGTGCGGCGTGCCGGTGCGGGACACGGGGCACCCGGAGAGGGAGGACGGACAGGAGCACATGGCGCACCTCCACATCGGCGGCGAGGGGGCCGGCGCGTTCGGCCGGCACCCGCATACCCAGACCATGCTCCCGCCGTGAACGCCCCGGAACCGCCTGTCGTGAAGCGTGACAACACGCGGACAACTCCCGGACGGTTCCAAGACGCGCCACCGAAGGAGTGACTATCACGCCTGCCGGACCGGCCGCCCGGTACGAGTGGAGCCCTGAGCTCACGAACACCGGGAGGTACCCCATGCCGGCTCGCCCCGCCCTCGCCGCGGCCCTCGGCACCGCGGCCCTGCTGTGCGCGGCCGTCGCCCCGGCAGCCGCCGGCGCGTCCGAGACCGTGACCGTCGACAAGACCGGCCACATCACCGAGGACGGCACCGTCACCCTCTCCGGCACCTACCGGTGCACCGGGGCGACGGGCGCCGCCTTCGTCAGCTCCGCGGTCAGCCAGAGCGACAAGGACAGCAAGACCGTGTACGGCATCGGCGGCAGCGTCGCCCGGTGCGACGGCGCCGAGCACCGGTGGAAGAACACCGGGAAGGTCTCGCCGGACTCCTTCAAGGCCGGCAAGGTCCACGTCCAGGCCACGGTGACGGAGCTGCGCTCCAGCGGCCTGCTGTTGCTGCCGTCCTTCCACGCCGTCCAGGCGAAGGACATCACGCTCACCCGGAAGTGACCGGGCTCCCGCCACGCCGCCGGCCACGTGCCCCGGGTGCGCGCGGGCCGCGCCGCCGGGTCAGGCGCGACCGCTCACGTCCCCGTCCGCCGCGGCCGGTCCGCGGCGGACCACCCGGCCGTCGGGTCTGCGCAGGGCGGCCACGAACTTGTAGCGGGAACCCCGGTAGACCGAGCGCACCCACTCCACCGGCCGGCCCTCCGCGTCCCGGGAGTGGCGGGACAGCAGCAGCATCGGCAGGCCCACGTCGGTGGCGAGCAACTGCGCCTCGCGCGGGGTGGACAGCGAGGTCTCGATGGTCTCGTCGGCCTCCGCGAGATGGACGCCGTGGACCTCGGCGAGCGCGGTGTACAGCGACGGGTAGGTGGCCAGGGACGCGCGCAGGCCGGGGAAGCGGCGCGCGGACAGATGGGTCGTCTCGATCGCCATCGGGTCGCCGCCGGCCAGCCGCAGCCGCTCGATGCGCAGCACCCGTTCGCCGATCCCGATGCCGAGCAGTCCGCAGAGCCTCTCGTCCGCCGGCACCTCCCCGATGTCCAGCACCTGCGAGGCGGGCGTCAGGCCCTGGGCGCGCATGTCCTCGGTGTGCGAGGTGAGCTGGAGCGTCCGGGAGAGCTTGGGCTGGGCGACGAAGGTGCCCTTGCCCTGGATCCGGTCCAGGCGGCCCTCGCCCACGAGTTCGGTGAGCGCCTGCCGGATGGTGGTCCGTGAGGTGTCGAACCGCACGGCGAGCAGCCGCTCGGCCGGCATCGCCGAGCCGGGCTGCAAGTCCTCGGCCATGGCGAGCAGCCGCTGTTTGATCCGGTAGTACTTCGGGACGCGCGCGGTGCGGCCGGACGCCCCTGAGTACGGCTGGGCGCTGCTGACGTCGGTGGTCATGCCTGCCTTCCCGGCTGTGTCGACGGTCTCCCGTTATAGCGACCAACTGCCCTATGGTCTAGTCCAACTCGCCTCCGCCGGGCCAGGTCCAGCCGGACGCCGGGCGAAAGGGGCGGATGTGGACGGACGCGCTCCGGTGACGTTCTCGTAACGGCCGGAATCGGCTTCCCTGGCCACCCTTGACACCCCGAAAGGTCTAGGCCAAGCTCCACCGTACTGGTCTACACCATTAGCGGCCAGGTCCCGAGCCCTACGTGCAACAGCGTCGTACGCAGGTCACCGCCGAGGGCGTGGGGGGTTAGTGGCATCCCTGAGGAGGGTGGCGTGAAGCGCAAGCTCGCTGCCGCGATCGTGATCGCGGGCATGATGGTCTCCGTTGCGGCGTGTGGCGGAAACGACGGCAAGGACAGCGGCAAGGACGCGGGACCGGACAGCTGGAAGGGCCAGACGCTCACGGTCTGGACCATGGACGGCTCCGCGCCGCCGCAGTGGACCAAGGACGTCCAGGCCGCGTTCGAGAAGAAGACCGGCGCGAAGCTGAAGTTCGAGATCCAGAAGTGGGACGGGATCCAGCAGAAGATCACCACCGCCCTCTCCGAGAACAACCCGCCGGACGTCCTGGAGGTCGGCAACACCCAGACCCCCGCCTACGCGGCCACCGGCGGTCTCGCCGACCTCGCCGACCTCAAGAAGGAGACCGGCGCCGACTGGACGCCCTCGGTCTCCCAGTCCTCGGTGTACGAGGGCAAGCAGTACGCCGCCCCCTGGTACTTCGCCAACCGCGTCGTCATCTACAACAAGAAGATCTGGGCGAAGGCCGGCATCAAGGGCACCCCGAAGACCCGCGACGAGTTCTTCAAGGACCTGGACACCATCGGCAAGAAGACCGACGCCGAGCCCCTCTACCTGCCGGGCCAGAACTGGTACTTCCTCGACGGCCTGATCATCGGCCAGGGCGGCGACCTGGTGAAGAAGCAGGGCGACAGGTACGTCTCCAACCTCGCCGACCCCAAGGTCGCCGCGGCCATGGACCTCTACAAGAAGTACGCCTCCTACTCCAAGGCCCCCAAGGACAAGGACGAGGCCACCCCGCAGCAGGCCACCATCTTCGCCAAGGGCAAGACCGGCGCGTTCATCGGAATGGGCTGGGAGGCCGGCACCGCCGTCCAGGCCGACAAGGCCATCGAGAAGGACCTCGGCTACTTCACCATCCCCGGCGCGAGCGCCGACAAGCCCGAGGGCGTCTTCCTCGGCGGCTCCAACCTCGCCGTCGCCCAGAACAGCAAGAAGCAGTCGCTGGCCAAGGAGTTCCTGAAGATCGCCCTGTCCGACCGGTACGAGGGCGAACTGGCCAAGCTCAACGGCGTCATCCCGAACAAGACGTCCCTGCAGGGCAACCTCAAGGGCAACGGCGCCGCCGAGGCCGCCGCGCCCGCCGCCGCGGGCGGCGGCACCACCCCGCTGATCCCGGAGTGGGCCGCGGTGGAGAACACCCCGAACCCGATCAAGTCCTACATGACCGCGGTGCTGGGCGGTAAGGCTCCCGCGGCGGCCGCCAAGGACGTCGAGGGCGAGATCAACAAGCGCCTGGCCCAGCAGAACTGATGTCCCGCCGGGGCGCCGCACAGGGCGTCCCCGGCTCCCTGTGCCGTTCCCACCGCGGCACAGGGAGTTCGTACGGCCACGGAAGAGATGGCAACTCATGTCAGTGCAGACCGAAGGCACGGACACGGCCGGGGAGCCCGCTGTCCGCAAGACCCGGATACCGGAACCGCCCAGGGGTGAGGACCGCGGCTCCCGGTCCCCGGCCCGCCGCGGGACCGCCGCCCCCTACCTCCTCCTGCTGCCCGCGCTGCTCGCCACGGTGGTCCTGCTCGGCTGGCCCCTGGCCAAGAACGGCATGCTGTCGTTCCAGAACCTCAACCCGCGCCAGCTCATCCAGCACCTCACCGAGTGGAACGGGACCGACAACTACAAAGAGGTCCTGACCGGTTCGGACTTCTGGGACGTCGTCGAGCGCTCGGTGGTCTTCACCGCGGTCAACGTCGTCCTGATCATGGTGATCGGCACCCTGACCGGGCTGCTCCTCGCCCGCCTCGGCAAGAAGATGCGGCTGCTGCTGATGATCGGTCTCGTCCTCGCCTGGGCCATGCCGGTCATCGCGGCCACCACCGTCTACCAGTGGCTGTTCGCCCAGCGCTTCGGCGTCGTCAACTGGGTCCTGGACAAGCTGGGCTGGCACTCCATGGCCGACTACAACTGGTTCGGCACCCAGACCTCCACGTTCACCGTGATCATCCTGCTGCTCGTCTGGGGCTCGGTCCCCTTCGTGGCGATCAACCTCTACGCCGCCACCACCACCATCCCCAAGGAGCTGTACGAGGCCGCGTCCCTGGACGGCGCCGGCGCCTGGAAGAGCTTCACCTCGGTGACCTTCCCCGTCCTGCGGCCCTTCCTGTACTCCACGACCTTCCTGGAGGTCATCTGGATCTTCAAGGCCTTCGCCCAGATCTTCGCGATCAACGAGGGCGGCCCCGACCACCTCACCGAGACCCTGCCGATCTACGCCTTCGTCCAGGGCGTCGGCAACCAGCACTTCGGCGTCGGCGCCGCCATCTCGTTCCTGACCATCGCGGTGCTGCTCGTCATGACCTCGTACTACCTGCGCATGGTGCTCAAGCAAGAGGAGGACGAACTGTGAAGCGCTCGCTCTTCGGCCGTCTGTGGCCCAACGCGACCGCCGTCGTCCTCTTCGCCGGCTTCGTGTTCCCCGTCTACTGGATGTTCGCGACGGCCTTCAAACCGACCGGCGACATCATCTCCGAGAACCCGGTGTGGTTCCCGACGAACGTCACCTTCAGCCACTTCGGGAAGGCCGTCCACGCCGACAACTTCTGGACGCTGGTCGGCAACTCCGTGACCGTGACGCTCTGTTCGGTGCTGCTGTCCCTCGTCATCGCCCTGTTCGCCGCCTTCGCGCTCGCCCGGATGCGGTTCAGGGGCCGGCGCGGACTCATCGTGACCTTCATGCTGGCGCAGATGGCCCCCTGGGAGGTCATGATCATCGCCATCTACATGATCGTCCGCGACAACGACATGCTCGACAGCCTGGTCCCGCTCACCGTCTTCTACACGATGATGGTGCTGCCCCTGACCATCCTGACGCTGCGCGGCTACGTCGCCGCCGTGCCCAAGGAGCTGGAGGAGTCCGCGATGGTCGACGGCTGCACCCGCGTCCAGGCCTTCCGCAGGGTGATCTTCCCGCTGCTCGCGCCCGGCCTCATGGCCACCTCGCTGTTCGGCTTCATCACCGCCTGGAACGAGTTCCCGCTCGTCCTGATCCTCAACAAGGACAACGAGAAGCAGACCCTGCCGCTGTGGCTGTCGCAGTTCCAGACCGCCTTCGGCGACGACTGGGGCGCCACGATGGCCGCCTCGTCCCTGTTCGCGCTGCCCATCCTGATCCTCTTCATCTTCCTGCAACGCAAGGCTGTCAGCGGTCTCACCGACGGCGCCGTGAAGGGATGACCCCGCCGATGACCACACTCGCCACCACGGGGTCCGACAGCGGCTCCGCCGCGGGTCCCACCCTCAGCCGCGACGCCCTCGCCGTCCTCCAGCCGGGGTTCGACGGCACCACCGCGCCCGACTGGGTGCGCCGCCGCCTCGCCGAGGGCCTCGCCTCCGTCGCCCTGTTCGGCCGCAACGTCGTCAGCGAGGAACAGGTCACCGCCCTCACCGCCCAGTTGCGCGCCGAGCGGGACGACCTGCTGGTGGCCATCGACGAGGAGAGCGGCGACGTCACCCGCCTCGACGTGCGCACCGGCTCCGCCTTCCCCGGCAACCACGCCCTCGGCGCGGTCGACGACCCCGGCCTCACCCGGGCCGTCTCCCGCGAGCTCGGCCGGCGCCTGGCCGCCTGCGGCGTCACCTTCGACTGGGCGCCCTCCGCCGACGTCAACGCCAACCCCGCCAACCCCGTCATCGGGGTGCGGTCCTTCGGCGCGAGCACCGACCTGGTCGCCCGGCACACCGCCGCCTGGGTCGAGGGCCTGCAGTCCACCGGCGTCGCCGCCTGCACCAAGCACTTCCCCGGCCACGGCGACACCAACGTCGACTCCCACCACGCCGTCCCCCGCATCGACGTCGACGCCGACACCCTCTACGCCCGCGAACTGCCCCCGTTCCGCGCCGCCATCGCCGCCGGCACCCGGGCGATCATGAGTGCGCACATCCTCGTACCCGCCCTCGACCCCGACCGCCCCGGCACCCTCTCCCGCCGCATCCTCACCGAGCTGCTGCGCGGCGAACTCGGCTACCAGGGCCTGATCGTCACCGACGGCATGGAGATGCGCGCCATCTCCGGCACCTACGGCCTGGAACACGGCGTGGTCCTCGCCATCGCGGCCGGCGCCGACGCCATCTGTGTCGGCGGCGGGCTGTGCGACGAGGACACCGTGCTGAAGCTGCGGGACGCGCTCGTGGCCGCCGTACGCTCCGGGGAACTGCCCGAGGAGCGGCTGGCCGACGCCGCCGCCCGGGTGCGCGCACTGGCCCGGTGGACGGCCAGGGCCCGCGGCGGCGCGGCGGACACCGAGCCGCACCCGGAGATCGGCCTGGTGGCGGCCCGCCGCGCCCTGACCGTGACCCGCGGCGCGACCGCCGCGCCGGTCACCGGTGCGGTGTACGTGGCCCGGTTCAACCCGGCCCCCAACATCGCCGTCGGCGACCAGACCCCCTGGGGCGTGGCCGCCGAGCTGGCGCGGCTGCTGCCCGGCACCGCCGCCGGCACCTTCACCGGCGACGGCGCGGGCACCGCGGCCCTCGCCGCCGCCGACGGCCGCCGGATCGTCGCCGTGGTCCGCGACGAGCACCGGCACCCCTGGATGGGCGCCGCCCTCGACACCCTGCTCGCCGCCCGCCCCGACACCGTCGTCGTGGAGATGGGCCTGCCGCAGGCCGCCCCGCGCGGCGCCCTGCACATCGCCACCTACGGCGCCGCCCGGGTCTGCGGCGTGGCGGCGGCGGAGGCCGTCGTCACCGACTGACCCACGGGCCCCGAGGCCGCCCGCGGGCGCGGGCGGCCTCCTCATCGTTTCCTGCTCTTTCCCGGATCCCAACCGCACCTTGTGTTCCAGAGGAATCGCATGCAGACGCCCCACCCCCACCTCCACCGCGCGGCCTCCGGCCGCCCCTACTTCAGCGCCGACGGCGAGACCTACCTCGCCCCGACCCCGCTGCGCCACATCGAGAAGTCCCAGCCCCTCAGGGTGCTGTCCGAACAGGACTTCGCCTTCTGGCAGACATACGGCTACGTCGTCGTCCGCGAGGCCGTCACGCCCGGCGAGGCCAAGGAACTCCTCGACTTCGCCTGGCGCTTCCAGGGCCTCGACCCCGACCGTCCCGACACCTGGTACGCCGAGCCCGAGTTCCGCTCCGAACTCGACCGGCACCTGTACATCTACGGCTTCGTCGAGGCCTACCACCACCAGCTCCTCTGGGACAGCCGCCAGACCCGGCGCGTCTACGACGCGTTCGTGGACGTGTGGGACTGCGCGGAGCTGTGGGTGACCCTGGACCGGCTGAACCTCAACCCGCCCAACATCCGCACCCGTTCGCGCTCCCGGATCGAGCCCGCCGACGAGGGCTTCGACATCGAGCTGCACTGGGACGTCGACACCACGCTCGCCGTGCTCCCGCAGCGCGTCCAGGGCATCCTCGCCCTGAGCGACACCCGGCCCGAACTCGGCGGCTTCCAGTGCGCCCCGGAACTCTTCCGCCGCTTCGAGGAGTGGCGCGTGGCCCAGCCGGCCGGCCGCGACCCGGTCCGGCCCGGCACCGACCGCGCCGAGTTCCCGGTGGTCCGCCCCGACCTCCAGGCCGGCGACCTGCTGATCTTCAACGGACTGCTGGCGCACGGCGTGGCGCCGAACCTCTCCGACAACGCTGTCCGAGCCGTCCAGTACCTGTCGATGATGCCCGCCCTGGAGGAGCACACCGCCCTGCGCGACTCCCGCGTGGAGTCCTGGCGCACCCTCGCCACCCCCGACTGGAACGCCACCCTCCTCGGCGACGCCCGCGAGCCGGAGGCCCGCCGCTACGGCCCCGCCACGCTCACCCCGCTCGGCAGCAGACTGCTCGGCCTGGACTCCTGGGCCACCGCCGCGGAAGAGGCACGGTGAACCAGCGCATCTGCCTCTGCCTGCCCACCAACCGGGCCTGCCCCGCCACTCTCACCGCCCTCAACGACGAGGCCGCCTACGCCGCGCGCCACCACGGCGCCGACGTGCAGCTCCTGATCCTCGACTCCTCCGACGCCCGCACCCGCGCCGAGCACGCCCGTGTCGTCGCCGGACTCCACCCGGCCCCCGGCGTCACCGTCCACCACCTCGACGAGGACGCCCAGCGCACCTTCCTGCGCCGCACCGTCGCGCGGGCCGGCCTGCCGGGCCCTGGCCGCCTGCTGCGTCTCCTGCTCCCGCCGGCCGTCTCCTACGGCGCCTGCACCAACCGCGCCTTCCTGCTGGCCGCCGCCCTCGGCTGCCACTCGCTGCACCGCAGGGACTCCGACAGCGCCTACCAACTCCACGCCGGGCGACCGGTGTTCCCCGTCCACCACGAGCTGCCCTGGCTGGGCCGGCCCGCCGCCGAAGCCACCGCCGCGGGCCTGCGCACCGACCTCGGCGCGACGCCGGCGGACCGGCCGGTGTCACTCGCGGGAGCCTCCTTCATCGGTGAACTCTCCGTCGACCTAGGGGAGATACGCCGGACGGACGAGGGCGTGTACCACGACGTCGTCAGCCTGTGGGCACCCGGCCACTGGCCGGAGGAACGCACCCGGCGCCTGGTCGAGGAGTCCTTCACCGGCGCGGGCACGGCACCGTTCACGCACGACCGGGCGGTACTCACCCGGGTCGACCCCATGCGTGTCGACATGTGCAACGTCGCCTTCCACCGGGCGGTCTACGAACGGATCCCGCTGCCACCCGCCACCGACACCATCGGCAGCGACTACTTCCTCCTCCACCTGGTCCACGACGCCGGTCTCCCCGGCATCCTGCACAACCGCCACATCGCGAACTTCCACACCCCCGAACGCCGCACCGCCACCGGCTTCCCGGCCTACCAGCGCCGCTTCGTGAAGTTCCTGCTGTCGATGCTGTACCTCCACCACGTCTACGACCGCATGGCCGCCGAAGGCGCCGGCCTGCTGGACGAGCGGCACCGGGTGCGGCCCGACCGGATCGTGGGGTTCCTGCGCGAGAGCACCGCCCTGGACCGCGCCGAGAACATCTGGCGCCTGGACCGCATCGACACGGCGTACCGCAAACTGGGCGGCCGGTACGAGGTGTTCGCCGGGCAACTCTTCGCAGAGCGCGCCCGGTTACTGGAAGAGGCCGAGTCGGACATCGAGGACCACGCACACCTGGCCGAAGCCTGGCCGGCACTGACGGAAGCGGCCCGCACATGAGCACCCCGAAGGGGCGCGGGACCCCGTCCGGCATGCGGCTGCCGCCGCGTGAGCGCGATCGGCCGCACCACACCCGCGGCCGCCCGACAGCACCGCGCGGCACGTCCATGGGCGCACTCGCCGAGCCCCTCGCCGCGGCCGAAACGGACCGCATCATCTACGACCTCACCGGCGTGGAGCGCCAACTCACCGCGCTGCAGAGCGAGTTGGGCGGCCTCGACATCCGTTTTGCAGTGAAGGCATGCCCCGTCGACGAGGTCCTCCACAGCCTGGCCACCCGCGGTGCGGGATTCGACGCGGCGAGCCCCGCCGAGATCACCCAAGCCCTCGACGCCGGCGCGCAGCCGGACCGTGTCCACTACGGCAACACCATCAAGTCCGACCACGACATCGCCGAAGCCCACCGCCTGGGTGTCCGCACCTTCGCCACCGACAGCATCGAGGACGTCACCGCCATCGCCGCGCACGCGCCCCGCGCCCGCGTCTTCTGCCGCCTGGCCACCCGTGGTGAAGGCGCCTTGTGGGGCCTGAGCCGCAAGTTCGGCTGCGCCCCCGACGACGCCGTGCGCGTGCTCGAAACGGCCCGCGCGGCCGGCCTCACCCCGGCCGGGCTTTCCGTGCACGTCGGCTCCCAGCAGATGACCGGCGAGGCCTGGCAGCAGGCCGTCGACACGCTCGCCGGGACCCTGACGGCGCTGGCCGGGCGGGGGATCGTACCCGACCACGTCAACCTCGGCGGGGGCCTGCCCGCGCTCGGCTACCGGGACCTCCACGGCAACCCGCTCGAACCGCCCCTGGACAAGATCTTCACCGTGCTCCGCGAGGGCATGGACCACCTGCGCGCCCTCAGCCCCGCCCCGCTCGGCTTCGTCATGGAGCCCGGCCGCCATCTGGTCGCCGACCACGGGGCCGTCCGTGCCCATGTTTCCCGCCTGACACGCCGCCGGCAGCCGGACGGAACCGAAGTCCACTGGCTCTACCTCAGCTGCGGCAAGTTCAACGGCCTGTACGAGATGGACCAGTTGACGCACCACATGGTCTTCCCCGGGCACACCGGGGACGAGGAGCACGTCCTCGCCGTCGTCGCCGGCCCCACGTGCGACAGCGACGACGCCTACGGCGGCGGCCGGCACCCGGTGCCCGTGCCCCGGTCCGTCACCTCCGGCGACCCGGTGTGGATCCTCTCCGCCGGCGCCTACGCCACCAGCTACATGACCCAGGGCTTCAACGGCATCAGCCCGCTGCCGTGCGTGTGCACACGCGGCGCCGGCGTACAGCGAAGGACACCACCGACATGACAGGCCTCGTACGGGGCATCACCGAGGCCGACTGGCCCCTGGTCGCGGCCCTGGAGGCCGGGGCGTACGCCGGCACCTCGCTGACGGAGGGCGAGGCCGTGCTGCGGACCCGCGCCTCGGCGGG
Organism: Streptomyces durhamensis; assembly: GCF_000725475.1. Taxonomy (NCBI): domain Bacteria; kingdom Bacillati; phylum Actinomycetota; class Actinomycetes; order Kitasatosporales; family Streptomycetaceae; genus Streptomyces; species Streptomyces durhamensis. The sequence goes on from NZ_JNXR01000017.1 coordinate 87,229, forward strand.
CACCAGCTTCGTCCTGGACCTCGACGGCCGGCCGGCGGGCTATGTGCTCGCCCTGCCCTGCCCGATGTTCCGCTGCCCCGACCCGACCCGGGCCGAGCGGCCCCGCCACCGCTCCTTCCACGACTCCAACCTCCACCTGCACGACCTCGTCGTCAGCGCGCCCCTGCGGCGCAGCGGCCTCGGCACCCGCCTGGTCCGCCACCTGACGGACGCGGCCCGCACGCACGGCTACACGACCATGTCGCTGATCGCCCTCGCCGGCCGGGAGCCCTTCTGGCGGGCCCACGGCTACCGCGCCCACCACCGGGCGCGCGTGCCGGCCGGGTACGGCAGCGGCGCGGTGTACATGTCGGCGCGGCTCGCCGCCCTGCGGAAGGCGAGCTGATGCCCGCGCCCTCCTTCGCACGCGCCAAGTGGTCCGTCGCGGCGCTGTTCTGCTTCCTCGGCTTCCAGTACGGCACCTGGGTCTCCCGCCTGCCCGCGCTCAAGACCCGGCTGGACCTGGGCGCCGGGGAGGTGGGGCTGCTGCTGATGGCCTGCGGCGCCGGCGCGGCGGCCTCCTTCCCGCTGGTCGCCGTCCTGATGCGCCGTCTCGGCTCCCGCCGTCTGGCGCTCGCCTCCGCCCTCGGCCTGCTCGCCGTACTGGCCGCCCTCTCCGTCGTACCGGACTATCCGCTCGCGGTCCTCGCCGTGTGCGCCGACGGCGTCGCGGTCGGCTGCCTGAACGTCGCGATGAACGCCCAGGGCGCCGCCCTGGAGACGGTGTACGGCCGCGCCGTCATGTCCCAGCTGCACGCCACCTTCAGCGCCGGTCTGCTCACCGCCGCCCTGCTGGCCTCCGGCGTCACGACCCTCACCGGTTCCGTTCCGGGCCACTTCGCGTCGGCCGGCGCCCTGTTGCTGCTCCTGCTGGTCTGCTCCCGCCCGGGCCTGCTCGGCCACGGGGAGCCCGCGCCGCCGGACGAGCCGAGGCGCCGGGGCAGCCGGGCCCTGCCCTCCGGTACGACCCTGCTGATGGGCTGCGCGATGGCCTTCGGCACCGTCACCGAGGGCGCGATGAACGACTGGTCGACGCTCTACCTGAGGGACGTCGTCAGGGCCTCGGCGACGGTCGCGCCGCTGGGCATCGCGGTCGTCTCGGTGATGATGCTGCTGGCCCGGGTGTGCGCCGACCGCTGGCGCACCCGCTGGGGCGACGGCCGCGTGGTCCGCACCGGCAGCGCCGTGGCCGCCGGCGGCCTGGCCCTCGCCCTGCTCACGGGCGGGGTCGTGCCCACGCTCCTCGGCTTCGCGTGCGTCGGTCTCGGCGCGGCGGCCGTGACCCCGTGCGTGTACGTCGCCGCCGCCGACCGGGGCGCGCCGGCGCTCGCCCTGGTCGCCGCGATGGGCACGACGGGCCTGCTGGCCGGGCCCGCCCTGATCGGCTTCGTGGCGGGCGCGGCGGGCCTCGGCCCGGGTATGGCCACGGTCGCCGCGTCCGCCCTGGTCGTCACGCTGACGGCGACCTGGATCCCGTGGCGGCCCCGGGCCGCCGCTCCGCTACGGTCTTCGCCTGCGGCCCGTCGCCCGTGACGCGGACCTGGGTTCCCGGGGGGCGCTCGGTACCTCTTCGGCGCCGAGTCCGTCCAGCACCTGATCGCCGTACAGGTCCTGCAGCCAGTTGGTCTGGTAGACGGTGTCGAGATAGCGCTCGCCGAGGTCCGGCGCGACGGCCACCGCGGTGAGGCCACGGGTGTCGTGCCGGGCCAGCCAGTCCGTCGCGCCGCTGACCACCGTCCCGGTGGAGCCGCCGAACAGGAAACCGCGTCTGGCCATGCGGTGACACATACGGATGGTGTCCGTCTCCTCCACGCGGAGCACCTCGTCCACATAGGACTCGTCGAGCAACGGCGGGCGCATGCTCATACCGAGGCCCGGGATCATGCGGCGGCCGGGCTCGCCGCCGAACGCCACCGAACCCACGGCGTCCACGGCGACGATCCGCACCGGCCGGTGCCACTGCCTGAACCAGCGGGCGCAGCCCATCAGGGTTCCCGTGGTGCCCGCCCCGACGAAGAGGACGTCCAGTTCCGGGAACTCGGCGGCGATCTCCGGGGCGGTGGTGCGGTAGTGCGCCACCCAGTTCCCGGCGTTGGTGTACTGACTGAGCCAGACGTACCGGTCGTCGGACGCGCACAGGGCACGGACGTACTCGATGCGCACCCCCAGGAATCCGCCGTTGGAGTCCTGGTCGGCCACGACGTGCACCTCGCTGCCGAGCGCCTCCATCAGCAGTCTGGTCGACAGGTTGCACCGGGAGTCCGTCACACACAGGAACCGGTAGCCCTTGCTGGCGGCGATCATGCTGAGCGCGACACCGAGGTTCCCGGACGAGGACTCGACGAGGATGGAATCCGGCGTCAGGAGTCCGTCACGCTCGGCGCTCTCCACCATCTCGTTCGCGGCTTTCAGCTTGATGGAGCCGGCGAAGTTGAAACCCTCGCACTTCAGATAGAGGGGTCGTCCGCAGATCGACTCCAGGTCGACGAAGAGATGGCCCTCGTTGAAGGCGTAGGGAGCGGAAATGACAGGCACGGCGGGCCTCCTGGTGCCCGGCCGAGGACAGAGGCCTCAGCCATGTCGGCGCAGGTCGTGGAAGAAGTCGTCGATGAGGCGGAGGTCCCCCGCCCGGGCTACCTCGTCGTACACGTACTTGCCGACGACGAGGTCGAGGACGCCGAGTCCGAAGGGCGAGAAGACCACCGGCCGGTCGGTCGGCGGTGCGGCCCGTCCGAGCATCACGTCGTTGAGCGTCCCGTTCAGGAAGTCCCGGTTCCCGGTGCGCTGTTCGACCAGATGGGGGGATGTGTCGGCCTTCAGGCAGTGCTCGACGTCGTCGACGAAGTTGGCCGAGCCGAGCAGGATCTCCGGGGCGAGGTCGCGCAGCGACACGTGCAGGACCAGCGGGTTGTGCGTGAACCACGCCGGGTCGGTGACGTGCGGCTCACCGGCGACGGTGGCGAAGACCACGAGGTCGCTCTCCCGGACGAGGTCCTCTGCGCGGTCGTGGACGGTGACCTGTGCGGTGGTGCCGGACTGCCGCAGGTAGCCGCGGAAGCCGTCGGCGCTGTCCCGGGACACGTCGTGCACACCGACCGTGTCGAAGGACCAGCCGGTGCCCGCCAGGAAGGTGTGGATGTAACGGGCGATCAGTCCCGTGCCGAAGAATCCCACCCGGCGGGGGCGGGTCCGGTGCCGGCTGAGCCAGTCGGCCGCCAGCGCCGCGGACGCCGCCGTCCGGGTGGCGCTGATGATCGAGCTCTCCAGACAGGCGAACGGGTAGCCCGTGTCGTGGTCGTTGAGGATGAGCACCGCGGAGGCCCGCGGCAGCCCGTGGCTCACGTTCTCCGGAAAGCTGGAGATCCACTTCAGGCCGTCCACCCGGACCGGCCCGCCGATGGAGGCGGGCAGCGCGATGATCCGCGCGCTGGGGCGGTCGGGGAAGCGCAGGAAGTACGACGGCGGGTTCACCGAGTCCCCGGCGCCATGCAGCCGGTAGGCGGTCTCGACCAGCTCCACGAGCTGCTCCTCGCGCCCGCTCAGCGCACGCTGCACCTGCTCGCCGGAGATCACCGCGAACGCCGGCACCGAGGGCCGGCCGGGCACGGCCGGCTGGGCGGTGGTCGACAGCACATCGGTCATCGCTCGCTCGCCTCCGGGGTCGGGAGGGCGTCGGCCAGGCGCACGGGCTCGCCCATGCCGACCAGGACCTGCCGCTCTCCGGTGAAGGGCTCCCTGCTGTGCGCGGTGCGGATGTTGTCCACGAGCAGCAGATCACCGGCCTGCCAGGGCGCGCGCCGGGTGTGCGCCTCGTAGGTGCTGTTGAGCAGCTGGACGACGTCCTCGCCGATCGGACTGCCGTCGCCGTAACGGGTGTTGAACGGCAGGCCGTCCGGGCCGTAGATGTCCACCAGGTACTCGCGCACCTCCGGGGCCAGCGTCCACTCGTTGAGGAACGCGATCTGGTTGAACCAGCAGCGCCGGCCCGTGACCGGATGCCGTACGACGGCGCTGCGGCGCTGTTCGGTGCGCAGCGACCCGTCGGCCAGCCAGGTGAAGTCGATGGCGTTGGCCCGGCAGTAGCGCTCGATCCCGGCGCGGTCGGCGGTGCCGAACGACTCCGCCAGCGACGCGCCGATCTCGTCGTTGTAGGAGCGGGTCAGCAGCCAGCCCTCCCGCTCGAACCGTTCGGTGAGCCCGGTGGGCAGCGCCCGCAGGACCTCCTCGGCGTCGGCCACCGCGGTCGCCCCGTCCTGCTCGGGTGCGGTCAGGCACGCGAACAGCATCAGACCGGGCACCTGCAGCGGGTAGCTCAGCTCGTGGTGCATGCACATCGGCTGGTTGGCCGGCCAGGGTGTCGAGGAGTACAGCCCGGGGCCGTGCGCCTCGCGCGGGGCGAACGCCTCCCGCTCCGTCATGAGGTCACCGGCCAGACGCGCGAAGACGGCACCGACGGTGTCCGGGTCCCGCAGCCCGAGGCCGCGGACGACCAGCGCCCCGTGCTCGGTGACCAGCGCACGCAGCGCCTCGCGGTGCTCGGCTGCCCAGCTCGGGGCGTCGCCCGGGGCGTCGACGCGCAGCAGTGCCGGCCGGTCGGGCCGCAACTCCACGTCGGGGGGTGATGCCAGGGATGAGGACGGCATCTCGGTTTCCTTTCGGTCGACCGCCTGCTTGGTGGACGGGATTCAGGAGGAGGCAAGGGGGACGGCCGCGCTGAGGACGGCCTGTGCCGCCTCGGCCGGACGGGTGCGCGGGAAGTAGTGGCCCCCGTCGGCCAGTTCGTACAGATCGACGTGTTCAGCCAGGAGCAGCCAGTCCCGGTGCCGGTGCCGGTAGCCGTCCGTGTACGGGTCGTCGGCGGCGACGACCGCCAGGACGGGGGCGGCCAGCTTCACCGGCGGCGGGTTCTCCAGGGCGGCGCGGAAGTAGGCGTGCGCGGACAGGCAGTCGTGCCGGTAGGCGGCGCCGATGTGCCGGGCGTGCTGCTCGTTCAGTTCCGCGAGTTCGGTGTAGCCGCCGTCCGCGGCCAGCCGCGCCGCGATCTCGTCGTCGCTCCGGCTCGCCAGGTCGGCGATGGCGGCGGTGCGGTCGGCGGCGCTGCCGAGCAGGTGCGCGGCGAGGAACACCCGCGTCACCCGCACACCGCGCTCCTGGAGCCGCCTGGCCGTCTCGACGGCCGGCGCGGCGCCCGAGGAGTGGCCCCACAGCATGACCCGGCCGATGCCGCGCGCCGTGATCTCGGCGGCGACCTGCTCGGCGACCTGCTCGATCGGCGCGAACGGCTCGCGGTGCGCGGCCAGGTGGTGGCCGGGCAGCTCCACCGCGAGGACCGCGATGCCGCTGCCCGCCAACGCGCTCGCCACCGGCTGGTAGTTGACCGCGTTGCCACCCGCGTAGGGGAAGCACACCAGGGCGCACTCCGGCGTACCGCCCGCCGTCGTCAGCGGCTGCAGCAGCTCCGGGCGCCGCCGGGCCGTGCCGTCCAGGAGGGCGGCCAGGTCGGCGAGCACCGGGTGCCGGGTGATGTCCTTCAGGGACACCGCCCGGTCGAGCGCGATGCTGAGTCTGACCGCGGTCAGGGAGGTGCCGCCGGAGTCGAAGAAGTGGTCTCTGCGGCCGATCCGCCGCTCGGGCACCCCCAGCAGCTCGGCCCAGGCCGCCGCCAGTCTCCGCTCGGTCGGGCTGAGCAGGTCCCCGCCCGCCCCGTCCGCCCCGTCCGCCCGGTCCTCCTCGGAGGCCGGCACCGTCTGTTCCGCCATCCGGGTCAGCGCCTTGCGGTCGGTCTTGCCGTTGGCGGTCAGCGGAAGCCCGTCCCGCCAGTGGAAGGCCGACGGGACCATGTAGCCGGGCAGTGCCGCCCCGAGCGCCTCGCGCAGCGCCTGCGGCGACTGCCGGGTGCCGGTGTAGAAGGCGATCAGCTGCTTGCTCCCGCCGGCCCGCTCGGCGACGACCACCGCGCCGTCCCGGACGCCGTCCACCCGCAGCAGGGAGTTCTCGATCTCGCCGATCTCGATCCGGAAGCCCCGGATCTTGACCTGGTTGTCCCGCCGGCCGAGGAACTCCAGCTTGCCGCCGGGGTGCCAGCGCCCCCAGTCACCGCCCAGGTAGAGCCGTTCGCCGGGCCGGTACGGGTCCGTCCGGTACGCCTCGCGGGTCCGCTCGGGATCGTTGACGTACCCCCGGCCCACGCAGACACCGGAGAACGCGATCAGCCCCGGGGCGCCCAGCGGCACCAGGGACAGCCGCTCGTCCACGACGTAGACGCGCACGTTGCCCACCGGGCGTCCCAGCAGCACCCGGTCGGGTACGGCGTCCAGGACCTCGTGGTTGGTGTCGTCCGAGGTCTCTGTCAGGCCGTAGGCGTTGAGCAGCCGGATGCCCGGCTGGACCGCGAACCAGCGCTGCACCAGCTCCCGCTTCAGCGCCTCCCCGGTCACCGACACGCACCGCAGGTCCGGGAGCGCGCGCGGGTGCCGCTCCAGGTAGGAGACCACGACCTCCAGATAGGAGGGCACCACCTGGGCCACGCCGACCCGGCCGCGTTCGAGCGTGTCCACGAAGCGCTCCACGTCCGTGATCACGTCCTGCTCGACCAGCAGGGTCCGGCCGCCGACCAGCAGCGCCGAGATCAGCTGCCACAGCGAGATGTCGAAGCACTGCGGCGCCGTCTGCGCCACGACCACGCCCTCGCCGATGCCGAGGTCGTCGATCTTGGCGTGGAGATGGTTGAGCATGCCCGCGTGCTCGCACATCGCCCCCTTGGGCTCGCCGGTGGAGCCGGAGGTGAAGTAGATGTAGGCGAGCCGGCCGGCGTCGATCGGGGTGCCGAGGTCGCCGTCGTCGTGCGGTTCCGCGTACGCCGCGTCGATCAGCAGCTTCTCGCATCCGGGCAGACTGTCCAGCGCCTGGTCGAGGGTGTGGGTGCTGCCGGATTCGGTCAGGACCAGCCGGCACCCCGCCCGCGACAACGTTGCCGTGACACGGCCGGCCGGGAAGTGCGGCTCGATCGGCAGATACGCGCCCCCCGCCTTGAACACCGCCAGCGTCGCCGCCAGCCAGTCGAGGTTGCGTTCGGTGACGACGGCGACCACGTCCTCCGGGCCCAGCCCCCGTGCCAGCAGCGCCCGCGCCAGCCGGTTCGCGCGCCGGTTGAGCTCTCCGTACGTCCACTCCTGCTCGCCGTGCACGGCCGCCACCGCCTGCGGATGCGCCCGTACCCGCTGCTCGAAGAGTTCGTGCGCCCGTGCGTCCGGCAGCGGCCTGCGGGGGCCGGCCAGCCCCTCCAGCTGCTCCTGCCTCTCGTCCGCCGACAGCAGACTCTGCCGCGTGTGGTCGGCGTGCACGTCCGCCGCCATCGACCGCAGCGCCGCCAGGTGGTAGCCGCCGATCCGGGCCGCGGCCGCGGTGTCCAGCACGTCCGTGCGGAACCTCAGACGCAGCATCAGCCGTCCGCCCCGGTCGCACCAGCGCACGTGCAGCACACCGTCGTCGACGTGAGCCTCGTCGTCGCCCATGGGCCCGAACACGACCTCGTACGACGGCTCCGTCAGCCCCAGCTCCCGGCGCAGCTCCGCCACCGGATATTCCCGGGCCGCGAGGAGCTCCGCCTCGGTGTGCTCGGTGGCCGCCACCAGGTCCCGCCAGGATCCCGGGGAGACGGTCAGACGGCAGGGCAGCGGCTCGCCGTGCACGCCGGCGGTGTACCCCGTCACCACCTCCTGCTCGCCGGACAGTGCGGCCAGCACCTTGGCGTGCGCCGCCAGCAGCAGCGCGCTGATCGGCACGCCCGACCGCCGCACCAGTGCGCGGACCGCGTCCGCCACGTCGTCCGGGACCGCCGTCTCCTGCTCGGCCGTTCCGGCCACCGGCTCCTGTGCCCAGCGGGGCACGGCGGTGGCACCGCCGGCGGTCAGCACCCGGTTCCAGAACTCCCGCTCCGGCCGGTCCGTCTCCACGCGCGTTCCCATCGGACGTCCTTCCTCAGCTCACGGTCGCCGCACGGGCGTTTACTGTCGGCGTGGCCCGGCCGGTACCGGGGAGCCGCTGGTCGGCCTCGGACATGTCCACGGCGGGATTGCCACCCCACTGGGCGTTCGGGGGGACTTCCTCGCCCTTCATGAGGAAGGAATCGGGTGCCAGTACCGCACCGTCTCCCATGGTCACGCCGTAGTGCACATGGGCGGCGACGCCCAGCGTGCAGCCGGCGCCGAGCGTGGAGCGGTCGGACTTGAAGGTGCCGTCCTCCTGCGAGTGGCACTGGATCTTGCTCCCGGCGTTGAGGGTGCAGTCGTCGCCGATGGTGGTGAGCGTGCGCTCGGTCAGGTAGCAGCCGTCGTCGAACACTCTGCGGCCGATGCGTACGCCGAGCAGCCGCCAGACGAGGGCCTTGTAGGGCGTTCCGTTGAAGAGGTTGAGGTAGTGGTCCGGCACCTTCCACAGGCGCTCGTGCCACCAGAAGTACGGGTCGTAGATGGAGCACAACCGGGGCCGCAGGCCACGGAACCACGCGATGCAGCGCTCCACCAGGACGAAGTACAGGGTGCTGAACGCGAGCGTGACGGCCAGGTACCCGGCGATCACCACATGGCCGAGCACTCCGTACAGGTCCGCCGACGCGAGCCCGAACAGGGTGAGGGCGAAGGTGTGCAGCCAGCGCGCGAACAGCATGACGGCCATCGAGCGAAGGTTGTAGCGGTTCTTCGCGGCGAGACTGCGGCGCAGCGCGTCGCCGGTCCTGAGGTCGTCGAACCGTGCGTCACGTTCCACCGACCGGGGGATCTCGAAGCACGGTGAGCCGAGGAGCCCCACGTCCTCGCGGACCTCGCCGTCGAGGGGGACCATCACCTTCGTCGCCAGCAGACAGTTGGCCCCTGTTCTGCCGCCCGCGGGGTAGGCGATGTTGTTGCCGAGGAAGTTGCGCGGCCCGATCGTCGCGGTGGACACCCGGAAGGACGTGCCGGAGTAGTCCGCGTTGATGACGGACAGTCCGTCGGCCACCATCGTGCCGCTGCCGACGGAGACGTGGAACGGGGTCTCGTGCTGCACCTCGGTGCCGAAGTTCGACCCGGTCTGCTCGACCCGTGACAGGTCGTAACCGAGGCCCTGCAGATAGTGGACGATGTAGGAGCTGTCACCGAACAGCCACGCGAAGAACTTGATGTTCGTCATGCGGGCCGACGCCCGGTGGACCGCGTAGTGGAATCCGTAGAGCGGATAGACCCGGTCGGGTCTGACGGCCAGGCTCAGCAGCCGCGGAACCGTGTACAGGGCGACCAGGCCGAGGACGACGAAGCCGAAGAACAGGACGAGCGAGAGTTCCAGCGCGTCGGGGATCAGCTCGGACCGCTTCAGCGGGGCCGTCTGCGGGTCGAGCCGGTTGCCGATGGCCGGTACCTCCAGGAACAGCATGTACACACCGCCGACGGCCAGCGGAATGTACAGGAGGAACAGCTGCACCAGCGTCCCGCAGCCGAACCAGGCCCGGCGCGCGGTACCGCACCTGGCCGGCGCGACCCGCACGTAGTCGATCTGTGTGGGCTCCGCCGGCGAGCCGTGCCAGTGCTCACCGTCCGGGACCGCCTGGCCGCGGTGCAGGGCGGAGGCGTGACCGAGCTGAGCGCCGTCGCCCATCGAGGTGTCGATGTCCAGGACGGTCTTCTCACCGATGTACACGTCCCGGCCGAGGGTGATCCGGCCGGTCTGGATGCGTCCCTCGTGTGCCCGGTATCCGAGGAGGAACGAGTCCTTGCGGATCACCGTGCCGGCGCCGATCGTGAGCAGGTCGGTGCAGACCGGTACCGAGTGGGAGAGGATCGTGACTCCCTTGCCGATCCGCGCGCCGAGGGCCCGCAGATACAGCACGTACAGCGGAGTTCCGGTGAGGAAGACCATCGGATTCGCGTGGAGCAGCACCTTGACGAGCCAGAAGCGCAGATACGTCAGGCCCCACACGGGAAACTCGCCCGGTTTCCAGCGGCCGACGAGGAGCCATTTCGCGGCGACCGGGAAGGCGCACAGGGCGATGAACGCGATGCCCCCGAACAGAAGCGACCGCAGATAGATGTCGGCGATGCCCGAGCCGGTGGCGATCCACTCGTATCCGGCTGCGGTGACGAACCCGGAGACAAGGGAGTAGCCGAGGAAGAACAGCAACTGGAAGGTGCCGCAGAGAGTATGACTCCGCCGCTTTCCGTGCTCCCGGGGAGCCGGCGCCGCCACGTCCTGCGACGGCGCCGCCGCGGCGGGCGCGGGAGCGGCCGGTCGGAGGGCCGCGGCCAGGCTGCGGACGGTGGGGTACCGGTAGATGTCCTTCATGGACGGCGAGGGCAGATCCGGCCTTTTCCTTATCCGTGCGCAGAACTGGGCCATGACCAGGGAATTGGCGCCGAGGTCGGTGAAGAAATGACCGTCGACCGGAACCTGCGCGGCGCCTGTCACGTCGGCCAGTGCCTCCGCGAGTCTGCGTTCGGTCTCCCTGGCGTCCGGTCCGCTGTCGCTCAAGGTGACGGCAGGTTCGTCCGGACCGGATATATGGACCTCGGAGGACTGCTCCACCATGCGATCTCCTGGAGGACGTGTGAAACGCCGGTGGCTGGCTCTTTCCTGATGCGAACCGGCATATTCAGTGTGGGCAGACAGCCGTGAGGCTGCCACTCCTCGTAGATCGCCCCGGGCGCGAAGAATTGCGCCGGGCGTCCGTATTCCTTGGTCACGCGCCCGAACGGGGCGCGGCGTGAATCACCCGAACAGCAGTCCCCGCGACCGCCGCACCCGGCGCCCGGCCGAGGCCGCCTCCGGTGGCTCCATGAAACGTTCACATGGCCGATGCCGTCTGTGTATGTTGTCAACAGGTACCCGTTTCAGCGGTACCAGGCCGACCTTCCGGGATCAGCTGTGACGGGGACCCCGGCCGGGCGGCGGGGTGAGGGGGGAGCGGTACGTGCCGGACCCGGCCTCGGTGAGCGGGGTCCTCAGGGTCAGGCCGGCGCCGGCCATGCGGTCGTACTCGGTGAGGACCAGGCGCTTGGTGCGGTACTCGCCGAACGCGGCGATCTCGTTGTTCCTCAGACCGCCCGACTCCGTCCGGAAGGACTCCAGGACGTAGTCGGTGTCCTCGCGGGAGATTCCGTACAGATGGAAGAAGTACGCGTCCAGTTCGCCGCGCAGCTGCGCGCGGCGGTCCTCGTCCCACCGGAACGGTCCCCCCTCGTCACCCAGGTCCCGGGCGAGCGGCGTCATGTCGTGGGCGGTGTGGACGAGTTCCACGACACGGGGGAGAAGGAACGGCAGATGGGGTGCGAGGGCGTCGGGGGTGGGCACGGGGAGCTGCTTCCAGATGAAGAGCCCCATGCTCGTGCCGCCGATCTTCTGGCGGCTGATGAAGTCGAAGACCAGGGAGGACTGAGCGGCGACCAGCGCCGCGACCAGGGGAGGGGTCACGCGCGGCATCATCAGGGGGAACTTGTGGCCGACGGCCGTGCGCGGGAGGAAGGCGGGGATGGCGGTGCGCTCGTTCGTCGAGGCGGTGACGTCGCACCAGCCGCAGAGCCAGTCGCGGTCCCAGCCCTCCTCGGCGAGGCGCGGCTCGATCCCCTTGACCTGGACGTCCCTGGAGTTGCGGCGGGTGGGCACCGTGCCGTCGCGCTGGATCCAGTGGAGCGGCAGCGCCGGCCGCCCGGGATCCCGCAGCTCCTCGGCGGACAGGTACCTGGGCTGGTTCTGACGGGTGACGGCGGTCGGGCTCTTGACCACGTCGGCGGCCCGGTGGTTGAAGAAGTCCACCATCTTCGCCTCGTACAGCGGCAGCATCCGCTCCCCGCGCCGCTCGAAGACGTTGCCCCGCAGCTCCCAGCCCTCGCCTTCGAGCCGCTCGCGGCTGCGGAAGAGGTCGGAGTCGTCGGTCATGTCGAACAGGCGCTTGAAGGCCATGCCCCACGGGTTGCCGTCCGGGCGTCCCTCGTGCCACAGCACCGGCAGCCGCCGGTACACTGCGGCCGTGATGTCCGCGTCGCGCTGCGTGCGGAACACCGGGAGGGTGCCCGTGTTGGGGTTGATCCGGGCCAGGTCCTCCGGGTCCAGGGCGAACAGCCGCCGCGGGTCCTCCAGATCCGTGAGGTCGGACAGGAAGAAGCCGACGCGGCTGGCGTCCGCGCGCGCGGCGCGGCCGGTCAGGGAGAGCAGACAGAACTTGTAGCGGGAGTCCACGCTCTCGAACCACTTGCCGCCCCTGGGCAGCGCGGGCGACTTCGGGCGGCGGTTCTCGAAGTCGTACAGCGACGCCAGGACCCCCCGCCGGGTGAAGTCGCCGAACAGGTACTGGGAGCCCGCGCCGGTCGCGACCGCCGTCGGCAGGATCAGACCGAACCGCCCCTCGGGGGCGGCCACGCCCGCCATCCGCTCGGCGAACAGCGTGTCCGTCTGCAGGGAGTTGACCCCCTTGACCGTCAGCCCCTTCGCGCACAACGGGAACACCCCCGAGTCCCCCGCGAAGTGGAACGTCCCCTTGACCGCGCGCCGCGCCTCCCGGTACCGCCTGCCGGCCTCCGGATGCTCCCGCTCCCACTCGGCGATGCGGGTACGGCGGGCCGTGCCGGAGATCTCCGCGATCTCGGGGGCGACCACGCTGAAGTACTTCTTGTCCTCGAAGTCGACCTTGTCCCAGGGCGGGTTGCCCACCACGCACGAGAACCCGCCGGCCCACCCCGTCACCGGGTCGACCGCGCCCGGGTCCGCCGACGCGTCGCCGTCCTCCGGGACCCGGAAGATCTCGGGGAACTCCAGGTGCCAGTGGAAGAAGGCGTACTGGTCGCGCAGGCGCACGATCTCGTCGTGCGTCGAGCGCGGCGCCGCGTCGCCCCCGGGGTCCTGCAGCCCCCGGAACACCTTGTGGGTGACGGCCGGCGGCGCGTCCTCGCGCTTGACCCACACGAACGCCGCGCACCAGGCGTCCGCCAGGTGCAGGGCGTGCAGGTACTCGGCCGAGGTCGACCAGTCGCGGTAGGCGGCCTCCTTGCGGCGGACGTCGGTGAGGCTGTCGGCCGGGGACGCGGTGATCCGGCGCAGCCCGCGGGCGAACGAGGCGTTGGCGACCTTCGTCTCCGTCTCGACGTCGAACAGGCCGCCCTGACCCCCGCGTTCGAGTGCGTTGCGGTGCAGCAGCGACCGAGCCCAGGCCTCGTCGTCGCCCTCGGCCCTCTTGAACGCCCGGTCCGGGATGCCGTCCCGCAGCAGGGCCGGGGTCGCCCCGACGAGGCCGTTGCCGTGCCTGATGCGGGAGTCGAGGAAGCCGAGGGGGCGGCCGGGCTCCATGGCCTCCAGCCAGAGGGAGACCTTGGCCAGCTCGACGGCCATGGGGTTGAGGTCCACGCCGTACACGCAGCGCGCGACGACCTCGTGCAGGGCGTGCCGCACGGCCCCGGCCGTGGGCTCGGGGTTGCGCTCACGGACGGCCGCCACGCGCTTCGCGATACGGCGGGCCGCCGCCACGAGGAAGTGGCCCGACCCGCACGCGGGGTCGCAGACCGTGAGGGACAGCAGTTCCTCGACGATCGTGTCGGCCTCGGGGCGTCCCTCGGCGCTCGCCCGCCGCTCCCCGCGCTGGACGGCGTCGTCCATCACCGGGTTCAGCGTCGAGTCGAGCAGGGTCTCGGTGAGCGCGCTCGGGGTGTAGTAACTGCCGGTCCGCTTGCGGTCGTTGCCGATGCGGTCGACCAGTTCGAAGGTGCGGTCGGCGGCGCTGTGCTTCGGCACCAGCTCCAGCAGCGCCTCGTACACCGAGCCGAGTTCCTCGGCGCCCATGTGCAGGTAGTCGACGGGACGCCAGCGGGCGGAGCCCGCGTCGCGCACCCGCGCCAGATGCTTGACGGCCTCGAAGAGATGGCGGTTGGCCAGCCGCGCACCGCGCAGCGGCCCGTCGGCTGGGGTGCTGTCGAAGAGGCCGCCGAGACCCCGCAGACCCAGCTCGGGGCGGCCCTCCTCGGAGCCCAGCGCGTCGATCAGCAGCTCCAGGGCGCGGTACTCGTCGTCGTGGTTCGTGCCCAGGCGGCGCAGGGCACGGCGGCGCAGCCGGGCCGTGGAGAAGTAGCGGGCGAAACGCTCGCGGGTCCGTTCGTCCGCCCCGGGATCCAGCAGGGCGTCCCGGTCCTCGGCGACGAAGAGGAAGATCATGCGGTACACGAGCCGCAGCAGCGCCGTATGGAAGGCGTGGACGTCCAGGCGCTCGCGGAGCGCGGTGTTGTGCGGGTGGCTCAGGAACCCCGTGCCGAGGACGGTGAGGGCCGCCTGGACGCCGTCGCGGAAGTGGTCGAGCGCCCGGCTGCCGGACTCGATGGCGACCGTCCGCCACTTCTCCAGCCAGCACCCGGAAGCCGCCGCCCCCTGCGGCACCGTGAACCGGGAGGCGTGCAGCAGGCTGTACAGCAGCACGAACTCGCTGAACAGCTCGCCGTCGAAGAGGGCTTCCAGATCGAAGTCGACGTAGGCCGCGGTGGAGAAGGACGAGGAGTCGCGCAGCAGACGCAGCCGGCGGCCGTTGGAGAGGACCGCCCACAGGTGGGCCTCGGTGCGGTTGAGGCAGTCCTGGAGCATCGACTGCGCCGGTACCTGGCCGGGGGCCGGTCGTCTGTCCAGCTCCTGGTTCCACGGCAGCAGATGGACCAGGGCCGGGCCGTGGTGGTGGGAGACCGGGAACCGCTTGTCCGGGTCGGAGTCGGCGGGGATGCCGTCCGGGTCGACCTCCCTGAGCGCCCCGAAGTCCAGCTTGCGGAAGAGCTGGGCGAGCCAGTCGGTGCCGGCCCGGCCGGTCGGGTCGGCGGCGGGCGCTCCGGTGGCCGGGTCGGAGGGCAGGGCCGTGCGCAGGTCGCGCCAGAGCGGCTTGAGGTACTCCCAGGCGCGCTCGGCCTCGTCGCGCACGGGGACCGAGGCGGGCAGGCCGTAGTCGGCGGGCTGGGTGCCCGGCAGGTTCCGGGCCTCGGCGATGCGCAGCAGCATGTCGGCGGGGAGCAGTCCGCCGACCGTGGTGACGGCGGTGAAGGCCAGGGCGGTGCGGGTGGCGGCGGCGGGCATCAGGCTTCGGCTCCGGAGACAGTAGACGCTGGCTGCGGCAGGTGGACGTACACGCCGAGGACGTCGGCGGGCTCCTGCGGGACGGCCTTCAGGCCGCGGACGATCTCGTCGTCGGCCTCGTGCACCCGGCGGTGCGAGTAGGCTCCGTCGACCGTCTCCCCGTCCACTGGCCCTCCCGGTTCACCCGCTAGCGTGCGAGGCGGGCACCTCCCGCTACATCCCCGGAGGAGCGTATACCTTCACAGCGGTCTTATGTGTACGTCGTCAACGTGTCATTTTCTAGCGGGTTGGCGGCGGTCCGTGTACGGTGGGGCTATGACGGACAATGCCGCTCCACCGGTCGCCCCCCTGGTCACCGGCGCCGAGATCGCTCGGCTGGCCGGAGTCACTCGGGCTGCTGTCTCCAACTGGCGTCGGCGGTACGACGACTTCCCCGCGCCGGCGGGAGGTGGTGCGAACAGTCCGCTCTACGCGCTCGCGGAGGTCCAGGAGTGGCTGGACAGACAACGAAAAGGCCAGGAGGTGTCCCCCGAGGTCGAGTTGTGGCAGGCCATGCGGGCCGTGTACGGGGAGCAGATGGTCGAGGGCTTGGCGCAGGTCGCCGCGGTGCTGGCAGGGGAGACCGGCCCCGGGCTGCCGGATGACGTCGTCACCCGGGTACAGGGACTCGCGCAGACCGAATCGCCCGTCGACCTCGTCAACGGACTGACCGATCGGTTCATGGACTCCGCTCGGCGTACGGGTTCCGACCAGGTGACCCCCGAGCGCGTGGTGCGTGCCGTGTGCCACTTCGCTCCGGAGCTGGCGTCCGACGCCACGGTCTTCGATCCTGCCTGCGGAATCGGGGTACTGCTTCTGTCCCTCGCTTCCGAGGCCGGGATGCGTTGCCGTGGCCAGGAGATGGATGCCGACGGCGCTCGCTTCGCACAGCTCCGGGCCGACCTCCTGGGCCGATCAGGCGTGCGCATCGTGTCAGGTGATTCTCTGCGCGCGGATCAATGGCCGGACCTCAAGGCCGATCTGGTCGTCTGTGACCCACCAGCGGGCGTGACCGAGTGGGGGCGGGAGGAGCTGCTGCTCGACGCCCGCTGGGATCTCGGCACCCCGTCCAAGGCCGAAGGGGAGCTCGCGTGGCTCCAGCACGCCTATGCGCACACCGCGCCCGGCGGCCATGTCCTCATGGTCATGCCGGCCTCGGTCGCCTACCGCAAGGCGGGTCGCCGCATCCGGGCGGAACTCGTACGCAGGGGCATCGTGCGCCAAGTCATCGCCCTGCCACCGGGGACGGCGACCTCGCACGCCCTGCCTGTCCATCTGTGGTGTCTGCAGCGTCCCGTGAGCCCGGGAGTCGCCGACACCGGCCACACCGTGCGCATGGTCGACCTGACGGACAACAGCCCCGACGGGGATCTGGAACCACGCTCCGACCAGGTCGCCGACGTACCGCTGATCGAACTCCTCGACGACACCGTCGACCTGACACCTGGGAACCATCTCCGTTCCCGGCACCGCGACTTCCCCGGTGAGTACGCTGACCTGCGCAAGGAACTGGAGGACCAGGTCCGCCGACTCGCCGCCCTTCTGCCCGGGCTTGTCCCGGGCGGCGGCCCGGGCTCGCTGGACGGCGCCACCACCAGCGTCGCGGATCTCGCCCGCGCCGGGCTCGTGGCGTACGACGGTCCGGAGCCGGTCTCGGCCAGCGAGCAGCTCGACACGGACTATCTGCAAGGATTCCTGCGCAGCTCCGCCAACGCCCGCAGGTCCACGAGCGCCAGCGGGTCCTATCGGTTGGACGGCCGGGGTTCACGAATCCCCCGGATGGGCATCGACGAGCAGCGCCGGTACGGTTCCGCCTTCCGGGCCCTGACCGCCTTCGAGGAAGGGATGCGCAAGGTCGATGAGCTGAGCCGTCAGCTTGCCGAGGTCGCCCGTGACGGTCTCGCCACGGGCGCCCTGGCACCGGAGGAATGAGGAACCGCGCCGTGCGGCCGATCAGGCGACGTGCGGAAGAAACGACATGAGGTCGCTTCCTTTCCGCAAGCTGGTTATGGGTGATCACGAACGGAGGGCGCTCACGGTCAGCCGACCGGCGATCTCCCGGAGCGCTGTGAGGAGTTGTACGGGCTCGCGGGAGAGGTCGAGACTGTGCTGGTACAGCCGCACGCCCCGCCCGCCCGGCCCCGCCGCCGTTCCCCGCACCTCATGGAAGCGCTCCGGCTGTCGTCCGGCGGCGTACACGAGATGCGCCTCGGGCAGACCGAGCACGGTGGCGTAGGCGAGCGCCTGGTACAGGTCGGCGTTCAGGAGTCCGTCGGCTTTCTCGACCTTGTACTTGGCGTCGACGACGGCCAGCGGAGTACGGCCGTCGCCGGTACGGACGACCAGGTCGGGCCGGATGCGTACGAGACCCGCGAGGTCGAGGTGATGGGGGTCCTGGAGACGCGCGGTCAGGCCGCGCTCCCGAAGAGCCTCGCGCAGGGCGGATGTGACGAAGTCCTCGAACAGCTTGTTCATGTCGAGCAGAAAGCCGTCCACGGCGAGCGGATCGCCCCCGGCCGGCCGGTGCTCCGGCGAGGAGCCGCGCAGGACGGCTTCGGCGAGCCGCAGCGCGGGCTGGTACCGGGAGTTGAGGCGCGACGGCTGCCAACGCGGCAGTTCCTGCCCCCGTATCAGCGGCAGAACATCGGCGAGACGTACACGCTGATGAGCGAGGCGCCGCCGGAGGGGACCGGGAACGCCCGGCAGCCGCAGCAACCGCTCGGCGGCGGCGCGCAGGATGCGGTTCTCGGCGGTGTCGACGGTGTACGCGTCGTAGCCGATCTCCACGGGCGGCGTACGGCCGAAGTGCCGCCGGATCTGCTCGGCCTCACGCAGCCGCCCGCGCACGACCAGCGCGGACTCCTCCACTTCCCGGTAGCCCTGGAGGATCCCCTGCCGCAGTGCTCCGTCCAGCTGCCGCTCCACCGCGTGCGCGAGTGCGGGGACGACGTCGTCGTACGCGCCGGTGTCGACGGTGCCCTCCCCGCTGTCCCGCCAGGCGCGGGCGGGGTCGAGGCTGAACCCGAGAAGGAAGAACAGCCGGCTCACCGGGGTCTTGGGCATGATCCGTACGACGGGACCGCCGGGTGTGCGCACGGCGCCGACGCGGCTGCCGGCCCGCAGGAGCCAGTGCCCGCTCCGGCGGGGATCGGGGGTCGCGCTCTGCAGGATGCCGGAGGCGGCCAGCACCCGCCCGGCCTCGGTGCTCAGCGGGACGGAGACGGCGGGCCCGTATTCGCGGAGCGAGACGTCGGGCACGGTCACGGGCGCTGCTCGCGCAGGGAGTCGAGGCCGTAGCGGGCGGCGACGTCGAGGCCCTCGCCGTAGTGGTGTTCCTCCAGCAGAGGAAGGATCTTCGTGCGCCAGGTCCGTTCGAGCCCGCCGTCGCGGTACACGCCCGGCTTCATCAGGTACGACGGCCCGATGGCGAAGTCGGCATCGTCGATGAGGGAGTTGAGGGCGTCGAGAAGGCGGGCGGGCTCCAGCTGTCTGCCCTCGCGCTCCAGCCAGCGCGCGAGCAGGCCGGCGGTCGGTTCGGTGCGCGGGGACAGCTCCACGAACGCGAAACGGCGCCGCATCGCCGCGTCGACGAGGGCGATCGACCGGTCGGCGGTGTTCATCGTGCCGATCACGAAGAGGTTGGGCGGCAGTGCGAAGTCGTCCCCGGAGTAGGTGAGACGGACCGACTTCGTCCGGTACTCCAGGAGGAAGTACAGCTCGCCGAAGACCTTCGCCAGATTGGCACGGTTGATCTCGTCGATGATCAGGAAGTGCGGGATGTGCCGGTTGCCCTCGCGGGAGGCGAGATCGGCGAGCTCCCGGAGCGGGCCCGCCGTCAGCCGGAAGGCCACCTCACGCGTCTCGGGGTCCTCCACGGGCCGGAACCCCTCGAAGAAGTCCTCGTAGGCGTACGAGGGATGGAACTGCACGATCTTGACCTGCTCGGGACCGCCACCGAAGTACTCGGCCAGCCTCATCGCCAGGAAGGTCTTGCCGGTGCCCGGTGGGCCGTAGAACACCAACTGCCTCTCGTCCACGAGAAGTTCACGTATCTCGTCCAGCCAGGATCGGTCGTGGACGAGAAGGTCGGTCGCGAGCGCCTCGGTGATGTGGGGCAGTGACAGCTCTCGCTGCACCGGCCGTTCTTCGGCGGGGTGCTCGCCCGCGCCGCCGGCAGCCGCCGGGGCCGTGCGTTCCGTCTGCCCTGTGAGCCCGTCGAGCGCGTCCAGTACGGCGGTCAGGTCGACGACGTCATGCTGAACGGACAGCTTCTGCTGCACCTCTTCCGGCAGTTCCTCGTACGCATGGCTCTGCGGCAGCCAGATGACGGTCCTGCGCAGATTGGACAGTCCGCCCGGCGACGAGTTCTGCACGGCCTCCCCGGTGATTCGCCCGATGTGCAGCCGGCCGTCGCCGATGGTGGCGACGGTGTCGCCGACGCGCATCTGCGTCAGGAAAGCGTGCAGTTCGTCGACGAGACCTCGCTTCTGGCTGTAGGAGGCCGCCCCTTCGTAGCCCTCCTCCACGAAGCGGCGAAGCGTGCTCTTGGTCGGATCGGTCTCTTCCACGGGCGGCAGATGGGCGGCCGCGAGGGAGATGAAGCCCTCCTTCAACCACAGCTGTCGCACCAGGTTGTGCCCGGAGACGTTGGAGCCGCGCACCAGCCACGCCTTGCGTGGGGGGCGCCAGCCGGTGGACAGGTAGTCGGCGAGCGGGTGGCCCTCCGCCGTGCGCCACGACTCGGGTCCGGACGCGGCGTAACCGTAGACGAGAGCGGCGGCGGCCGAGGAGGAGTTGCACTCGATGTCCCGGGTCGCCACCCAATGCGGTGGTGCCTCGGGCCGGGTGAGGTCGGCGGGAGCGTCGGCGAACCCTCCGTTCGTGCGCAGTTCGGCGCGCAGCCGACGCGCGTGGTCGCCGAGACCCGGCCACGCCTCGGCGACCACTGCCGACCCCTCCAGCAGGAGGAACTTGTGCGTGCCGTTGTCGCCGAACTCGGTGAGCAGGTGTCCGCGGGCCTCGCCGGCCTCCTTGGGGAGCTTGATGCGGAACTCGGGAGTGCCGGGGAGGCGGTCGAGCTGCGGCATGGGCGACCTTCCGGAATGAGCGAGGCCTGCGTGAACGCGCTCACCCTACCTGTTGGCGACGTCAACACACGATGGAGTCGGATGACTGGTTTTCGCCAGGCGCTTTCAGGCCGGACCGACCAGTTCCGCCCGAACGGTCTTGCCACTGGGCGGATAGGGGAGCGTCTCCCAGTGGTCGGCGACGGCGGCGACGAGCGAGAGGCCGCGCCCGCTGGTGTGGAGTGGCGTGTCAGATGCGGCGCTCAGGGGACGGCCCTGCGGCCACCTGTCCCCGCGCGCGTCGGTGACGTCGACGCGGAGGAGACGGGATGACGCCTCGAACGCGAGGGTCAGTCGAAAGCTACGACCGGGCAGGCTGCCGTGGAGTACGGCGTTCGCCGCAAGCTCCGCGACGACGATCTCGGCACGCTCCGTGAGGTCCTGTGGGGCGGCCCAGGACTGGAATTGGCTCAGGGTGAGCAGCCGGGCGAGCCGAGCGCCGCGCCGTGTGGAGGAGAGCAGCTGCGTGAAGGTGACTGGGCAGGTGGTGAGTTGGGGAGCGGGTTGGTTCATGGCGCCAGAGTGGCGTCAGCTGCGGGGCGTTGCGAGCCCTGGACCCCGTACGCGGAGTCAGCGTACGGGCACGGGGAGTGGACAGTACGCGTGCCCGGCCGTCACGCTGAGTGTTGAATGTGTGCGGGCCCGTGCGGCTGGAGAGAGGGGCGGCGGATGGACATCGTCGAGGCGGAGGGGGCCACGGGCGTAGGCGCCCGGACGGTTCCGGCGGGGGAGTGGGAGCGGGAACCCCGTCCGTCGGACAGTCTGCGTACATTCGGTGCGGTCGTCCAGGCGTTACGCGAGCATGCGGGGCTCAGCCGGGGAGAGCTTGCGGCTGTCGTCCAGTACTCCAAGCACACGGTGGAGTCGGTGGAGTTGGGGCGACGGATGCCGGACGAGGCGTTCGTCGAGCGCGCGGAGGAGGCAACCGGCAACACCGGGGCGCTGCGTAGGGCCGCTCGTCATCTCAGCCGGGGTGAGGTGGGGCTCGCGGCGTGGTTCCGGCGGTGGGCTCGGCTGGAGCGGGAAGCGGTGAGCCTGTGCACGTACGAGTGCCGGCTGGTGCCGGGGTTGTTGCAGTCGGAGGCGTATGCGCGGGCACTCTTCGAGAACCGGATTCCGCTGCTGACGGATGAGCAGTTGGAAGCTCAGGTTGAGGCGAGGATGGAGCGGCAGCGGATGCTGTATGAGCGTCCGACAGTTCCGTTCCACTTCATCGTCGAGGAAGCGGTCCTGCGACGGAGGCTGGGTGGTGCCGAGGTATGGCGCGAGCAGCTGAACCACGTCCTGGAGCACACGTTGCCTCGCAATGTGACGTTGCAGATCATGCCGCTGGAAGCCGAGTACCACTCGTGCATGGATGGGCCTCTGCGTCTACTGGAGACCCCCGAGGGGCGTCGACTCGCATACTCGGAGGGCCAGGAGAGCGGGCGGCTGATCGGCGACTCGAAAGAGGTGAGAGTTCTCCAGCAGCGCTATGACACACTGCGGTCGCAGGCCCTGCACCGCAAGGATTCCTGGGCCTTGCTGGAGCGACTGCGAGGAGAGACATGAGCGCGCCGGAACTCGCCTGGTTCAAGTCAACCTATAGCGGTAGCTCGGGCGATGACTGTGTGGAGGTCGCCGCCACCGAGCAGGCCGTCCATGTACGGGACTCCAAGGACCTGGCCCGCCCGCCCTTCGCCGTGGCCCGCGAGGGCTGGGCGCCCTTCGTGAGGTTCGTGTCGGGTGACTCGGAGGCGTATCCGAGCCCGGCACGGTTGATGTAGCGGTCGCCGAGACAGAGCGGCTTGAGGTACTCCCAGGCGCGCTCGGCCTCGTCGCAGGCCAGGGCGGTGCGGGTGGCGGCGACGGGCATCAGGCTCCGGCTCCGGACACAGTAGACGCCGGCTGCGGCAGGTAGACGTACACGCCGAGGACGTCGGCCGGCTCCTGCGGGACGACCTTCAGGCCGCGGACGATCTCCTCGTTGGCCTTGCGCACCCGGCGGTGCGAGGCGTCGAGTTCGGCGGCCAGGCGCGTGCCGTACTCGGTGAGGTGCGCCGACAGGTCCGGCAGGCCGTCCAAGGCGCGGGTGATCTGGTTGCGGGCGAGCTGCTCGTGGGTGTTGGCGCTGGCGCGGGCCGCGAGGAGCGCGGTAGCCGCGTCGTCGTCCAGCCAGCGGGCGCGCGAGGGCATCCCCTCGTACGCGAGCAGCCGGGCGTCCTCCGCGACCAGCTGCCGTTCGCCGGTGCGGGACGGCAGCGTGAGGTGGAAGCGGTAGCGGACCAGGAGGAGCGTGGTGCGGATCGTGACCGCGTCCGTGGTCACCACACCGCAGCGGCGGGCCGGGCGGGGGCCCGGGGTGTTCGCGTCGAGGGCCGAGTCCAGGACGTACGAGGCGATGGCGCCGATCGCCGGGTCGGTGCGGACCAGCGCGGCCTCGCCGCGGGCGATCGCCGGTGTCGTACGGAACGGGATCTCCCGGTCCTCCTCGATCAGCCGGCCGCCTAGCGTGGCGGCGAGCGCGTCGCGCAGGCCGGCCGGGGCGCCACCGGCCTGGGCGGTGAAGTCGCCGCTGCCGTCGCGCGGGTCGCGGACCAGCGCGTCCAGGTCGCGCAACGCCTCCAGGGCGAAACCGCGCACCTCGTCGGCGCCGCCGAGCGCGGCCCGTACGGCGGCGACCTCGCGCGCCACCTCCTCCGGGTGGATCGCACGCTGGGCGTACTTGGAGCGGGACGTCTTCTCCCGCTCGGCGGCCGAGTTCCACTCGCGCTCGATACGGTCGAACGACTCCTGGTGGCCGTCCAGGTCGAACAGGCTCTCCTGGCTGCCCTGCCGTCCGTGCAGCAGCAGCCACTCCACGACGGCGTCGGTGACGCCGGAGGCGGTCTCGTCGGGGACGGAGACGGAGATGCCCAGGTCCTTCTTGATCTGCCGGTGCTTCTTGAACAGCACGTCCAGGACCTTGCCGTCGATGCCGTTGTCGTCACCGAACATGGTGATGACACGGACCTGGTCGCGCTTTTGGCCGTAACGGTCGACTCGGCCCTCCCGCTGGTCGTGGCGGGTGGGGTTCCAGGCCAGGTCGTAATGGACGACGGCATCGAAGTGGTGCTGGAGGTTGACGCCCTCGGAGAGGCAGTCCGTGGCGATCAGCACGCGGCGGACGGCGGGGTCGCCGGCCTCCTCGGCGGACTCGGCGGCGAGCTGCTCGATGCGCTCCAGACGCTGCTGCGGGGAGAGGGTGCCGGTCACCGCGGCGATCTTCGTCTTCTTGCCGAGCTTGCCTTCGAGCTGTGCGGCGAGGTACTCGGCGGTGGGGATGTAGCGGCAGAAGACGATCGGGTGGTAGCCGTCGGCGATCAGGCCCTTCAGATGCCGGGTGAGCGCCTTCAGTTTCGCGTCCTCGGCCGGGCCGACCAACTCCGCTGCCCGCTGGGAGAGTTCGAGCAGCCGGGCACCCGCCTCCTCCGACTCGGCGGCGCCCGGCGCGACGTCCATGCCCTCCAGCCGGTCGTTCTCGGCGGAGTCGGCGGCCACCGGGGCGCCCAACGCGTCCGCCTCCTGCGCGGTTCGGGCGGTGGCGGACTCGGAACGGGTCTTCAGGGTCTGCGCGGCGGCCGCGGGTGAGGACACCATCGAGCGCAGGAGCGCGATCACCGACCACCAGGCGATCCGGGCCTCCCGCTTGCCCTGCTCCCCGGCCGCCGTGACGCGGTCCCGCGCATAGGCGATGGCGTCGTCGAGCAGCGCCCGGTAGGCGGGCGTCAGCTTGTACGGCTCGTCCTTGGTCCAGCGGTCGGACGGGAAGGCGGTCCGCTCGGCCAGGGAGTCGTCGGCGAGGCCGTCCTCCTTGGTGAGGTAGGTGCGGACGTCGGCTCGCTTGCGGGCCACGAAATGCTCGGCGAGCTTCGCGCGCCCCGCCGGCGCCTCCAGGTCCAGCGTGGCGAGTTCGGGCCGCACCAGGCCGAGCAGGTTGCGGAACGCGGACTCCTTGCCGGAGTGCGGGGTCGCGGTGAGCAGGAGCAGGTGCCGGTCGGCGTCGGCGGAGACCCGGCGCAGCAGCTCGTACCGGAGCTGGTTCGCGGCGGACGACGTGCCGCCCTGCGCGGTGTCGTCGGCCGCCACGCAGGCGTGGGCCTCGTCGACGATCACCAGGTCGGGGCAGTGCCGTACGAAGTCCTCACGGTGGCGGGTCGACTTGATGAAGTCCGTCGAGATGATCGTGCAGGGATGCTTGTCGAACAGGGACTGGCCCAGTTCCAGGCCGCGCTCCAGACGCGACACCGTGGAGGCCAGGACCAGTTCGGCGTCGATGCCGAACTTCTCCCGCAGCTCGCCCTGCCACTGCTCGGCCAGGGCGGGGGAGCAGAGCACGGCCAGCCCGGTCGCCTCGCCCTGGGCGAGCAGCTCCTTGGCGACCAGGCCGGCCTCGACCGTCTTGCCGATGCCGACGTCGTCCGAGATGAGCAGGCGCACGGTGCGCTGACGCAGCGCCATCAGCAGCGGGACCAGCTGGTAGGCCCTGGGCTCCACGGCGATCGACGCCAGGGAGCGGAACGGGCCCGCACCGGAGCGGAACCCGATGCGCAGCGCCGTGCGCAGCAGACCGGCGGCCCGCTGGTCGCCGAGGTCGGCCGGGCTCGGCGCCGCGAACTCGGCCGGCCGCACCTCCTCGAAGGCGGGGAAGACCGCCGCGATGTCGTCCTCGCTCCCACCCAGGGGGCGCAGCACCAGCATGTCGGAGGCGCTCTCGGGCAGCACCACCCATTCCCGTCCGCGGGCGGCGACCAGGGAGCCGGCTGTGTACGTGAGGCTCATGAGATGTCTCAGTTCCTAGAGGTCGGGAGCCGGTCAGGCGATCAACGGAGGTGGAAGTAGGCGGCGTTGTCGTCCACGATGGCGTCCCAGTCCGCGTCCGCCGGGAAGCGCAGGACGTCCCAGCCGGCGTCCTCCAGGCGGTACCCCGCCTCGACGTCACGGGTGGAGTCGGCCGTGTGGCCGCGGACGTCGACGAACACGGCGAGGTTGGCACCGTCCAGGCGGAAGACGAGATCGGGGCACGCACCCGCCTCCGGGACGAGGACACCGGCCTCGTCCGGCAGCCGGTAGCCCTTCGCCCTCAGCCAGCCGAGCAGGTCGCCCTGTGCGACCAGCGCCGCCAGATCCGCCTCCACCGGGGTCGGCGAGTCGTTCCCGGTGCGGGGAGCCAGCCTGCGGAACCGCTCGCTACGGGACTCGCCGCGGTCCTCCCGCTCGGTACGGGCGTCGGCCAGCCGCACCAGCAGCGGTCGGGCGGCGTGCCGGCTCAGCTGGCGGTGGTGGGTCTGGTTGGCGTAGGTCAGCAGGCAGGCGTAGCAGCCGCGGGCGCACTTCTCGCCGTGCGCGGGGCCGCCCTTGTCCTTTCCGGTCTTCCGGTCGAAGTGGCAGATCTCCAGCGCGGTCCGTGCGGCTTCGGCGAGGGCGTCCTTGTCGTGCTGGAGCCGGCGCAGCACACCGGCGCCCCCCTCGGCGGCCTCCGTGAACAGCATGCGGCGGCGCGGACCGTCGTCCGGCGGCAGCAGCTCCGCGGTCAGCTCGGAGTCCTCCAGCTCGAACGCCGCCTCGATGCCCCGCTCCAGCGCGTACAGGAACGACAGGGCCACCGGCTCGGGCAGCGGCTCCTCCAGGGTGACCACGAGGATGTTGCGGCGGTCCTCCACGAAGGGCAGGACCCGCTTCTTGCGGCGCTTCTCGTTGCCGTCCTCGTCGACCACGGGCATGCCGGTGCCCTCGATGGCGTCCGCGGCGGCCCGGTCGTTGAGCCAGCGGCCGTCGCCCAGGTCCAGCCAGTAGCCGTCCGGCTCGCCCTCCTTGTCACGGACGCGGCCGAGGTTGGTGATCCGGACGGTCGCGGAGTCGCCGTAGTCCAGGTCGAGGACGGGCGCCCCGCCGGCATCGGCGACATGCGAGGTGAGGCGTCCCTTGCGGGCGCCGTGGTCCTGGAACGCGTACGAGGTCTCCAGACGGAAGCCGGCCCGGCGGCGCTCCTCCTCGTCGGAGGAGATCCGCTCGCGCGGCGTGGTGTACACGGTGTGCAGGTGGAGCAGGCCGGTGCGCTTGCCCCGCAGCTCCTCCCCGCACATCGTGCACTTGTCGGAGCCGGGCTTGACGGCGTAGTGATAGCCGCAGCCGTCGCAGCGCCGGGCCTCCGCCGTCGCCAGCTCGCCCGAGGCGTCCGGCGGCAGCTGCACCCGGGTGACCTGGTAGCGGGCGCCCTCGTGGTAGATGAGCGCGCCGGGGCCGAACTCGCGGATCGCGAGGAACCGGGGACGCTGCAGATAGTCGCCGTCGGCGGTGCGGCGGTTGCCCGAGCGCGGGATGTACGCGGCCAGCGGCAGCCGCGGGAAGCTGTAGCCCGGCAGGAACCCCTCGGACGCCAGATAGCGGTACGGATTGAAGTCGCTCATCACCGACTTGCTGTCGACGGAGCGGTTCAGCAGCAGGTTCGTCTGCGTCTCCGCCTCCCGCCGGCGACCGCGCGCCCGGCTCTGCTCGCCCGGGGAGAGGGTGTGGTCGACGACGCGCTTGTTCTGCTCGTACTGGTCGATGACGGCCGCCCGGAACAGATCCCGCCACCGGTCGAAGGAGGCGTCGAACTTGTCCGGGGCCCGCTCGATCCGGTCCTCGATCCACTCGTCGTACCACCAGGTGGTCGACTCGAACTCCGCGATCAGCGGGGCGAGGACGGTACGGGCGGTGGCGGCCGCGCGTCTGCGGGCGTCCTCGTCCAGGGACGCGCTGAGGATGTCCGGGAGGAGGGGCAGCGGCATGTGCGGGTCGGGGCGGTCGCCGCCGTCGGGGTCGTAGGCGACGTCGATGACCTCCGGGATCGCGATGCCCAGCTTCATGCCGGTCTCCGCCAGCCAGATGCCCTGCAGATGGGAGCGGACCAGATCCTCGTTGGCCAGGTCAAGACGCGGCGGGGCCACCTGCCCCGACACCATGTCCTGGGAGCGGCGGAAGTAGTACTGGTCATGGCTGTTGCCCGTCGCGCAGTACGTCGTCACCAGCGCGGGCTGACCGGAACGGCCCGCCCGGCCCGAGCGCTGGGCGTAGTTCGCCGGGGTCGGTGGCACATTGCGCATCATCACGGCGTTGAGCGAGGAGATGTCCACGCCCAGCTCCATCGTCGGCGAGCAGTACAGCAGCGGCAGTTCGGCGTCCCGGAACAGCCTCTCGCGCTCCAGACGGTCCTCGGGAGTGACCTGAGCGGTGTGCTCCCGTGCGAACAGGCCGGCCAGCTCGGCCGCCGCGGTCCGGTACAGGTCGCGGAAGAACGGGTTGACGCGCGGGCCCTCGCCGCTGGTGTAGGTGCGCGCCAGGGGGTCGGTCGCGCCCCGCTCACCGTTTCCGGCCCGCCAGATCAGCGCGGCGGCCGACACCCGGTAACCGGTGCGCTTCTGGGCCGCACGGCGGCGATAGGCCGGACCGGACTGCTCGGGGGTCGCGTCCACCTCGCACACCAGATGCGCGTCGCGCAGCACCTTCAACAGGTCCTCGATGACCTTCTGTACGTCGTCGAGGGGGAGGTCGCGCAGGTCGGGGATGTTGCGCCGCAGGTACTTGCCGAACTTGCCGCGCGCCGACAGGAACTGGGCCGTCCGCTCCATACCCGGCCGCGAGCCGTACGGGTACGCGGTGCCGACGGAGGGCCGGTCGCTCTCGCCGAGCACCCACGGCCCGGTCAGGCGCTCTTCGCTCGCCCGCTGCAAGGTGTCGAAGTCGTCGCGGAAGTACTGCACATCGATGGCGAGGGCGCGCCGCATGAAGTCGAGCAGCGTCCGGGCGACCTCCTCGCGCAGTGCTGGATCGGCGTCGCGCAGTGCGGCCTGCGCGGGCTGCCAGCGTTCGGGGTGAGCGGCGATCCAGCCCAGATCCTCGTAGTCGATCCGCAGCAGCCCCGTCTGCTCCAGGTTCGGCATGGTGATGCGCCAACCGCGCTCCAGATCGCGGTAGAGGCGGTACCCCACGACGTCCCGGAACGCCTTCGTGGCCCGGCGCTCCATGGACGGAGCCAGGTCGGTGCCGGCCGCGTACTCGCGGGGCGTCAGGCCCATCACCTCGGTGACGGCCTCGGCGAGATCGTCGTGGCGCAGCCCCTCCTCACCGGAGCGCACCGCTGCCTGGTAGAGGGCGCCGCGCAACTGGGTCACCTGAGCGAAGTCGTTGAAGTGCCCGGCCTGCAGCGAGGCGTCCTGCCGGTTGTCGACGAAGGTGAGGAGCTTGCGCGCCTCCTTGCTCAGGCTCTCCTCCGGTACCGCCCGCAGGGACTTCACGATCGACGCGGAGATCAGAGAGGTCGCCGAGGAGCGTCCCTCCTGATCCAGGGTGGCGAGCTTGGCGAAGTCCCGGCCGCGGGTCTGCTCGTAGGAGACCTGACAGTGCACGCAGAACAGGAACGGTGCCGGGACGAACGCCGCCACCAGTCCCTCGCCCGACTCGTTTCCATGGGCGTCCACGACGACACGCTTGGGCAACCGGGGCCTGTACGACTTCTTGACGACCGTCACACCCTGCGCGTCCGACTCCAGCCACGACTCCGGCAACCGCCGGTCGTCCACGGCCTTCTGCGGATCGGCCGGCCACTCGTAGTCCTCTCCCGGCATGCCCAGGTAGAGGTAGCCCTCGCCCTCGCGGCCCCCGGAGGCGGAGGTGTCCCGGCGCGGCTCGTACCGGAACGAGCCGCCGTCCCCGGCGCGCCAGACGGTCAGATACTCCTGGCCGCACTCGCGGCAGAAAGCCAGCGGGAACAGCGGCTTGCCGTCGCTGTCCGGCTGCTCCAGCTGATAGGTGCGGGTCAGCGGCCGGGTGAGCGGGTCCTCCAGCGTCGTGTAGACGGTGTCGCCCTTGGAGAGGAACTGGTGCAGCCGGAACGCGAACAGCGGCCGTTCCGTCACCGGATGCTTGGCCTGCGCACCTGCCTCCAGGGTCGTCCGGATCGCCTCGCGCACGCTCTCCTCGGCCACCCCCGACTCGGCGGCCAGCTCGGCCGCCGCCTCCTCGACCGTGCCCGGGGCACAGCGGCGCAACCGCCCCGTGCCCTTCTCGCGCTCCAGACCGAACCGGGACTCCACCCAGCGGGCCAGCGGGTCCTTCGTCAGTGCCTCGTACGAGCGGGGCGCCGCCGGGACCCGAAGCCGCTCGGCGGGCACGGTCGCGGGGGCCTCCTCGGTCGCCCGGACCAGGGTCTCGCCGATCACCCGCTTCGGCAGCAACGTCGTACCGAACAGCCGGCCGGCGACCCTGGCCACCTCACGCTGCTGCTCCTCCCAGGAGCCCTCGGTGGACATGGTCGCCGAGGTACCGATGCACTGCAGGGTCGCGGACGCGCGGCAGGCCTCACGGACCCGGCGGATCAGGAACGCCACGTCCGCGCCCTGGCGGCCCCGGTAGGTGTGCAGCTCGTCGAAGACGAGGAACTGGAGCCCCTCGGCCTTGTGGATCAGGCCGGACCGGTCGTCGGGCCGGGTCAGCATCAGCTCCAGCATCACGTAGTTGGTCAGCAGGATGTCCGGCGGGTTCCTGCGCAGCTGCCGGCGGTCCTCGTCGGATTCCTGGCCGGTGTAGCGGGCGAAAGTGACCGGCTCGCGCCCCTTCCCGAAACCGTGGCGCAGGTACTTCTCCAGCTCTCCCAGCTGCGAGTTGGCCAGCGCGTTCATCGGGTAGACGACGATCGCGCGCACCCGGCCGACCGCGTTCGGCCCGGCCGCCTGACGCTCCTTCAGGACGCGATCCACGATCGGGACGATGTAGGAGAGCGACTTGCCGGAACCGGTGCCCGTGGTGAGCACGTAGGAGTCGCCCGCCTGCGCGGCCTCGATCGCCTGCCGCTGGTGAAGGTGGAAGGTGAGGGGCCGGCCGTCGGGGCGCGGCGAGGTCTCCTTCTTGCCGGCCTGGAAGATCTCCGCGCACTTCGGGTGCAGCACGTCGTCCCGCACGAGGTCGGTGACCTGGCCGCCGTCGGCGAAGAACGGATTCAGTGACAGCCAGGGGTCGGGCCACTGCGACTTTGCCGCCAGGTCGTCCGCGACGAAGCCGTCGATGCGGGCGTCCCGGATCACCGTCGCGCTCTTGGTGAAGTCCTCGTACTCGCTGATCAGGTCGGCGTGGATACCGAAGACGTCCATCGCCTCGGGCAGCCGCGGCTCTCTGCGCGGCATCGGCGCGGGGGCGGCCGGGGCGGGTTCGGGGAGCAGGGCACGCAGGCGTGCCACCGGGTCCATCGCCTGCCAGTGGGGGGCCAGCAGGGCGGCCGTGTCGTCCGGTGCGAGCGCGAGCGGGATCAGCGCCTCGTGGACCTGGGCGGCGTTCTCGGGCCGGTGTTCAGCGTCTTTCTCCAGGAGGCGGTCCACCAGCCGGACCAGCTCGGCGGGCAGGTCGGGGCGCACCAGAGTCAGCTTCGGCGGGTCCTCGTGCTGGTGCTGTCCGGACAGCTCGTAGGGGGTCCTGGCGGAGAACGGCGGCCGTCCGAGCAGCAGCTCGTACAGGATGCAGCCGAGTGCGTAGAGGTCGGCCGAGGCGGAGACATGCTCGGCGCGGAACTGTTCGGGTGCCATGTAGCGGGCCGTGCCGACGCTGACGCCCGTGCTGGTCAGCCGCGTCTGGTCGGGATCGTCGACGACCGAACCCATGCCGAAGTCGAGGATCTTGACGGTGCCGTCGCGGGTCAGCATCGCATTGGCCGGCTTCAGATCGCGGTGGACGACCCCGGCGGTGTGGGCGGCGGTGAGGCCTGCGGCGATCTGCGCCCCGACGGCGGCGGCCCAGGAGACAGGCAGCTGGGGCTCCTCGTCGATGAGGTCGGCGAGCGGATGACCGTCCAGCAACTCCATGGCCAGGTAGGGCAGGCCGCTGCCGCCGGGCGTGCGGTCCACACCGCCGTCTATCAGCAGGGTGAGGTTCGGGTGGCCCTGGGAGAGCATGCGCATGATCCGCACTTCACGGCGGAAACGGTCGATCTCCTTGCTCGGCCCTGACGCGTCGACGGCGACGCCGGTCCGGGCGCGAAGCACGGTCTTGACCGCGACCTCCCGGTGAGGGGAGTCCGGGGCGGCCTGGAGGTCTTCGGCCCGGTGAACTTCCCCCATGTTCCCGCGCCCGAGGATCCCCGTGATCCGGAACCGTCCGTCGACCGTCTCCTGGCTCACTGGCCCTCCCCGTTTCACCCGTCGCATACAAGGTGGGTACACCGCGTAGGGAGCGTATACCGTCACCCGTTGGCGAGCATCACATCCTTCTGTTGACAATGCCAACAGAAGGTCCCTCTCCTGCGTCGTGGCGGGATCCAGAGACGCCGCCGCGTCTATCCCGACCTGTGTTCGTGCTGGTCGGAATGGATGCGGCGGCGCTCATCCGGAGGGGGTCAGATGTCCCGGAAGATCTCGATCTGCGCGCCGATCGAGTTCAGGCGCTCGGCCAGGTCCTCGTAACCCCGGTTGATGACGTACACGTTGCGCAGGACCGAGGTGCCTTCGGCCGCCATCATCGCCAGCAGGACGACCACGGCGGGGCGCAGGGCCGGCGGGCACATCATCTCGGCGGCGCGCCAGCGCGTCGGCCCCTCGACCAGGACCCGGTGCGGGTCGAGGAGTTGCAGCCGGCCGCCGAGGCGGTTGAGGTCCGTGAGGTAGATCGCGCGGTTGTCGTAGACCCAGTCGTGGATGAGGGTCTGGCCCTGCGCCACCGCCGCGATGGCCGCGAAGAACGGGACGTTGTCGATGTTCAGGCCCGGGAACGGCATCGGGTGGATCTTGTCGATCGGCGCCTCCAGCTTGGAGGGCCGGACGGTCAGGTCCACC
The DNA here is from genome assembly GCF_000725475.1 of Streptomyces durhamensis. Classification (NCBI taxonomy): domain Bacteria; kingdom Bacillati; phylum Actinomycetota; class Actinomycetes; order Kitasatosporales; family Streptomycetaceae; genus Streptomyces; species Streptomyces durhamensis. The sequence continues at coordinate 119,315 of NZ_JNXR01000017.1, forward strand.
AGCCGCGTACGGCCGTTGTCCGCGAAGTACTCGGGGCTGCGGTCGTGGTCGAGGCCCATCTCCTCCAGGACCGCCAGCTCGATCTCCAGGAACTCGATGGGGACGCGCCGCACGGTCAGTTCGGACTCGGTCACCACGGCGGCGGCCAGCAGGCTCATCGCCTCGACCGGGTCCTCGGAGGGGGAGTAGTCCACGTCCGCGTCGATGTTCGGCACACCGTGCACGGTGAGCGTGGTGGTGCCGATCCCCTCGACCTTGACGCCGAGGGCCTCCAGGAAGAAGCAGAGGTCTTGGACCATGTAGTTGGAGGAGGCGTTGCGGATGACCGTCACGCCGTCGTGGCGGGCGGCGGCCAGCAGCGCGTTCTCGGTCACCGTGTCGCCGCGCTCGGTCAGTACGATCGGGCGGTCGGGCCGCACGGTGCGGTCCACCTGGGCGTGGTACTGACCCTCCGTGGCCGCGATGTCGAGGCCGAACCGGCGCAGCGCGATCATGTGTGGCTCGATGGTCCGCGTGCCCAGGTCGCAGCCGCCCGCGTAGGGCAGCTTGAAGTGGTCCATACGGTGCAGCAGCGGACCGAGGAACATGATGATCGAGCGGGTGCGTACGGCGGCGTCCGCGTCGATCGCCGCCATCTCCAGCTCGGCGGGCGGCACCAGTTCCAGGTCGACGCCGTCGTTGATCCAGCGGGTGCGCACGCCGATGGAGTTCAGCACCTCCAGCAGGCGGTACACCTCCTCGATCCGGGCGACCCTGCGCAGCACCGTGCGCCCCTTGTTGAGCAGGGAGGCGCACAGCAGGGCCACACAGGCGTTCTTGCTGGTCTTGACGTCGATGGCGCCGGACAGCCGGCGCCCGCCGACGACGCGCAGGTGCATCGGACCCGCGTAACCCAGCGACACGATCTCGCTGTCCAGGGCTTCACCGATTCGGGCGATCATCTCAAGGCTGATGTTCTGGTTCCCGCGCTCGATGCGGTTGACCGCGCTCTGGCTGGTGCCGAGTGCCTCCGCGAGCTGGGTCTGTGTCCAGCCTCGGTGTTGCCGGGCGTCACGGATGAGCTTGCCGATGCGTACGAGGTAATCGTCTGCCATGAGGTTGAGGTTATCTCAGATATGAGATGGCGCCCGTTGGGGGGTCCGTTCGGGTGACGGGCGTGACGCCCCGTCAGCGCTGCCTGGCCGTAACGGTGTGAGCCACCCGGAGAGATCCGGGCAAATCGACCGATGTCGTATGACACTCGGTTACCCGGGCAACCCCTGTCCATGTGTATCCCTCTCTGTTCCCGAAGGGGGATACACATGAGGACCAGGATGCGCCGGCGGCTCGTCGCCGCGCTGCTCGTCGGCTGTTGCACGCTCGTCTCCTGCGGGGCGAAGCACGCGGACACGGCCCGGGACGACGCACCGGCGCCGCGCGCGACGGTGCTCGACAAGGCGTGCGATGTCGAGAACCCTCCGCAGGACACGACCGACGACCAGGGGCTCCCGGACGCGACGACGGACGACCAGGAGCTCCCGGACACCACCACGGACGACCAGGGGCTCCCGGACACGACGACCGACGACCAGGAGCTTCCGGACACCACCACCGACGACCAGGGGGCGCCCGCGGGCGACACCACGGAGGACGGCGCGGACGTGCCGGGGGCCGGTCCGCACCGCTGGTTCTCGATGGCGCGCGAATTCCGCGCGTACCTGACGACGAAGGCCCCGAAGGGGGATGCCGCCGTCGCCGCCCATGTCACCCGGGTCTGCGTCCGCACGCCCGACGACAGCGGTCGCACGGAGGCCGACGTATGGGTCGACTACGGCGTGTGGCAGGACGACGAGCTGAACGACGCCGCCAAGGCGTTCGTCCACTGGCGGCGGTCCGTGTACGGCGACCACGGCCACGTGACGGCCCTGGCTCCCGCCAAGATGGACACCGAGCTGAGCTGGTAGCCGCCGCGGGGTGCGGACCGGGCCGGGTGCGGCCCCGGGCCGGGTCGGGTACGGGTTGGGCATGACCATCCAGCGCCCATGTACTACTGTTATCTCGACATCGAGATATCTGCCGAGGCGCACCGTAGCCGCCACTCCAGTAAGGCCTACCTAACTTAGCCTGACCTTACTGGATCGGCCAAGCCGGCGTGGCGGCACGATTGACGGTGGTACGCGCACATCAATGAAGGAGACTGTCGTGTCGGCGAACAGCTTCGACGCCCGCAGCACGCTGCAGGTGGGCGACGAGTCGTACGAGATCTTCCGGCTGGACAAGGTGGAGGGCTCGGCCCGCCTGCCGTACAGCCTCAAGATCCTGCTGGAGAACCTGCTCCGCACGGAGGACGGCGCGAACATCACCGCCGACCACATCCGCGCGCTCGGCAACTGGGACTCCCAGGCCCAGCCCAGCCAGGAGATCCAGTTCACGCCGGCCCGCGTGATCATGCAGGACTTCACCGGCGTGCCCTGTGTCGTGGACCTCGCCACGATGCGTGAGGCCGTGAAGGAGCTCGGCGGCGACCCCGCCAAGATCAACCCGCTGGCGCCGGCCGAGCTGGTCATCGACCACTCCGTCATCGCCGACAAGTTCGGCACCAACGACGCCTTCAAGCAGAACGTCGAGCTGGAGTACGGCCGCAACAAGGAGCGCTACCAGTTCCTGCGCTGGGGCCAGACCGCCTTCGACGAGTTCAAGGTCGTCCCGCCGGGCACCGGCATCGTCCACCAGGTGAACATCGAGCACCTGGCCCGCGTCGTCATGATCCGCGACGGCAAGGCCTACCCGGACACCCTGGTCGGCACCGACTCGCACACCACGATGGTCAACGGCCTCGGCGTGCTGGGCTGGGGCGTCGGCGGCATCGAGGCCGAGGCCGCCATGCTCGGCCAGCCGGTCTCCATGCTGATCCCGCGTGTCGTCGGCTTCAAGCTCACCGGTGAGCTGCAGCCCGGCACCACCGCCACCGACCTCGTGCTCACCATCACCGAGATGCTCCGCAAGCACGGTGTGGTCGGCAAGTTCGTCGAGTTCTACGGCGAGGGTGTGGCCGCCACCTCCCTGGCCAACCGCGCCACCATCGGCAACATGTCGCCGGAGTTCGGCTCCACCGCAGCGATCTTCCCGATCGACGACGAGACCCTGAACTACCTGCGCCTGACCGGCCGTTCCGACCAGCAGGTCGCGCTGGTCGAGGCCTACGCCAAGCAGCAGGGCCTCTGGCTGGACCCGAAGGCCGAGCCGGACTTCTCCGAGAAGCTGGAGCTCGACCTGTCGACGGTCGTGCCCTCCATCGCCGGCCCGAAGCGCCCGCAGGACCGCATCGTCCTCGCGAACGCCGCCGAGCAGTTCAAGCTGGACGTCCGCAACTACGTGGACGACGTCGACGAGGCGGGCAAGGAGTCCTTCCCGGCCTCCGACGCCCCGGCCGCCCACCGCAACGGCTTCCCGTCCAACCCGTGCCAGGTCACCGCCCCCGACGGCACGACCTACGAGCTGGACCACGGTGCGGTGACGGTCGCGGCCATCACCTCCTGCACCAACACCTCCAACCCGTACGTCATGATCGGCGCCGCCCTCGTCGCCAAGAAGGCGGTCGAGAAGGGCCTGACCCGCAAGCCGTGGGTCAAGTCCACCCTCGCCCCGGGTTCGAAGGTCGTCACCGACTACTTCGAGAAGGCCGGGCTCACCCCGTACCTGGACAAGCTGGGCTTCAACCTCGTCGGCTACGGCTGCACCACCTGCATCGGCAACTCCGGCCCGCTGCCGGAGGAGGTCTCCAAGGCCGTCAACGACCACGACCTCGCGGTCACCTCGGTCCTGTCCGGCAACCGGAACTTCGAGGGCCGTATCAACCCCGACGTCAAGATGAACTACCTGGCGTCCCCGCCGCTGGTCGTCGCGTACGCCATCGCCGGCTCCATGAAGGTGGACATCACCCGTGACGCCCTGGGCACCGACCAGGACGGCAACCCGGTCTACCTGAAGGACATCTGGCCCTCCGAGGCCGAGGTCAACGACGTCGTCGCCAACGCCATCGGCGAGGACATGTTCGCGAAGTCGTACCAGGACGTCTTCGCCGGCGACGCCCAGTGGCAGGCGCTCCCGGTCCCGACCGGCAACACCTTCGAGTGGGACCCCGAGTCGACCTACGTCCGCAAGCCCCCGTACTTCGAGGGCATGCAGCACGAGCCGGCCCCGGTCACCGACATCATCGGCGCCCGCGTCCTGGCCAAGCTCGGCGACTCGGTCACCACCGACCACATCTCCCCGGCCGGCGCCATCAAGGCCGACACCCCGGCCGGCAAGTACCTCACCGAGCACGGTGTGGAGCGTCGTGACTTCAACTCCTACGGCTCCCGCCGAGGCAACCACGAGGTCATGATCCGCGGCACGTTCGCCAACATCCGCCTGCGCAACCAGATCGCGCCGGGCACCGAGGGCGGCTACACCCGCGACTTCACCCAGGCCGACGCGCCGGTGTCGTTCATCTACGACGCCTCGCAGAACTACCAGGCCGCCGGCACCCCGCTGGTCATCCTGGGCGGCAAGGAGTACGGCTCCGGCTCGTCCCGCGACTGGGCCGCCAAGGGCACCGCGCTGCTCGGCGTCAAGGCCGTCATCACCGAGTCGTACGAGCGCATCCACCGCTCGAACCTCATCGGCATGGGCGTGCTGCCGCTGCAGTTCCCGGCGGGCCAGTCGGCCGACTCGCTCGGCCTGACCGGCGAGGAGACCTTCTCGATCGAGGGCGTGACCGAGCTGAACAACGGCACGACCCCGAGCACGGTCAAGGTCACCACCGACACGGGCGTCGAGTTCGACGCGGTCGTCCGCATCGACACCCCCGGTGAGGCCGACTACTACCGCAACGGCGGCATCATGCAGTACGTGCTGCGCAACCTGATCCGCAAGTAAGCGGCACAGGGCGGTCGAGGGCCGCGTTCCCGGTACCGGGAACGGGGCCCTTCGCCATACCGTGACCGGGTCATCGCCCCGGCCCGGTCGAACACAGCCTTCTCCCAGCGGACCGGCACAGAACCGCTGCACTCCGGCCCGCGCTGGTGCCCGCCGTCTTCGACCCCTTCACCTGTGCCGACCCCTCGCGCACCCGCAGCGGCCTCGCCGAGGGCGGCTCGGGCCTGGGGCCGGCGGTCGCGGCGGCGATCACCGGCGCGCACCAGGGGCGCATCGACGTGCACAGCGACCCTGGCCGCACCGGGTTCACCCTCAGCCTCCCCGCCTCCCTCGCGGCGGCCCGCCGCGTCGTCCGGTGCGAGCGAGGAGCCGCCCCGGGCTGAGCCCCGCCCGCGGGCCGGCTCAGTCGACGAGGAACTCGCCCAGGTCCGGCAGGTCCGGCACGTCCGGCACGGTCAGTTCGGCCCAGATCACCTTGCCCTGGTCCGTGTAGCGGGTACCCCAGCGCTCGGCCAGCTGCGACACCAGGAACAGACCCCGGCCGCCCTCGTCGGTCGTCGCCGCGTACCGCAGATGCGGTGAGGTGCTGCTGGCGTCGGCCACCTCGCAGATCAGCGTGCGGTCGTGGATCAGCCGCACATGGATCGGATCGGAGCCGTAGCGGATGGCGTTGGTGATCAGCTCGCTCAGCACCAGTTCCATGCCGAAACCCAGCTCGGACAGGCCCCACTGCTCCAGCCGGCCGGAGACGGCGGCGCGCATGCCCGACACGGCGGCGGGGTCCCGCGGCACGTCCCAGTCGGCGACCTGGTCGGCCGGCAGCGCGCGGGTCCGCGCGATCAGCAGCGCCACGTCGTCCACCGGCCGCTCGGGCAGCAGCGCGTCCAGCGCCGCCTGGCAGCTCTCCTCCGGCGTCCGCTCGGGGTGACCGGCCAGCGCCCGGCGCAGCAGCTCCATGCCCACGTCCAGGTCGCGCGTACGGTCCTCGATGAGCCCGTCGGTGTACAGCACGAGCTGGCTGCCCTCGGGAAGGTCCAGCTCGGCCGTCTGGAACGGCATGCCGCCCAGGCCCAGCGGCGGCCCGGCCGGCACGTCGGGGAAGGTCACGCTGCCGTCGGGGTGGATCAGCGCCGGTGCCAGATGCCCGGCGCGGGCCATGACACAGCGGCGCGTCACGGGGTCGTAGATCGCGTACAGGCAGGTGGCGCCCACGATCTCCCCGGCGGTCTCCGGACAGGTCTCGTGCTGGTCGATGCGGCCGACCAGGTCGTCCAGATGGCTGAGCAACTCGTCGGGCGGCAGATCGAGGGTGGAGAAGTTGTGCACCGCGGTACGCAGCCGGCCCATCGTGGCGGCCGCGTGCAGACCGTGTCCGACCACGTCGCCGACGGCCAGCGCCACCCTGCTGCCCGGCAGCGGGATCACGTCGAACCAGTCGCCGCTCACTCCGGACTGGGCGGGCAGATAGCGGTAGCCCACGTCGAGGGCGCTCTGCTCGGGCAGCGTGCGCGGCAGCAGGCTGCGCTGGAGGGTGACCGCGAGGGCGTGCTCACGGGTGTACCGGCGGGCGTTGTCGATGCTCACCGCGGCCCGGGCCACCAGCTCCTCCGCCAGCGACAGCTCCTCGTGGTCGAAGGGCTCGCGTTTGGACCGCCAGAAGTTGACCATGCCGAGCACTTCGCCGCGGGCCTGGATGGGGGCGGTGACCAGCGAGTGGATGCCGAATTCCACGATCTGCCGGGCGCGCTCCGGGTCCTGCGCCTGCCAGTCCTGCGCGCTGGACAGATCGGTCACCAGCTCGGAGCGGCCGGCGTCGTAGCCGCGCGCCTGCGGGGTCGAGGGCAGGAAGTCGATCAGCCGGCCCTTCTCGTAGAGCGGATGGTCGTCCCGGATGCCGCCCACGGCCACACGCCGCATGTCCGTCGCCGTGGGGCCCGGCTCCTCGCCGTGCAGGACGGCGTCGGCCACGTCCACGGTGACGAAGTCGGCGAAGCGGGGGACGGCGACCCGCGTCAGCTCGTCGGCCGTACGGACCACGTCGAGGCTGGTGCCGATGCCTAGCCCGGCGTCGTACAGCAGCTCCAGGCGCTCCCGCGTGACCTCCGCCCGGCCCGACACCGCCTGCAGCTCGGTGGAGTCGCGCAGGGTCACCACGGTGCCGCCGGGGCCCCCCGCGCGGTCGGTGGGCCGCTGGTTGACCGCCAGCAGCCGGCCCCCGGCGAAGTGCACCTCGTCGCCCGCCTCGCGGCCGGAGACCAGCAGCTCCGTCATCGCCGGGTCGAGGCCCGGCAGTTCCCGCACGGTGCGCCCCTCGACGTCGGAGGGCAGCTCCAGCAGCCGCCTGGCCTCGTCGTTCGCGAGCAGGATCCGCTCGTCGGCGTCGATGATGAGCACGCCCTCCCGCACCGAGTGCAGCACCGTGTCGTGGTGCTCGTACATGCGGCTCATCTCGTCCGCCGCCAGGCTGTGCGTCTGCCGCCGCAGCCGCCGGCCCACCAGCGCCGTGCCGCCGGTGGTGACCACCAGCGCGCCGGCCCCGGCGGTCAGGATGATCGGCAGTTGCCGGTCCACCGCGTTGGTCACGTTCTTGACCTTCAGCCCGGCGGAGACGAGGGCGGTCACCCTGCCGTGGTCGTCGTCGATGGGAACGGTGGCCTGGACCTCGTGGCCGAGCGGGCCGTGGACGCTCTCCGTGTAGACCTTCCCGGCCAGCGAGGGTCCGATCCGGCCGACGAAGCGGTGACCGATCTTGCTGGGGATGGGGTGGGTGTAGCGGATGCCCTTGGTGTTCATCACCACGATGAAGTCGACGCCCGCCGACTTGCGCCCCCTCTCGGTGAGGGGCTGGAGCACCTTGGACGGGTCCTTGGTGTGCAAAGCCTGGAGGACGCCGGGGGAGTGCGCGAAAGTCTCCGCCACGGCTATGGAACGGCGCTTGGCCTCCATGCCGGTGTCGCGTTCCGACTGCAGGACGAGTGCCAGGACGCCGCAGACCACGAGCAGCACCACCAGCGCGATCTGGAGAAGGAAGACCTGGCTGGCCACGCTCCGCGGGCTCCGGTGGACCATGGAACGCCATGACTTACGCCTGAATCGGGCGAAACAGTCCGACATGCGGCATTTCTAGCACCGGTCGCGCGCGTTGACTATGCCGGTCCACGAGATGGACGCCACATTTAATCGCCTCGCAGGTCACAGGACCCGCGTCGAGCAACACGCGTCACGCCCGCATCGCCCGGATGTGTCCGGCGGAGATGCTCGGGCGGACCCGGTGGCCATGCGCACCGGGTCCGCGAGCCGGGCGGGTGAGGGGGGTCGGTGTCCCGCCCGGGTGGTGCTGGCTTGTGTGTCGTGAGGTGTGCGACAACGTTGTCGAATGGTCTGTACATGACTCTACCGCCTGAACCGACAACGATGTCAACCCACTTGGGGTAGCCCGACCGGGTGACCCCGGCGCGCGCCCACGGCGTGTACGCGGTCTTCCGTGGTACCGCTGGCGCACGTTACTGTCCCTGCGGCTTGTGCGACCTGTGGTGCGCGACCCGTCCATGAAGGAGGAAGGGCCGCGTGCGTTTCAGACCCTTGTCCCTGCTGCTCGCCGCGCTGCTCGCGACCGGCGGCGTCACCGCCACACCCGCCCTCGCGGCGACCGTCGTATCCCCCGGTCTCGTCAAGGACCCCACCTCGTACGTCGATCCGCTGATCGGCACCAGCAACGGCGGTGACGTCTTCCCGGGCGCCGTCGTCCCCTTCGGCATGCTCTCCTGGAGCCCCGAGAACACCAGGGGCGACGCCACCAGGACCGCCGCTCCCGGCGGCTACCAGTACGACGCCACCCGCGTCCGTGGCTTCAGCCTCACCCACATGTCCGGCACCGGCTGCGCGGGCGGCAGCGGCGACATCCCCTTCTTCCCGTACGCCGGCCAGGTGACCTCCTCACCGGCGAGCGACACCGAGGACGCCGTCTACGCCTCCGACTTCACCCACGCCGACGAGACCGCCGAACCCGGTCACTACAAGGTGGGCCTGGCCTCCGGCGTCACCGCCGACCTCACCGCCACCGCACGCACCGGCTCGGCCCGCTTCACCTTCCCGTCCGGCAAGCCCGCCTCGCTGCTGGTGCGCACCGCCCGCTCCGAGGTCGGCTCGCAGGACTCGTCCGTCACGATCGACCCGGACAGCCGGACCATCTCCGGGTCCGTCACCTCCGGAAACTTCTGCGGCTATCTGGATCCGGAAGGCCGGCGCGCCTACTACACCCTCTACTTCACCGCCCGCTTCGACCGCGCCTTCACGGGCACTGGCACCTGGCAGGACGACCGGCTGGACCCCGGCTCACTGACGGCCTCCGGCGGCACCGGCGGCTTCTCGCACGGCGGGCGGCCCGTCGCGGGCAAGGGCGCCGGCGGCTATGTCGAGTTCGCGCCCGGCACCGGTCCGGTGAACGTCAAGGTCGGCATCTCCTACGTCAGCCGGGCGGCGGCCGAGGCCAACCTCGCCGCCGAGAACCCGCCCGGCCGCTCCTTCGACGCGGTCGAGAGCGCGGCCCGCCGGGCCTGGCGCGAGCGGCTCGGCGCCGTCCGCGTCGGCGGCGGCACGGACGCCGACCGCACCACCTTCTACACCGCGCTGTACCACGCGCTGCTGCACCCGAACGTCATCAGCGACGCCGACGGCCGCTACCGGGGCAGCGACGCCGAGGTGCACCGGGTGGGCCACGGCCACCGCGCCCAGTACGGCACCTTCTCCGGCTGGGACGTCTACCGCGACCAGCTGCAGCTGCTCACCCTGCTCGATCCGCGCACGGGCTCCGACATCGCCCAGTCGCTGTACGAGCTGGCCCGGCAGAACGGCGGCACCTGGGACCGCTGGCTGCACGGCGCGAGCGGAACCCACGTCATGAACGGCGACCCCTCACCGACCGCGCTGGCCGGCATCCGCGCCTTCGGCGGCACAGACTTCGACCTGCACGGCGCGCTGGACTCGCTGGTCCAGGCGGCCACCGTGCCGACCGAGCAGGACCTGTCCCCGGCGGGCAAGCCGGTGCTGTCCGCTGGCCAGCGGCCCTCCCTGGACAAGTACCTCAGGCTGCACTACATGCCGAGCGTCTCCAACGCCTGGGGCGGCGCCGCCGAGACCCTGGAGATGTCCACGGCCGACTTCTCCCTCTCCCAGCTCGCCGCGGCGGCGGGCGAACAGGACACCCGGGCCGCCTTCGCCCGCCGCGCCCAGTGGTGGCAGAACAACTTCGACATCGCGGCCGATCCCGGCGGCGGCTACATCGCCGACCGCAAGGCCGACGGCAGCTGGGTCACCGGCTTCACGCCCGGCACCGGCAACGGCTTCGTGGAGGGCACGGCGGCCCAGTACACCTGGATGGTCCCGCACGACCCGGCGGGCCTGTTCGCCGCGCTGGGCGGCCGGGACAAGGCGCTCGCCCGGCTCGACGGCTTCTTCCACGACGACGACGGCGGCTGGGCCTTCACCGGCCACGGCGGCACCAGGTCCGAGCTGGACAACGAGCCGTCGATCAACGTCCCCTACCTGTACGACTACGCGGGCGCCCCGTACAAGACGCAGGAGACCGTACGCGCCGCCATGCGGCGGCTGTGGTCGACCGGGCCCGGCGGGATCCCCGGCAACGACGACCTCGGCGCGATGTCGTCCTGGTACGTCTTCTCGGCCCTCGGCATGTACCCGCAGGTGCCCTCCCGCGCCGAACTGGTCCTCGCCTCACCGCTGTTCCCGCGCGTCGAGATCAGCCGTCCACAGGGCAACGACATCTCCGTGCGCGCGACCGGTGCGGCGGCCGGCGCACCGTACATCCGGTCCCTGAAGGTCGACGGCCGTGACAGCGACCGCCCCTGGCTGCCGGCGTCCTTCGTCCGCGACGGCGGCCGGCTCGACTACACCCTGTCCGCCACCCCCGACCCCACCTGGGGCGCGGACAGTCCGCCACCGTCCTTCCGCGAGGGCGAGCAGCCCTACCAGATCGGCGTCGGTCCCACCGCCGCCACCGTCGCCCCCGGCGAGAGCACCAGGACCGTCGTGCGCGCCCTGTCGCTGACCGGCGGCACCGGCCCCGAGGTGCGCTTCCGGGTGGACACCCCGGCCGGCGTCACGGCCACCCCCGCCGAGGGCACGGTCACCGACGGCGCCCAGGAGATCACCCTGACGGCCGCGAAGGACGCCGCGCAGGGCTTCGCCACCGCCACGGTGACGGTGACCTCGGGCGACACCTCCTACCGGCAACCGGTGTCGCTGACCGTGGCCGCCCCCGGCACCCTGCTCGCCGCCTACGACAACACCGCGGTCTCCGACGACACCGGCGACCACGACGAGGCGGACTACGACGGCGGCGGCTGGAGCTACTCCCGCCAGGCCCTCGCGGCGGCCGGCCTGACGCCCGGCGGGCAGGGCACGGTCGAGGGCCTCGCCTTCACCTGGCCCTCCTCGCCCGACGGCCGCCCGGACAACGCCACGGGAGCCGGCCAGACCGTACAGCTCCCCACGCCCGCGGCCACGCTGTCCTTCATCGGCAGCGCGGTCAACGGCAACCAGCAGGCCAAGGCGACCGTCACCTACACCGACGGCACCACCGGCACCGTCGACCTGTCCTTCACCGACTGGACCGTCGGCGGCGGGGGCGGCACCGTCCAGTACGACAACCGGGTCGTCGCCAGGACCCCGTACCGCAACGTCGCGGGCGCCGACCAGGACCCGGTGGCCACCTACGTCTTCGCCACCAGGCCGTTCACCGCCCCCGACGGCAGGGCCGTCCGCAGCGTCCGGCTCCCGGACAACGCTGACCTGCACGTGTTCACCCTCGCCACGAGCTGAGGCACGAGAGCGGCCGTCCCCCCGGGGACGGCCGCTCACTTCCGTGTGCCAGGCGCCCGTCAGGCCAGCAGCTCCACCTCCGCCAGCGTCGCCGCGCGGTCCAGGACGAGCCGGTACTTCGGGTACCTGCCCGGCGTGGCGACGGTGAACGCCCGGGTCTGACGGTCCCAGGCGAACCGTTCGCCCGAGCGGTGGTCCAGGGTCCGCCAGGTGGTGCCGTCCGTGGAGCCCTGGAGGGTCCAGCCGGTCGGCGCCCTGGTGTGGTCGGCCGACGACGTCAGGGTGTACTGGACGGGCTGGACGGCTTTGCCCACCGGCAGGTTCACCGAGGTGACCGTCGCCTCCGTCGCCGACGTGTCGTCGAAGAGCGGCCCGTCGCCCCTGAGGACGTCCGCCCGGGGAGCCGGCACCTTGTCGTCCTGGGTGATCGAGACCGGGGCGGCGTTCTTGCCCGTGCCCCACGTCGAGGGCTTGGCGCCCATGAAGAACTCCAGCTCTCCGCCCTTGGACAGCAGCGAGTGCGGGAGCGACGTGGACGTCCACGGACGGCCGTCGAAGGTCACGCCCTGGACGTAGACGTTCTTCGCGCTGTTCCCCGCTGCCTTGACGACCAGGTCGCGGCCGTTCTCCAGATGGACGGTGACCTTCTTGAACAGCGGGGAGCCGATGGAGTACTCGCCGCTGCCCATCACCAGCGGGTAGAAGCCGAGCGCGGAGAAGAGGTACCAGCCCGACTGCTCGCCGTTGTCCTCGTCGCCGTGGTAGCCCTGCCCGATCTCGCTGCCCGTGTACAGCCGGGACAGCGCCTCACGGACGTACGCCTGCGCCTTCCAGGGCTCGCCGGCCGCGTCGTACATGTAGATGACGTGGTGCGCGACCTGGTTGGAGTGGCCGTACATGCCCATCCGGACGTCCCGGGCCTCGGTCATCTCGTGGATGACACCGCCGTAGGAGCCGACGTAGTCCGGCGAGGCCGTCTCCGGTGTCGCGAAGTACTCGTCCAGCTTGTCCGCCAGGCCCTGCCGGCCGCCGTACAGGTTGGCCAGGCCCCGGCTGTCCTGCGGAGCGGTGAAGGCGTAGCCCCAGCCGTTGGTCTCCGTGTAGTCGTAGCCCCACACCCGCGGGTCGTACGCCGAGGAGGCCAGCCGCCAGTCGCCCTTGGCGTCGCGGCCCTGGAAGAAGCCCGCCCTGGAGTCGAACAGGTTCACGTAGTCCCGGGCGCGGTTGAGGAAGTACGCCGACTCCTCCGCGTAGTGCTTCTCGCCCGTCTTCCGGTACAGGGCCTCGCCCATCTTCGCGATGCCGTAGTCGTTGACATAGCCCTCCATCGCCCAGGACAGTCCCTCGCCGGTCGCGGTGCTGGTGTAGCCGAGGAACGGCGAGGTGCTCATGCCCTTGCGGCCCACGCCCGACGTCGGCGGGACGACGGTCGCGTTCTTCAGGGCCGCGTCGTAGGCCGCCTTCGCGTCGAACTGCACGCCCTTCACATACGCGTCGGCGAAGGCCACGTCCGAGGAGGTGCCGGTCATCAGGTCGGCGTACCCGGGGGAGGACCAGCGCGAGGTCCAGCCGCCGTCCTTGTACTGCTGCACGAACCCGTCGACCATCTCGCCCGCCTGGGAGGGGGTCAGGAACGAGTACGCCGGCCAGGTGGTGCGGTAGGTGTCCCAGAAGCCGTTGTTGACGTACACCTTGCCGTCGACGATCTTCGCGCCGGTGCGGGTCGGGGTGTCCTGGCTCTGCATCGGGGAGAAGGGCGAGGCGTACCGGTAGGTGTCCGCGACCTTCTCGAAGCCGGAGTTCGGGTACAGGTACAGCCGGTACATGCTGGAGTACAGCGTGGTCAGCTGGTCCGGGGTCGCGCCCTCCACCTCGACCTTGCCGAGCAGCGTGTCCCAGGCGCGCTGCGCCCGCGCCTTCACCGTGTCGAAGGAGGTGCCGTCCGGGATCTCCTGGCGCAGGTTCTCCTTCGCCTGGTCGACGCTGATCAGCGAGGTCGCCAGGCGCAGGGTGACGGTGCGGTCCGCGCCCGCGGCGAAGCGGAGATAGCCCTTCACCCCGCTCGATCCGCCGGCGGTGACCGGCTTGTCGAAGGTGCCGTACACGAACAGCCGGGTGGCCCCGGTGGACAGGCCCGACTTCACGTCCGAGTAACCGGTGACGATCCCGTGCCCCTTGTCCAGGGTCAGCCCCGCCTGCTCGGTGACGTTGTCGAACAGGACGCTCGCGTCGTCGCCGGGGTAGGTGAAGCGCAGCACCGCCGCATGGTCGGTCGGGGTCATCTCGGCCCTGAGACCGTTTTCGAAACGCACCCCGTAGTAGTACGGCCGGGCCGTCTCGTTCTCGTGCCGGAACGGCAGCTCACGCGCCGTCCGGCCGGTGTCCGGGGTGCCGGCGGCGGCCGACGGCATCACCTGGAAGGTCTGCCGGTCACCCATCCACGGGCTCGGCTCATGGCTCGCGCTGAACGCCTGTATCGTCGGCAGGTTGTCATCGTTGTTCGCACGTGCGTACTCGTACAGCCAGCTCAGCGAGGACGCGTTGGTCACCGGCGTCCAGAAGTTGAAGCCATGCGGCAGGGCCGTCGCCGGGAAGTTGTTGCCGCGCGAGAAGCTGCCGCTGGAGTTGGTGCCGCGCGTGGTCAGCGCGTAGTCCGACAGATGTGCCCTGGGCTTCTCGGGTGCCACGGGCTTGATAGCCACGTCGTCGATCCAGCCCCGGAACTTCGCCGGGCCGTCGGGGGAGTCGTACGCCACCAGGATCCGGTCGACCGTCTTCCCGGCCGCCACCGAGCCGATCCCCGAGACCACGTTGTTCCACTGGTTGACGTACAGCGACTTCGACGTGCCCTGTCCGCGCGGCGAGAGCGGGAACCCGTGCTGGTCCAGCGCGCCCAGGTCACTCAGATAGGTGCCGTCCGTGAAGGCCAGGTCGAGGGAGACGTCGGTGGCGTCGTAGTCCCGGTCGCCATCGGCCATCGACGGGAAGATGCGGTACGACAGCCGGGTGTCGCCGGCGACCTTCACGTTCACGTCGAAGACCTTGTTGAACGAGTAGGCCCGGCCGGCCGCCGTGTGCCGTCCGGCGTAGCGCAGGGCCCTCTTTCCGGTGAACCCGGCCCGCGCCTTGGCCGTCGGCGAGCCGGTCGGGCCCTTGTCGACCAGGGTGAGCATGTCCTGGGGTACCGGGCCGCCCCCGCCGCCGGTGGAGAACTGGACGTCGGCGAGCTGCAGGATGTCCGGGGCGCCGTTGTTCTTCGTGACCTCCAGCCGGAAGTGCTGGTACTCGGCCGGCTGGTCCAGGTCGTACGACCTGGTCTGGAACCGCTCGGAGAAGGCCTGGCCCGAGCGGGTGTCGACCGTCTTCCAGGCCTTGCCGTCGGCCGAGCCGAGCAGCGTCCAGTCCTTCGGGTCGCGCTGGGCGTAGTCGTTGGCCGAGGTGAGCGCGTACGTCAGCAGCCTGACCGGCTTGTCCAGGTCGAACTCGACCCAGCCGGTGGGTTCGAAGGTCAGCCACTTGGTGCCGGGCTCGCCGTCGACCAGGTTCTCCTTCACCTCGCCGGCCCCCGAGTTCTCGCCGCTCGCCCGGACGTCGGTGACATGGTCGGTGACGTTGCCCGGGATCCCGGTGCTGTAGCCACCGTCCACGCCGGAGGCGCGCTTGGTGCCGTCCGGCCCGGTGTCCACGGTGTTCAGCCAGTCCGGCGCGGGATCGCCCGTCTCGAACGAGGATGCGAACTCCCGGTCGGCGACCCGAGCCTTGGCGGGCAGGGCGACCGCCGCGCCCTGAGCGCCGACGGCCATGACAAAGGCGGCCGTGAGGACGACCGCCGGGCCCCATCTGTGCCGAGTTCTCCGCTGCATCTACGGATTCCCCTCCTGCACCCCCTACAGACAACGTTGTCAACTTCGGGGCGCAGGAACCAGTAGGGCGTCAAGTGGCCCGTGATGTCAAGGGTGTTGGGTGTGGCATTCAGGGACTTATGTCGCCACTTTTTCCGCCTGGCCGCACACGGGCCGCTCATATTTCCGCGAGGTCTCAACTCGGAAAAGACCCAGGGCGAACCCTGCATTCGATCTTGCTCAGCCGACCGAAAGTGGACTATACCTGTCGGCGTTTCCCGCACGATCCTGCACGACTCTGCATGACCCAGCACGACTCTGCACGACCCAGCACTACCCGACCGCGGTGCCGGGGAGGATCCGGTTCACCGCCTGAGTCCTGGAGAAGGCGAGGACTTGAGCATGGGATCCACCTCGAACCACGGTGCCGAAGGCGTCGGCCGTCGCGATCTGATCAAGCGGTCCGCCGCGCTCGGCCTGGTCGCGGCCCCGGGCATGGGCCTGCTGTCCGCCTGTGCGAGCAGCGGCGGAGGCGGCCAGAAGAAGGACAAGGCGGGGAAGAAGACCGCCAAGAACCCGCTCGGCGTCAACGACACCGCCAAGATGGAGTTCGTTCTCTTCGACGGCGGCTTCGGCAAGGAATACGCCCAGGACGCGGTGAAGATCTACGAGAAGGACTTCCCCAAGGCCACGGTGAAGTTCTCCGCCACCCAGAAGATCCAGTCGACCCTGCAGCCGCGCTTCAACCAGGGCAACCCGCCGGACCTCATCGACAACTCCGGCGCCGAGCAGATGGACATGGGCGTGCTCGTCGGCAAGAACCAGCTGGCCGACCTGACCCCGCTGCTGGACGCCCCGTCGTACGACGACCCGGGCAAGAAGGTCCGCGACACGCTGCGCCCCGGCATCGTGGAGATGGGCCAGTTCGACGGCAAGCCGGTCTGGATCCTCTACTACGCCTACACGGTGTACGGCGTCTGGTACTCGCAGAAGGCCCTGGACTCGCTCGACGAGAAGTACCCCGAGACCTGGGACGAGATGCTCAAGGTCTGCGAGAAGGCCAAGAAGAAGGGCATTGCGGGCTGGACGTACGCGGGCAAGTACCCGTACTACGTCCCCTTCTCGCTCTACCCGATGATCGGCAAGGTCGGCGGGCGCGAGGTGCTCGACGCCATCGACAACCTGGAGCCGAACGCCTGGAAGCACCCGGCCGTCAAGGCCTGCTTCGAGGCGTACTACGAGCTGTACAAGAAGGGCTACATCCTCCGGGGCACCCCCGGCCTGGACCACATCCAGTCGCAGACCGCCTGGGCCAAGGGCAAGGCCCTGTTCATCCCGAACGGCTCCTGGGTGGAGAACGAGTCGGCCAACGTCATCCCGGCCGACTTCGACCTCGCGGTGTCCGCGCCCACCGGCATCGACTCCTCCGACAAGATGCCGTTCGGCACCATCTGGGCCTCCGGCGGCGAGCCCTTCATCGTGCCGGCCAAGGCCGCGAACGCCGAGGGCGGCATGGAGCAGCTGCGCATCATGCTCTCCGAGGCGTCCTCGAAGAACTTCACCGCCAAGGTGAAGTCGCTGACCGCGTACAACGGCGGCACCACCGGCATCACCCTCACCCCGGGCCTGAAGTCGGGTGTGGCGGCGCTCAAGCTGGCCGGATCCAACGTGGTGAATCCGCGGCTGCAGGACTGGTACGTGCAGCTGCAGAAGGAGAAGATCGGTGTCGCCGGGCTCGGCGAGATGATGGCCGGCCGGCTCACCCCCGCCGAGACCATCAAGAAGATCCAGGGATTCGCCGACGAGGCGGCCAAGGACACCTCCATCAAGCACTACAAGCACCAGTAACCAGCACCCTCTCAACGCACCGGAGTGGCGATGCAGCACGGCAAGTACCGGTTCATCGTGGGGTTTCTGGTTCTGCCCCTGGGACTGTACGCGCTCTTCGTGGTGTGGCCGTTCATCCAGTCCATCTACTACTCGTTCACGGACTGGACCGGCCTGAGCCCCGATTTCAAGATGGTCGGCCTCGACAACTACAAGAGGATGCTCGACGACGACGTCTTCTGGAAGTCGTTGCAGCACAGTCTGCTGTTCGCCCTGGTGCTCCCGCTGGTGACGATCGGTCTGGCGCTGTTCTTCGCCTTCATGATCAATGTCGGCGGACGCCGCAGAAGGGGCGGCCCCGTGATCTCCGGGGTCCGGGGCTCCTCCTTCTACAAGATCGTCTATTTCTTCCCGCAGGTCCTGTCCATCGCGATCGTCTCGCTGCTGTTCGCCTTCGCCTACAACCCGGACAGCGGTGCGATCAACTCGGTCCTGCGGGGTATCGGCCTCGACCACGTCCAGCCCCTGTGGCTGGGCGACCCGAGCCTCGCGCTGTGGTGCGTCATGGCGGTCCTGGTGTGGTCCACGGTCGGCTTCTTCGTGGTGCTGTTCTCGGCGGGCATGGCCTCCATCCCGGCCGAGCTGTACGAGGCGGCGCTGCTCGACGGCGCCAGCCGCTTCAGCACCTTCTTCCGCATCACCCTGCCGCTGCTGTGGGACACCGTGCAGTCCGGCTGGGTCTACATGGGCATCCTCGCGCTCGGTGCCGAGTCGTTCGCGGTCGTACAGATCATGACGACCGGACCGGGCGGGCCCGACTACTCGACCACGGTGATGGTCCTGTACGTGTATCAGAAGGCGTTCCGGGACGGTCAGGCCGCCTACGCCACCACCATCGGCGTCGCCCTCCTCCTGGTCACGCTCGCCTTCGCGGCGATCGTGATGCGGCTGGGCCGTCGCGAGCGGCTGGAGTTCTGAAGCGATGAAGACGACCGAGACCCCCGCCCCGCTGCCGGCCGAGTCCGGCGCCACCGTCTCCAAGGCCGAGACACCGGCCCCGAGGCCCGCCCGGCCGAAGAAGGAGGGCGGTGTCCTCAACGTCTTCTCCCACGGCGTGCTGGTCATCTGGGCGATCATGGTGGTCACGCCGTTGCTGTGGGCGGTGATGACGTCCTTCAAGGACGACAGCTCGATCTTCGGCTCGCCCTGGTCGCTGCCGCACACGCTGCACTTCGACAACTGGTCGCGGGCCTGGACCCAGGCCAACATGAGCGACTACTTCCTCAACACCGTCCTGGTGGTCGGGGGCTCGCTCATCGGCACCCTGGTCCTCGGCTCCATGGCGGCCTACGTCCTCGCCCGCTTCGACTTCCCGGGCAACCGCTTCATCTACTACCTGTTCATCGGAGGCATGAGCTTCCCGATCATGCTCGCGCTGGTGCCGCTGTTCTACGTCGTGAACAACATGGGACTGCTGAACACCATCCACGGCCTGATCCTGGTCTACATCGCGTACTCGCTGCCGTTCACGGTCTTCTTCCTCACGGCCTTCTTCCGCACCCTGCCCACCTCGGTCGCGGAGGCGGCCTTCGTGGACGGCGCTTCGCACACCCGTACGTTCTTCCAGATCATGCTGCCCATGGCCAAGCCCGGCCTGATCAGCGTCGGCATCTTCAACTTCCTGGGCCAGTGGAACCAGTACATGCTGCCCACGGTCCTGAACACCGACCCCGACAAACGGGTCCTCACCCAGGGCCTGGTCCAGCTGGCCGTCAGCCAGGGGTACAAGGGGGACTGGTCCGGCCTCTTCGCCGGCCTGGTGATGGCCATGCTGCCGGTCCTCGGGGCCTACATCGTCTTCCAGCGCCAGGTCGTCCAGGGCCTGACCGCAGGGGCGCTGAAATAGCGCCGCGCACCCGGCGGGGTGACGCCCCGCGTCCGTCCGTACGCACGCCGTCCCCCTCGCCGGGGGTGGCGTGCGTGCCGTTTTCGACGGTGTACGTACCGTTTTCGGGGTACCCGGAAACGGTTCAACCTCTTGACGTAAGCAACCCCGAACGGCTCAGCTTAGAGTTCACTAGTTGGACATACGCGGGGCCTCGCCGAAGCGGCCCCGCGCTCAGGAGGTCGTCGTGGAGACTCCAGGGTCGCAGTCGTCGCTGCACCGAGCCAACCTGGAGCGGGTTGTACGGGCCGTGCGCCTGGCCGGGTCCCTCACGCAGGCGGAGATCGCGCGGACGACCGGCCTGTCCGCCGCGACGGTCTCCAACATCGTGCGGGAGCTGAAGGACGGCGGGACCGTCGAGGTCACGCCCACATCGGCGGGCGGGCGCCGGGCCCGCAGCGTCAGCCTCAGCGGAGACGCCGGGATCGTGATCGGCGTCGACTTCGGGCACACCCATCTGCGCGTCGCGATCGGCAACCTCGCCCACCAGGTGCTGGCCGAGGAGGCCGAGCCGCTGGACGTCGACGCCTCCGCCGCGCAGGGCTTCGACCGGGCGGAGGAACTGGTCAACCGCCTGATCGCGGCAACGGGCGTGAACCGGTCCAAGGTGGCCGGCGTGGGCCTTGGCGTGCCGGGACCGATCGACGTGGAGTCGGGGACGCTGGGGTCCACCGCGATCCTGCCCGGCTGGGGCGGCACCAAGCCCGCCGAGGAGCTGCGCGAGCGGCTCGGCGTGCCCGTGCACGTGGACAACGACGCCAACCTCGGTGCCCTCGGCGAGCTGGTCTGGGGCAGCGGGAAGGGCGTCCGGGACCTCGCGTACATCAAGGTCGCCAGCGGCGTCGGCGCCGGTCTGGTGATCGACGGGAAGATCTATCGAGGCCCGGGTGGCACAGCCGGGGAAATCGGACATATTACACTCGACGAATCCGGCCCGGTCTGCCGTTGCGGGAACCGCGGCTGCCTGGAGACCTTCGCGGCCGCGCGCTATGTGCTCCCGCTGCTCCAGCCCAGTCACGGCCCCGATCTGACGATGGA
Source organism: Streptomyces durhamensis (assembly GCF_000725475.1). Classification (NCBI taxonomy): domain Bacteria; kingdom Bacillati; phylum Actinomycetota; class Actinomycetes; order Kitasatosporales; family Streptomycetaceae; genus Streptomyces; species Streptomyces durhamensis. The sequence continues at coordinate 139,706 of NZ_JNXR01000017.1, forward strand.
GGGTGTCGTGCGGCTGGCCAGGGACGGTGACCCGGGCTGCCGTCGGGTGATCGCCGACGTCGGCCGCCACATCGGCAGTGGAGTGGCCAACCTCTGCAATCTTCTGAACCCGAGCCGGGTGGTCCTGGGCGGTGATCTCGCCGAGGCCGGTGAGCTGGTGCTCGGGCCGATCAGGGAGTCCGTCGGCCGCTACGCCATCCCCAGTGCGGCGCGTCAACTGTCCGTTCTCCCGGGAGCACTTGGGGGTCGTGCCGAGGTGCTCGGAGCGCTCGCCCTCGCCCTCAGCGAGATGGGCGATTCGACGCTTTTGGACGGGTCTGCGTCCGGTGCGCTGCCCGCAGTGGCCCCCGCCTTCACTTAGAGAACGGATGGCACCGTTGCCATCTCGTTAAGGATTTACTTCTTGACGTCGCACGTGTGGCCGAGTTGACTTCCAGCCACCTCGGCCGCAACGACGCGGCCTCGTCAGGGAGGTTTCTAGAAGTGAACACGCGTATGCGTCGTGCGGCCTTCGCCGTTGCTGCTGGTGCCATGGCCGTCTCGCTCGCCGCTTGTGGCAGCGCCAAGGAGTCCGGTGGGGGCTCCAAGTCCTCCAGCCCCAAGAAGGGCGACGCCATCAAGGTCGGCCTGCTCCTGCCGGAGAACCAGACCGCCCGTTACGAGAAGTTCGACCGCCCCTTGATCGAGAAGAAGGTCAAGGAGCTCACCAACGGCAAGGGCGAGGTCGTCTACGCCAACGCCAAGCAGGACGCGACCACGCAGAACCAGCAGGTCGACAGCATGGTCACCAACAAGGTGGACGTGCTGATCGTCGACGCGGTGGACGCCGCGGCCATCAAGAACTCGGTGCAGAAGGCCAAGGACGCCGGCATCCCGGTCGTCGCCTACGACCGCCTGGCGCAGGGCCCGATCGACGCGTACACCTCGTTCGACAACGAGACGGTCGGCAAGACCCAGGGCGAGGCCCTGCTGAAGGCCCTGGGCTCCAAGGCCAAGTCCGGCAAGATCGTCATGATGAACGGTTCCTCCACCGACCCGAACGCCGCGCAGTTCAAGGCGGGTGCCCACAAGGTGCTCGACGGCAAGGTGAACGTCGGCAAGGAGTACGACACCAAGGAGTGGAAGCCGGAGAACGCCAACTCCAACATGGACGGCGCCATCTCCGCTCTGGGCAAGAAGAACATCATCGGCGTCTACTCCGCCAACGACGGCATGGCCGGCGGTATCATCACCGCCCTCAAGGCCGCCGGTATCTCGAACATCCCGGTCACCGGCCAGGACGCGGAGCTCGCGGGTGTCCAGCGCATCGTCGCCGGTGAGCAGTACATGAGCGTCTACAAGCCGTACGCTCCCGAGGCCGCCGCCGCCGCCGAGATGGCCGTGGACCTCGCCCAGGGCAAGTCCCTCGACGCCGTCGCCAAGGACAAGGTCGACAGCCCGACCACCAAGCAGGTCCCCTCGGTCCTGGTGCCGGTCACCGCGCTGACCAAGGACAACATCAAGGACACCGTCATCAAGGACGGCGTCTACACGGTCGCCGACATCTGCACCTCGCAGTACAAGGCGGCCTGCGACAAGATCGGCCTGAAGTAAGCAGCCGCAGTGCCTTTCCACCCGAGGGAATCCACTCTTGAATTCCCTCAGCGGGAAAAGGCCTCCACAGCTCCGCCGGCGTCCCGTGTATCAGACAGCCCCGCAAGCTCGTTGCGGGACGCCGGACGGAACACCCCCCAAACTTCTGCACAACCTCCCGCCGGGTCAGGCGGCGAAGGAGATGGTTCACGTGTCCGCTACGCCCGTGCTGGCGTTGCGCGGGGTCTCCAAGCGGTTCGGTGCCGTTCAGGCGCTCACCGACGTAGAGCTTGAGGTCCACGCCGGTGAGGTGGTCGCCCTGGTCGGCGACAACGGCGCCGGAAAGTCCACGCTGGTCAAGACGATCGCCGGCGTGCACCCCATCGATGAGGGCGTCATCGAATGGGAAGGCAAGGCCGTCCAGGTCAACAAGCCGCACGACGCCCAGAACCTGGGCATCGCGACGGTGTACCAGGACCTCGCGCTCTGCGACAACATCGACGTCGTCGGCAACCTCTACCTCGGCCGGGAGATCCGCCGCCGTGGGGTGCTGGACGAGGTGGAGATGGAGCGCCGCTCCCGCGAGCTGCTCACCACGCTGTCGATCCGCATCCCGAGCGTCCGCATCCCGATCGCCTCGCTCTCCGGCGGTCAGCGCCAGACCGTGGCCATCGCCCGCTCCATGCTCGGTGAGCCCAAGCTGGTCATCCTCGACGAGCCCACCGCCGCCCTCGGTGTCGAGCAGACCGCGCAGGTCCTCGACCTGGTGGAACGGCTGCGGGAGCGTGGTCACGCCGTGATCCTCATCAGCCACAACATGGCCGATGTGAAGGCCGTCGCCGACAAGGTGGCCGTCCTGCGTCTGGGTCGCAACAACGGCGTCTTCGAGGTCAAGTCGACCTCGCAGGAAGAGATCATCTCCGCCATCACCGGCGCCACGGACAACGCCGTGACCCGTCGTGCGGCGCGCTCCAATGGGGAGATCAAGAAGTGAGCATCGACAAGACCTCCACGCCCCCCGAGGACCACGTGGTGGAGAACCCCGAGGCGGCACGCGGCTCCGACGTCGCGGTCGACCCCCGCCTGCTGGTGCGCGAACAGGGCCTCGCGGGCTACGTCACCGAGTTCAAGCGGAAGATGAAGGCCGGTGACCTCGGCTCCCTCCCGGTCGTCATCGGTCTGGCGGTCATCTGGATCATCTTCCAGAGCCTGAACTCCAACTTCCTCACCGCGGGCAACCTCTCCGACATCTCCGTCGCCATGGTCGGCACGGGCATGATCGCCGTCGGTATCGTGTTCGTCCTGCTGCTCGGCGAGATCGACCTGTCCGTCGGTTCGCTCTCCGGCGTCGCGGGTGCCACCTTCGCGGTGCTCAACATCACCCACGGCATGAACGAGGTCCTGGCCCTCGTGCTGTCCATCCTCACCGGAACGGTCGCGGGCGCGCTGCAGGGCTTCTTCTTCGCGAAGATCGGCGTACCCGCCTTCGCGGTCACGCTGGCCGGTCTGCTGTTCTGGAACGGCCTCATGCTCAAGATCCTGGGCGACAACGGCACGATCAACCTGAACGACAACGGCCTGGTAGCCAAGCTGACCAGCTACTACTTCTCCGACGTGGCCGCCGCCTACGGCCTGGCCGCCGCGGTGACGGTGCTGTTCTTCGTCAGCTCCTACCTCGGCAACAAGCGCCGGGAGGCCGCCGGCGTGCCGTCCCGCCCGCTGAGCGAGACCATCCTGCGCACCGCCCTGCTGGGGATCGTCGCCTTCGCCGCCGCGGTCGTCTTCAACCAGTACAAGGGCCTGCCGCTGGCCGTGGTGGTCTTCATCGCCGTGCTGTTCATCACCGACTTCGTGCTGCGGCGCACCGGGTACGGCCGCAAGATCTTCGCGCTCGGCGGCAGCGTCGAGGCCTCCCGCCGTGCCGGTATCAACGTCGACATGATCCGCATCTCGGTGTTCGCCATCTCCGGTACCTTCGCGGCGATCGGCGGTCTGTTCATCGCCTCCAAGATCGCGTCCGCCAACCAGGGCGCCGGCGGCGGCGACCTGCTGATGAACGCGATCGCGGCGGCCGTGATCGGCGGTACGTCCCTCTTCGGCGGCCGAGGCCGCACGTGGAACGCGCTCCTCGGCGTACTGGTCATCGTCTCGATCCAGTACGGCCTCGCCCTGCAGGGCATCGCCTCGCCGGTGCAGTACATGATCACCGGTGGTGTTCTGCTCGCCACAGTCGTCATCGACGCGGTGACCCGCAAGACCCAGAAGACCGCTGGTCGCGCGTAGCGCCCCCAGCCGTACGGCAGCGCCCGGTGCCCGAAAGGGGCCGGGCGCTGTCGTGTCGTGCAAAGCATGAACATTAGACTCGGGCGAGCCCGGCGAAAGCTCGATCAGCTCTACTGCAAGGAGGCACGGGTGCCGCTGCTGACCCGCATCAGGGGACCGCGCGATCTGGACCGGCTCAGCCTGGAGGAGCTGGACCAGCTGGCAGAGGAGATCCGGACCTTCCTCGTCCAGGAGGTCTCCAAGACCGGCGGGCACCTGGGCCCCAACCTCGGTGTGGTGGAACTGACCATCGCCCTGCACCGTGTCTTCGAGTCCCCGAAGGACAAGGTCCTGTGGGACACCGGCCACCAGTCCTATGTGCACAAGCTGCTCACCGGCCGGCAGGACTTCTCCCGGCTGAAGATGAAGGGCGGCCTGTCCGGCTACCCCTCGCAGGCCGAGTCCGAGCACGACGTCATCGAGAACAGCCACGCGTCGACCGTGCTGGGCTGGGCCGACGGCATCGCCAAGGCCAACCAGCTGAAGAAGCGGGACAGCCATGTCGTCGCCGTCATCGGTGACGGCGCGCTGACCGGCGGTATGGCCTGGGAGGCGCTGAACAACATCGCCGAGGCCAAGGACCGCCCGCTCGTCATCGTCGTCAACGACAACGAGCGCTCCTACGCCCCGACCATCGGAGGTCTCGCCAACCACCTGGCGACCCTGCGCACGACCGACGGCTACGAGCGCTTCCTCGCCCGGACCAAGGAGATCCTCGACCGCACCCCGGTCGTCGGCAAGCCGCTGTACGAGACGCTGCACGGCGCCAAGAAGGGCCTGAAGGACTTCATCGCCCCGCAGGGCATGTTCGAGGACCTGGGCCTGAAGTACGTCGGCCCGATCGACGGGCACGACATCGAGGCCCTGGAGTCCGCGCTGGCGCGGGCCAAGCGGTTCGGCGGTCCGGTCATCGTGCACTGCCTCACCGAGAAGGGGCGCGGCTACCAGCCGGCCCTGCAGGACGAGGCCGACCGCTTCCACGCCGTCGGCAAGATCCACCCGGACACCGGTCTGCCGATCGCCAGCTCCGGCGCCGACTGGACCTCCGTGTTCGGCGACGAGATGGTCAGGCTGGGCGAGGAGCGGGAGGACATCGTCGCCATCACCGCGGCCATGCTCCAGCCCGTCGGCCTGGACCGGTTCGCCAAGCGGTTCCCCGACCGGGTGTACGACGTCGGCATCGCCGAGCAGCACGCCGCCGTGTCGGCCGCCGGCCTCGCGCACGGCGGGGTGCACCCCGTCTTCGCCGTGTACGCCACCTTCCTCAACCGCGCCTTCGACCAGGTCCTGATGGACGTGGCCCTGCACCGGTGCGGGGTGACCTTCGTGCTCGACCGGGCCGGTGTCACCGGCACCGACGGCGCCTCGCACAACGGCATGTGGGACATGTCGATCCTGCAGGTCGTGCCGGGCCTGAGGCTCGCCGCGCCGCGCGACGCCGAGCAGGTGCGGGCGCAGCTGCGGGAGGCCGTCGAGGTGACGGACGCGCCGACCGTCGTCCGCTTCTCCAAGGGCGCCGTCGGTCCCGCCGTCCCCGCCGTCGGACGCGTCGGCGGGATGGACGTGCTGCGCGAGCCCGGCACCGACCGGCCGGACGTGCTGCTGGTCTCCGTGGGCGCCCTCGCGCCGATGTGCCTGGAGATCGCCGGCCTGCTCGACAAGCAGGGCATCTCCACCACCGTCGTCGACCCGCGTTGGGTCAAGCCCGTGGACGAGGCCATGGCCCCGCTGGCCGAGCGGCACCGGGTCGTCGTCACCGTCGAGGACAACAGCCGCGCCGGCGGTGTCGGCTCCGCCGTCGCCCAGGCCCTGCGCGACGCGGGCGTGGACGTGCCGCTGCGTGACTTCGGCATCCCGCCGCGCTTCCTGGACCACGCCTCCCGCGGCGAGGTCCTCGCCGAGATCGGCCTGACCGCCCCGGACATCGCCCGCCAGGTCACCGGCCTGGTCGCCAAGCTGGACGGCCGGTTCGACCGTACGCCCGCCGGGGTGGACTCGGTGGAGCCCGCCCGCGACTGACCCGAAACGCGCCCCACGGGCCGGTTCCGCCACTCCTTGCGGTGGCGGAACCGGCCCGTTTGCGTGAACCTGCCTGTGCCGGGGCATACGCACCCCGACCCTCTCGATCATGTCGGGCCCCGGCGAGGTCCCCAAGCGTGGGAGGCAGAACGTGAGCAGCGCGCTGTTCAGGACGAAGAACGTCGAGCAGTCCATCCGGGACACCGAGGAACCCGAGCATTCGCTCAAGAAGTCCCTCTCCGCGCTCGACCTGACCGTCTTCGGCGTCGGTGTCATCATCGGCACCGGCATCTTCGTCCTCACCGGGCAGGTCGCCAAGAACAACGCCGGTCCGGCGGTGTCCCTGGCCTTCGTGGTGGCCGGCGTGGTGTGCGCGCTCGCCGCCCTCTGCTACGCCGAGTTCGCCTCCACGGTCCCCGTGGCCGGCTCGGCGTACACGTTCAGCTACTCCTCCCTGGGCGAGCTGCCCGCCTGGATCATCGGCTGGGACCTGGTCCTGGAGTTCGCGCTCGGCACGGCGGTGGTGGCGGTCGGCTGGGCCGGCTACATCCGCTCGCTGCTGGACAACGCCGGCTGGCATCTGCCCGGCTACCTGGCCGGCCGGGACAACGCCTCCGGCTTCGGCTTCGACATCCTCGCCGCCGCCCTGGTGCTGGTGCTCACCGGCATCCTCGTCCTCGGCATGAAGCTGTCGGCCCGGATCACCTCGATCGTCGTCGCCATCAAGGTGGCCGTGGTACTCATCGTGATCATCGCCGGCGCCTTCTTCATCAAGGGCGCCAACTACACGCCGTTCATCCCGCACCCGCAGCCGGTGCCGGCCGGCGGCAACCTCAAGGCGCCGCTCATCCAGCTGATGTTCGGCTGGGCGCCCGCCAACTTCGGCGTGATGGGCATCTTCACGGCCGCCTCGGTGGTGTTCTTCGCGTTCATCGGCTTCGACATCGTGGCCACGGCCGCCGAGGAGACCCGCAACCCGCAGCGGGACATGCCGCGCGGCATCCTCGGTTCGCTGCTCATCTGCACCGTGCTGTACGTGGCCGTGTCCATCGTCGTCACCGGCATGGAGAAGTACTCCCACCTGTCCGTGGAGGCCCCGCTCGCCGACGCCTTCAAGGCCGTCGGACATCCCTGGTACGCCGGTGTCATCAGCTTCGGCGCCGCCGTCGGCCTGACCACGGTGTGCATGATCCTGCTGCTCGGCCAGACCAGGGTGTTCTTCGCGATGAGCCGCGACGGGCTGCTGCCCCGGTTCTTCTCCCGGGTCCACCCGCGCTTCAAGACCCCGCACCGGCCCACCATCCTGCTCGGTGTGGTCATCGCGGTCGTCGCCGGTTTCACCAGCCTGAGCGAGCTGGCCGAACTGGTGAACATCGGCACCCTCTTCGCGTTCGTCGTCGTCGCGATCAGCGTGATCATCCTGCGCCGGACCCGCCCGGACCTGCCGCGCGCCTTCCGCACCCCCTGGGTCCCGTTCGTCCCGATCGTGTCCGTGTGCGCCACGTTGTGGCTGATGCTCAACCTGCCCGCCGAGACCTGGATCCGGTTCGCGGTCTGGATGGTCATCGGCTTCGTCGTCTACTTCCTCTACGGCCGCACCCACAGCCGGCTGGCCCTGCGGGAGAAGGCCGCCGAGCAGACCACTCCGTAACCGCTTCCCTCGCCTTTCCGGCCCCGTATGTCCCGCTTCGGCCGGGACGGCGGGGCCGGATAGCGTGCTGCCCATGCTCGCCGCCCCGCTCGTCCCCCGACGGACCGCAGGCACGAGGACCGTCACCCGGACGGCGTACTGGACGCGGCTCGTACCGCTCCTCGCGGCGCTGGCCTGTGTCACCCGGCTGCCGTCCTTCCGCCGGCCCCTGTGGAACCCGGACGAGGGCTACCTCGCCGTACAGGCGCGGCTGCTGGCCCAGGGCGGGCAGCTGTACGACACCGTCGTCGACCGCAAGCCGCCGCTCGTGCCCTGGCTGTACGAGGCGGCGTTCGCGGTGTGCGGGTCCGGCTCCCTGACCCCGCTGCGGGTGCTGGCGGTCCTCGCCCAGCTGCTCACCGCCGCGACGGTGGCCTCGCTCGCCCGGCGCCGCTGGGGCGACGGTGCGGGCCGCACCGCCGGGGTGCTGTACCTGCTGGTCTCGGTCGGGCTCAACCCCGAGGACGCGCAGGCCGTCGGCTTCGAGATCTTCATACTGCCCGGCACGGCCGCCGCCCTGTGGTGCGCCGACCGCGGGCGCTGGGGCGCGGCCGGGGCCGCCGTCGCCGCCGCGTTCCTCACCAAGCAGACCGGGGGCGCGGTGCTGCTGCCGGTGGCCTGGCTGCTGCACCGCGGGGGTGCCCCGCGCGCGGGCGCGCTGCGGCTCGCGGCCGGCTGCGCGCTGCCGGTGCTGGGAGCCGCGCTGCTGACGGACCCGGCCCGGTTCCTGTTCTGGACGGTGACCGGTTCCGTCGCCTACGCCTCCTTCGCCGGCTCCGAGTTCCACGTCCTCGCGCGCGCCCTGGCCAACACCGCGCTCCTGGCGACGGCCTCGGCCGGTCTGCTCCCGCCGGTCGCACGGGCCCTGCGGACCGTCCGTACCGCGGCGCTGGACCTGTGGCTGTGGCTGGCCTCCTCGGCGGCCGCGGTGACCGCCGGCCTCCACTTCTTCGGCCACTACTACCTGCAACTCACCCCGCCCCTCGTCCTGGTGGCCACCTCCGCCCTGCACGTACTGCCGCCGGAACGGAGCCTGGCCGCCCTGCGCACCTCCGCCGGTGTCTGCGCCCTCTTCCTCGCCTGGGGCCTGTGCGCCCCGCGCCCCGAACTCGCCCATGCCCAGCGGCTCGCGGCCGTCCTCGAACAGCGCACCGCCGCCGCCGACCGCGTCCTGGTCTGGGGCATGCACCCGGAGACGTACTGGCTGGCCGGCCGCACCCCCGCCACCCGCTACCTCACCGCCGGCCTGCTCACCAACTACAGCGGCGGCCGGGACGGGTCCGAGGTCGGCGAGAAGTACGCCGTGGCGGGTGCCTGGCCGGTCTTCCGGCGGGAGCTGGACGCCCAGGCCCCGGCCCTGGTGGTCGACGACTCCCGGGGCGAGCCGTACGCCCCCGACCGGGTCCCGGCCCTGCGCCGGCTGCTGGCCGCGCGCTACGAGGAGGCGGGCACCGTGGACGGGGCGGTCCTGTACACCCGGGTGCCGGGGGAGTGAACCGCACGGGGGCGGGAAGCGCTCGGGCCGGTGCCGGTGCCGGTGCCGGTGCCGGGGCCGGGGCGGGGCGGGGCCGGGCCGGGCGGGGCGCTGACGGTGCCGGGGAGGGGCGGGGGCGCTGACGGTGCGGGGAAGGAGCGGGGCGCTCAGCCCGGGACGGTGCGGGCAGGGGCGGGGCGCTCAGCTCAGGACCGTGCGGGGGCCGGTGACCTCGGCGCCGTGTTCCCGGACCCGGCGGCGCAGCGCACGGTCGGCGGTGACGACCAGGCAGGGGCGCCCGCCGGCCGCCGCCGCGAGGTCCACGATGCGGTCGTCACCACTGCCGGGGGCCTCCTCGACGCGCACCCCGGGCACCGGGGTCACGCCCCGGGCGGCACCCTCCACCACCAGGACCAGCTCCACGGGGCCGGGCAGACCGGCCACGCCGGACCGTGCGAAGGGCGCCAGCCGGTCGCGCAGACGCTCGGCGGCGGCGCGGCGGTCGCGCCACCAGCCGTCGGGCACCGATCCGACGACATTCGCACCGTCGACGATGAGCAGGGGCAGCGGCTCGCCCCTCCCGTCCGTTCCGTCCGGCTCGCTTGACCTGTCCGAGGTGTCCGTCATGTCGGTAACAGCCTTGTTGTGTCGGATGCGGGGCGGGCTCAGTGTGTCACGGGCCTGCTCGCCCACCGGCGTGTGATCTCCGTGACCGCGTCGGCCGCCCGGTCGGCGGGCCGTCCGCCCGCGCGCACCGTGGGGGAGAACTCGACGTGCAGGAACGGCACATGGTCGTCGTCGGCCACCCGGCCCTGCATATTGGTCCGGCCCTCCAGCGGGCAGGACCGCACCCAGGCCCGGCACACCCGGAAGCCGTGGCCGCGCAGGTCGTCGGCGAGGTCGCGGCCGTCCTGCCTGCCCGCCGACCCGGCGCCGGTGGAGGTGATCACGTCGTACTCGGGCGCGGCGGAGGCGGCGAAGCCGTGCAGCTGGATCCCGGGCATCCCGCGGCGGGCCAGTTCGGCGCAGATGGCGTGGAAAACGGTGTCCAGGCGGTGCGCCACGTCCGCGGAGTTACCGGCTCCTGCTTTGCGATGTGCACCTGCGATGATCAGGACCCCGCCGGGTGAGCCGCGCAGCACCCGTACTCCCAGCTGCTCGGTGCCCAGGTCGAAGCCCGGGTGCGGGACCTGGACCGACCAGCTCGGGTGATGGTCCAGATCGAGGTAGACCCGACCCCAGCCGCGCGGTGTCACGGCGGAGTCGGTGCGGTCGGCCACCTCGGTGTAGCGATGCCCCGAGGGCCGGTCGAAAACCGTGCGCACGGTGAAGTCGCGTTGCGAAAGCTGCTGTTCCGCTTGTTTGCGATGGCCGTCGAGCAACAGACCGACGGCCGTGGCGATGTCCTCCCGGTCGGACCGCCCGGGGTGCAGATAGCCCCGGCCGGGGCCGAACCGGCCGGTGTAGTCCGCCACCTCGCGCGCCAGGTCGATCTGCTCGGCGCCCTTCGGGACGGGCCGGCCGGCCTGGCCGGCACCGTCGTCCGTGTCGCGGAGCAGGGCGACGAGACCCCCGGCGAGACCAGCGGTGACGAGCAGAATTATTGCGATCGTTATGACGCGTGAGCGATGGGCTCTCATGGTTGTATCAAGATATCTTGGTGAACAGACGCCGTAGCCGGACCCTGCTGTCCCTGCTGACCCCGCTCGCTCTCCTCGCCGCCACCTCCGGCTGTGGTCTCCTGTCGGACGACGCCGGTGCCCCCGGCGGCGGGCGCACCTTCACCGTCGCCGCCGCCGGGGACATCCTGATGCACCCCGAGCTGGTCGACCAGGCGCGCAAGGACGCCAAGCGCACCGGCAAGGGTGTGGACGGGCTGGACTTCGGGCCGATGATGGCCGGCATCAAGCCGCTGATCAGCAAGGCGGACCTGGCGATCTGCCACTTCGAACCGGTGATGGGCCCGGCGAAGGGCCCGTTCGAGGGCTTCCCGGACTTCCAGGTGCCGCCGCAGCAGGCGAAGGCGATCAAGGACATCGGCTACGACACCTGCTCCACCGCCTCCAACCACACCCTCGACCACGGCTACGAGGGCGTGAAGCGCACCCTGGACGCGCTGGACGCCGCCGGGCTGAAGCACACCGGCTCCTTCCGGACCCAGAAGGAGGCGCTCACCCCGCTGGTCATGAACGTCAAGGGCGTCAAGGTCGCGCAGATATCCTTCGCCTACGGCTTCAACGAGCCGCACACGCTGCCGAAGGACAAGCCCTGGCTGGCCAACGAGCAGGACCTGGGCCGGATCAAGGCCGCCGAGCAGCGGGCCCGCAAGGCCGGCGCCGACGTGGTGATCCTCTCCCTGCACTGGGGCCGCGAGCACCATCCGGAGCCGTCCGCCGGACAGATCTCCTTCGCCCGGAAGATCGCCCGGAACACCGGCATCAACCTGGTCATCGGCCACCACGCGCACGTCGTGGAGCCGATGGAGAAGGTCGACGGCACCTGGATCAGCTACGGCCTCGGCAACCAGATCGCCCGGCACGAGGTGCCCACGGGTCTGACCGAGGAGGGCGTGATCGCCTGGTTCACGTTCACCGAGCGCGGCAAGGGCCAGTGGGACGTCCAGCCGCGCTTCGAGCCGACGCTGCTGACGATCCCGCCGGACGCCGAGAACGTCCGGGACGGCGGCACCGCCGCCTACTCCGGCGACGACGTGCGGGACTACCGCCTGCTGGACGTGCCGGCCGCGCTGCGCGACGACCACGGCCTCACGGACGCCCAGAAGGCCCGGCTGCGGCTCGCCTTCGAGCGCACCGAGGGCACCCTGCTGAACCGTGGCGCGGGCGCGGACGGACTGAAGCCCCTGAACCCGCTGCCCTAGCAAGACGTGGACAGGACGTGAACAAGCCCCGAACGGGTTCCGAACCGGAAGTGCATATGTCCGTTCTTGACCTGCGGTTGCGCGATGTTGCCTAGATCACGTCCTACTTACTGCAACTTAACCCGTCCCTTACATGTCTGAGCTTTCCGGGCGCGGTCTTACATTCACGTGCCCGGACCGTATTTCCTGAGAGGACCCGTTCTGTGGCGTCATCGCCCCCGGCGCGGCAGCACCGAGCCCGCCGCCGAGCCGACATGTCGCTGATCGGAGGCATCCGCCCGCCGATCGCGGTTCTCTCGGCACTCCTGCTGACGCTCGCCACCCTCACCGCACTGGTGCTGGGCCGCGTCGACGACGCCGGAGTGCCGAAGGCGGTGCTGACGTCCCAGCAGCACTTCGCCGAGGACGGCGCGATCGCGCTGCGCGCCTCCATCGACGAGTCCGTCACCGACGTCACCCGCTCCGCCGCGCTGTTCAGCGCCGGGCAGCCGGTCTCCGGCGACGCGGTCCTCGACAAGCTCGGCAGCACCTACCAGAAGTGGATGGGTACCGCCGTCGTCGAGATCCGCTCCGGCAAGCTGGTCGCGGCCCGCGGTGAGACGGTGCCGCTGACCGACGTGGACCTCTCCAGCCTCAGCCGCGAGGACGGACTGGCCCCGCGCATGGTCCGGCTGAAGAACGGCGAGGTGCGGCTGCTCTCCTTCGGTCTGCTGACCTGGCCGGGCAAGTCGCAGCTGCTGTTGGTGGCCTCCAGGAACCTGAAGTTCCCCGGCATCAGCCTCGGCCAGTTCCGCTCCATCGCCGTGGTCGACGCGGGCGGCGCGATCCTGAGCAGCGACGGCATCGCCGACCCCGCGTCGGCGCGCAACAGCATCGACCGCAAGGACCTGCAGACCTCCCGCAAGCAGCTGAAGGACTTCGCCGAGCGGGCCTCCCACCGGGCGCAGCAGGACCCGCGCAGCAGCAAGGAACCCGGCAGCGGCGGCTACCAGGGCGTCAGCGGCAGCCTGCTCGGCGGCAAGCTGCTCGGCGACCGGTCCGTCGCCGGATACGCCACGCTCGCCGCGGCCCAGCCCGGCGAGGGCACCACCGCCTCCGGGCTCGGCCTGTCCGTGGTCGCCATGGTCAAGGTGACCGAGGAGTCTGCCCCGGCGGGCTCCCCGGTGTTCGGGGTGCTGGCGGCCGGCGCGCTGCTCGTCGTCGGCGCCCTGGCCGTGGCGGTGCTGCTGGGCACCGTCCAGCGCCCGCTCATCCGGCTGTTCCTGGAGTCCCGCAGGCTCACCCGCGGTGACCTGACCCGGCCGGTGACCGTCCCCGGCTACGGCGAGGCGCGCCGCATCGGCGGTGCCCTGGAACGGCTGCGCCGCCAGCTGCTCGGTGAGAGCGCCGAGGCCACCGGCTCGGCCGAACGCCCGCGCGGGCTGCGCCGGGTGGGCACCCCGGCCCTCCTCGCGGTCTGCGCGGTGCTGCTGCTGGCCTGGTCCGCGCCGCTGATGCTGCTGTTCAACCGCGCGGACAACACGGCCGACATCCCCCGGCAGCTCGTCAACGACCAGCGCGAACGCACCGACACGCTCAGCGACCGGGTGCGCCGCGCGCTGAACGAGGGCGACGCCGACCTGCAGTCCGTGGCCTCCCTGATCGGCGACAAGACCTCGCCGGAGGCCATGGAGACGGTGCTGGAGCACACCTACAACGAGAACAAGCGCTACCGCTCCCTGTACGTCGTCGACTCCCACGGTGAGGTCCAGGCCCGCGAGGGCAAGAGGCCCCAGGTGAACGAGTCCGACCGGAACTCCGGCAAGCCCATCCGGCTGCTGGGCCGCGGCAGCAAGGAGCCCGTGGTCGTCGCCGCCGCCGAGATACCCGGCCGCGGCGGATCCCAGCTGGTCGGCGAGTTCCGCGTCGAGTTCTTCAACGCGCTGCTGACCCGGCCGGGGCTCGGCGTGGTCCGGCTCGTGGACGACCAGAACAAGATCATCGCCGGCAACACCGGCTTCCTCGCCTTCCAGTCGCTGCCCGACGACCACCTGAAGGACCTCGTCGCGGCCAGCGCCCAGCAGCTGGGCAAGAAGCCGCAGCCGAGCGGCGTGCTCTACCGCGAGCACGGCGCGCGGATCGCCGCCGCCGCGCCGTTCTCCGGCAGCGGCTCGGCCGAGTCGCTGCACTGGAGCGTGGTCAGCTGGCAGCCCGTGGACCGGCTCGCCATCCCCGAGTACGACACCCAGAACCGCACCGTCCTCGCCGGTCTGCTCGGCGCCGCCGCGGCCGTCGCCTGCCTGGGCTGGATGCACATCGTCGTCGCCCGGCCGCTGAGCACCCTGGCCGACCGGGCCGAGGCGCTGGCCGGAGGCGACCGCAAGACCGTGCTCTTCCCGCAGCACCACGACGAGGTGGGCGCCGTCACCCGCTCGCTGGAACTCGTCCGGCAGCAACTGCAGGACCAGCGCCGGCAGCAGCCCCGCCGCACCCCGCCCCCGCCGGCCGCCCGGCAGCAGCCCGCGCCGCAGCAGTCCGAGCGGCGGCAGGACCCGCCCGAGCAGCCCACGTCCCGGCAGCACCTGCCCGAGCAGTACGGCCCGCGCGAGGACCCGCCCCATGCGGCCACGCCCCAGCCGTACCCGCCGCAGCAGTACCCGCCCCAGCAGTACACAAGGAACTGATCACCCGTGCTCTTCCTCTACACCGTGCTGCTGGTCTGCTGTGCGATTCTGCTCGCCGCGGGCATCGTGGAGCAGCGTCGGCACTTCGACAACCTGGACCACATACCCACCCGGGTCCTGGTCAACGGCATCCGCGGCAAGTCCTCCATCACCCGGCTATGCGCGGGTGCCCTGCGCGGCGGCGACCTGGTCACCGTCGCCAAGACCACCGGCACCGCGGCCCGCTTCATCCACCCGGACGCCACCGAGGAGCCGGTCTACCGCAAGTTCGGCATCGCCAACGTGGTCGAGCAGATCGGCATCGTGCGCCGGGCCGCCGCGTACAAGCCGGACGCGCTGGTCATCGAGTGCATGGCCGTCATGCCGGCCCTGCAGGAGATCAACCAGTCCAAGCTGATCCGCTCCACCATCGGCGTGCTGTGCAACGTCCGTGAGGACCACCTCGCCGAGATGGGCCCCACGCTGGACGACGTCGCGCGCTCGCTGTGCCGCTCGATGCCCGAGGACGGCATCTGCGTCACCGCCGAGAAGGACCGCTTCCACATCCTCCAGGAGGAAGCGGACGCCCGGAACTGCAAGCTGATCTACGCCGACCCGGAGACCGTCACCGACGAGGAGCTGCGCGGCTTCAGCTGGTTCACCTTCAAGGAGAACGTGGCCATCGCCCTCACCGTCGCCGAACTCCTCGGCGTCGACCGCGAGACGGCCCTGCAGGGCATGTACGACGCCCCGCCGGACCCCGGTGTCCTCTCCGTCGAGCGCTACCAGACGCCCGAGGGCAAGAAGCTGCGCTTCGCCAACGTCTTCGCGGCCAACGACCCCGAGTCGACGCTGATGAACATCAACCAGCTGCTCGACCTCGGCGCCATCCACCGGCCGCTCAACGTGGTCATCAACTGCCGCCCCGACCGTGTCGAGCGCAACGGGCAGATGGGCGAGATCATCCCCGACCTCGACCCCGAGCGCGTCTTCGTCATCGGCCACCCGGCCAAGTCCGCCATCGACGCCATCCCCGCCGAGTTCCGCTCGCGCGCCGTCGACCTCGGCGGCGACAAGCGCGACGCCGAGGAGTTCATGGGCAAGATGCTGGACATGCTCGGCCAGGACTCGTCGATGGTCGCGATCGGCAACATCCACGGCCAGGGCGAGATCCTGCTGGAGCACCTCGCCGAACTGCCGCCGGACGAGAGCGCCGACGAACCGGTGGCCACCGCGCCCGCGACCCCGGCCGGCCGCGCCGAGGCTGCGCCCGCCGCGGCCGACCCCAGCGAG
Organism: Streptomyces durhamensis; assembly: GCF_000725475.1. Lineage (NCBI taxonomy): Bacteria > Bacillati > Actinomycetota > Actinomycetes > Kitasatosporales > Streptomycetaceae > Streptomyces > Streptomyces durhamensis. The sequence goes on from NZ_JNXR01000017.1 coordinate 155,596, forward strand.
ACCATGCAGCTGTACGCGCCCCGCATCGACCCGTACCAGCACTACTCGGAGGCGTACGAGTCGCGCTACGCGCAGCACCAGCAGCCGTCCGTCCCCCAGATCCCGGTGCAGCGCGACAGCGCGCACGACTACCCGCACCAGCAGCCGGTGCACCAGGCCGGACACGAGCAGGCGCAGTCGCACGGCACCTGGACCGGTCCCCAGCCGGACCACGGCGGCCTGCCCGCCCTGCCCCCGGCCGATGCGGCCCAGCCCCGCGGGCTGTTCGAACCCCGCATCCAGCCCCAGCCTTCCGCCGACGACAGCCAGCAGTGGCACAGCCCAGGAGAACAGCGTTGATCCCCTCCGTCCTCACCCCCGAGATCGCCGCGATCGGCATCGGCCTGGGGCTGATGTTCTCGCTCATGTGCTACCTGACGACCAACCTGTCGCCGGGCGGCATGATCACCCCGGGCTGGCTCGCGCTCACCCTCATCGAGGACCTCCAGCGGGCCGCGCTGGTGGTCGGCGTGACCGTGCTGACGTACCTCGCCACCCTGCTCATGCAGAAGTTCGTGATCCTGTACGGCAAGCGGCTCTTCGCGGCGGTCGTGCTCAGCGGCGTGCTCATCCAGGCCACCGTGATCATCGTGCTGCAGATGGAGTTCCCGCTGCTGTACGCGAACCAGACGCTCGGCTTCATCGTCCCCGGGCTGATCGGCTACCAGCTGGTCCGCCAGCCCAAGGGCGCGACCCTGCTGTCCGTCGCCTCCGTCTCGCTCGCCACCTATGTGGTGCTGACCGCCGGCATCCTCCTCGGCGCCATGCCGACCGCCTGAACCGCCCGAATCCGACGCACTCCTGGAGCCCCCAACCATGCCGAAGCGCAAAGGCCGCCCCGTCGTCCACACGGTGACGGTCCTGGCGCTGCTCGCGGGCAGCGCCTACTTCACCTACGAACTGCGCAAGGACGAGCAGGCGAAGCTCCCCGCCGCCCAGACGATCACCGAGAACCTGCAGGGTTCGGGCAAGGCGACCGGCAAGCAGACCTGGGAACGGCTGAGCAACCCGGCGCGCTCGGTGCTGCGCGACGGCAAGGGCGCGGTCATCGCCACCTTCACGGACGGCGCCCGTACGGCCACCCTGAAGGGCCCGACGCGGACCTTCACCGAACCGGTCAACACCACCACCAAGGTGGTCACCGACGACTGGGTCCGCCTGATGCCGGAGAGCTGGACCAAGGGCGCCGAGAAGCAGCAGTGGTTCAAGGACTGGTTCAAGCAGTACTACGGCAGCGAGGAGGACGACGTCTTCGCCTTCGCCTTCTCGTACATCCAGGGCGCGCCGGTCAAGAAGGACGACCAGGGGGTCCAGTACGCGGGCCACGCCACCTACGGCCCCCTCAAGGCCGACGGCGTCGACCGCTACGAACAGACCGACTTCTACGACTACCTGGGCATCCCGTACACCTTCCGGGACGGGGTCACCGTGTATCCGCAGAAGGACCGCCTGCGCGCCGTGGACTGCTCCGGCTATCTGCGGCTGGTGTACGGCTACCGGGCCCGCTTCCCGCTGATGTCCGACAACGTGCACGGCGACGGACTGCCGCGCACCGCCGACGGCATGGCCCGCGGCAAGGAGGGCGTCGACATCATCAAGCTCCAGGGTCCGAGCCCCTGGTACGTGCGGCCGCAGAACATCGACGTACTGCAGCCCGGCGACCTGCTGTTCTTCAAGATGGACCACCGCACCGCCAACCACATGGACCACTCCGCGATCTACCTGGGTCCGGACACCGAGGGCCACAAGGTCTTCATCTCCAGCCGCAAGGAGCAGAACGGCCCCACCATCGGCGACCAGGGCGGTGTCTCGCGCCTCGACGGCGACGGCTTCTACGCCAAGCTGTTCCGCAGCGCGAAGCGGCTGTGAGCGGGCGGCCGGGGGCCGGGCCGGCCCCACGGCTTAGAGTGAACCGGTGAACGGCGACTGGTTCCTGCGCGGCCGGGACGGCCGGCTCAGTGTCTACCAGCTGTCGGGCGACGCCGTCCGGTGCCGGGCTGAGCGCGAGCCCGGCGGTCCCTGGACCGCCCCGCGCACCGTCGGCGGCGACCAGAGCCTGCACCCCGTCCTGGCGATCGGCCAGGGCGCCGACGGCTACGCCCACCTGGTCTCCTGGCGGCCCACCGTCAAGGGCGAGTCGGGGCTGGTCCACTCCACCCACTTCCGCCCCCGCCTCTCCGCCCTGGACTGGCACCCGATCGGACACCCGCTGAAGAAGGGCGACCGCACCGGCACCCCCGCGGTCGCCGTCGACGCCCAGGGCCGCGCCCATGTCTTCGTGCCCGACGGCCAGGGCGGGGTGCGGCTGCTCACGCAGAAGGAGAAGGGCGGCTGGGCGGCCTGGCGGGACCTGAAGGGCGACGGGGTACGGGACGGGCTCGCGGCGGTGACGGGGGAGTCCGGCCGGGTCGAGCTGTACGCGGCCGGCCCCGACGGCATCCAGTACTGGCGCCAGGAGGAGCCGGCCGCCGAGCCGGTCCCGGCGGAATCCCTGCGGGCCACGGTCCGCCCGGGCACCCTGCACGCCCTCGCCACCTCTCCCGACAGCACCACCCTCTACTACACCGACACCTCCGGCGACCTGTGCGCCTGGCGCCCCGGCGGCAAGCCGGTCACCCTGCTGCCGTCGGCCGGCCACGGCCCGGTCTCGGCAGTGCGCTGCGACCTCGACGGCCACGACTGCACCCTGCTCGCCCAGCGCTCGGCGGACGGCCGCGTCGCCTTCGCCGCCTACCCGACCGAACAGGAGTCGGCGGGCGCCTGGTGGACCGAGTCGGGTCCGCAACTGCCCGTGGACGCACGGGTGTCGCTGACGACGGACGAGGACGACCGGGTCGTGGCGGCGACGTTGTCCCCGTCGACCGGCCAACTCCTGCTGACCCGCCGCAAGGACGAACCGGGCCTCGCACTGGAGGCGTGGCGGCAGGTCTGAACCGCCGGCGAGGCCGACGGCGGGAAGAACGACGGGAACGCTGAAGCGGTGAAGGATCGTCCGCCGGGCCGTGGGCCCTCGCCGGGCCCGGATCCTCGGATGGACCGCCTGCCGTGTCCCCTGGTGCGCGCTCTGACCGGGCACACGGAAACGCCGGGTGCCCGCACCCCGACAGGAGTGCGGGCACCCGGCGTTCACCGGTGAGGCGTTACGCCGGCACGCTCGCCACGCCGGGGGCCAGGAACTTCTTGCCGTTCACCCGCTCCGAGACGCCCTCGCGGTCCAGGTACGGCGTGATGCCGCCCAGGTGGAAGGGCCAGCCGGCACCGGTGATCAGGCACAGGTCGATGTCCTGGGCCTCGGCGACGACGCCCTCGTCGAGCATGAGCCCGATCTCCTGCGCCACCGCGTCGAGCACACGGGCCCGCACCTGCTCCTCGGTCAGGACGACATCGCCCTGCTTGAGCAGCGCGGCGACCTCCGGGTCCAGCTCCGGCTTGCCGCTGTCGTAGACGTAGAAGCCGCGCTTGCCCGCCTCGACGACCGCCTTGAGGTTCGGGGAGACCTTGAACCGGTCCGGGAACGCGCCGTGCAGCGTCTCGGAGACGTGCAGGCCGATCGCCGGGCCGACCAGCTCCAGCAGCACCAGCGGGGACATCGGCAGACCGAGCGGCTCGATCGCCTTCTCGGCGACCTCGACCGGGGTGCCCTCGTCGATGACGTTCTGGATCTCGCCCATGAAGCGGGTCAGGATGCGGTTCACGACGAACGCCGGGGCGTCCTTGGTGAGGACCGCGGTCTTCTTCAGCTTCTTGGCGACGGCGAACGCCGTGGCCAGCGAGGCGTCGTCGGTCTTCTCGCCGCGGACGATCTCCAGCAGCGGCAGGATCGCGACCGGGTTGAAGAAGTGGAAGCCGACGACCCGCTCGGGGTGCTTCAGCTTCGACGCCATCTCCGACACGGACAGCGAGGAGGTGTTGGTGGCGAGGATCGCGTGCGCCGGGGCGACCGCCTCGACCTCCGCGAACACCTGCTGCTTGACGCCGATCTCCTCGAACACGGCCTCGATGACGAAGTCCGCGTCGGAGAAGCCCTCGGCCTTGTCCAGCACACCGGTGACCAGGGCCTTGAGGCGGTTGGCCTTGTCCTGGTTGATCCGGCCCTTGCCGAGCAGCTTGTCGATCTCGGCGTGGACGTAGCCCACACCCTTGTCGACGCGCTCCTGGTCGATGTCGGTCAGCACGACCGGCACCTCCAGACGGCGCAGGAAGAGCAGCGCGAGCTGGCTGGCCATCAGACCGGCGCCGACGACACCGACCTTGGTGACCGGACGCGCCAGGTTCTTGTCCGGGGCGCCGGCGGGACGCTTGCCGCGCTTCTGGACGAGGTTGAACGCGTAGATGCCGGCGCGCAGTTCGCCGCCCATGATCAGGTCGGCGAGGGCCTGGTCCTCGGCGTCGTAGCCCTGCTGCAGGTCGCCGTTCTTGGCGGCCGCGATGATGTCGAGGGCGCGGTAGGCGGCCGGAGCCGCGCCGTGCACCTTGGAGTCCGCGATGAAGCGGCCCTTGGCGACGGCCTGGTCCCAGCCCTCGCCGCGGTCGATCACCGGGCGCTCGACCTCGACGTCGCCCTTGAGGACCTGAGCGGTCCAGATCAGCGACTGCTCCAGGAAGTCCGCGCCCTCGAAGATCGCGTCGGCGATGCCGAGCTCGAAGACCTGCTTGCCCTTGAGCTGCTTGTTCTGGTTCAGGGAGTTCTCGATGATGACCGAGACGGCCTTGTCGGCGCCGATCAGGTTCGGCAGCAGGGTGCAGCCGCCCCAGCCGGGGACCAGACCGAGGAAGACCTCGGGCAGCGAGAACGCCGGGATCGCCTTGGAGACGGTCCGGTAGCTGCAGTGCAGGCCGACCTCGACGCCGCCGCCCATCGCCGCGCCGTTGTAGTAGGCGAACGTGGGAACGGCCAGCTGCGACAGGCGCTTGAAGACCTCGTGGCCGCCCTTGCCGATGGCGAGCGCGTGCTCGTGCTCCTTGAGGATCTCCACGCCCTTGAGGTCGGCGCCGACCGCGAAGATGAACGGCTTGCCGGTGATGCCGACGCCGACGATCCCGCCGTCCGCCGCCTCCTTCTCGACCTGGTCGATCGCGGCGTTCAGGTTCGCCAGCGAGCCGGGCCCGAAGGTGGTCGGCTTGGTGTGGTCGAAGCCGTTGTCCAGCGTGATCAGCGCGAAACGGCCGGCGCCGAACGGCAGGTCGAAGTGGCGGACGTGCGCACTCGTGACGACCTCGTCCGGGAACAGTTCCGAAGCCTGCTTCAGAAGCTCGGTGGTGGTGCTCACTTGTCCCCCTCGAAGTGCGGGTTCTCCCAGATGACCGTCGCGCCCATGCCGAAGCCGACGCACATGGTGTTCAGGCCGTAGCGGACGTGCGGCTGCTCCTCGAACTGGCGGGCCAGCTGCGTCATGAGACGGACACCGGAGGAGGCCAGCGGGTGGCCGTAGGCGATGGCGCCGCCGTACTGGTTGACGCGCGCGTCGTCGTCGGCGATGCCGTAGTGCTCCAGGAAGGCGAGGACCTGGACGGCGAAGGCCTCGTTGATCTCGAAGAGACCGATGTCGGAGATGGACAGGCCCGCCTGGGCGAGCGCCTTCTCCGTGGCCGGGATCGGGCCGTAGCCCATGACCTCGGGCTCGACGCCGGCGAAGGCGTACGAGACGAGACGCATCTTGACCGGCAGCCCGTTCTCGCGGGCGAAGTCCTCGCTCGCGATGATCGAGGCGGTGGCGCCGTCGTTCAGGCCGGCCGCGTTACCGGCGGTGACCCGGCCGTGGACGCGGAACGGGGTCTTGAGGCCCTGCAGGTTCTCCAGGGTCGTACCCGGGCGCATCGGCTCGTCGGCCGTGACCAGGCCCCAGCCGGTCTCGCCGGCCTCCGCGTTGGTGCGCCGCACCGAGATCGGCACCAGGTCCTGCTGGATCTTGCCGTCGGCGTACGCCTTGGCGGCCTTCTCCTGCGAGCGCACGGCGTATTCGTCGGCGCGCTGCTTGGTGATGGTCGGGTAGCGGTCGTGCAGGTTCTCGGCGGTCATGCCCATGAACAGGGCGGACTCGTCGACCAGCTTCTCGCTGACGAAGCGCGGGTTCGGGTCCACGCCCTCGCCCATCGGGTGGCGGCCCATGTGCTCGACACCACCGGCGATGACGGCGTCGTAGGCGCCGAACGCGATCGAACCGGCGGTGGTCGTCACGGCGGTCAGGGCACCGGCGCACATGCGGTCGATCGAGTAGCCGGGGACGGACTGCGGCAGGCCCGCGAGGATGCCGGCCGTACGGCCGAGCGTCAGACCCTGGTCACCGATCTGGGTGGTCGCGGCGATGGCGACCTCGTCGATCTTCTTGGGGTCCAGGCCGGGGTTGCGGCGCAGCAGCTCCCGGATCGCCTTCACGACGAGGTCGTCGGCGCGGGTCTCGTGGTAGATGCCCTTCGGGCCCGCCTTGCCGAACGGGGTGCGGACGCCGTCAACGAAGACGACGTCCCTGACGGTACGAGGCACGATGGCTCTCCTCCAGATGCGGGATGGCACTGCTGCGCTGCGCTGAGCGCGCGCTCAGGGCCCATGCTACTTACGAGTAACGTGACTGCCCAGTCCTCTCGGCTGGAGCGGCGAACGTCACATCCGCACGCCGGGTGACCGAAGCGCATCGAAGGGGAGCGGGGAAACCGCGTGCTCGACCCGACCAGGTCATGACCCGTCGCCGACACGTCCCGCGGCCCGCGCGGCCGCGTCCGCGCGGCCGTCGACCGGGACCGCGTCGCCCGTCCCCAGCCACGGGCCCCGCCGCCAGGATCTTGGCGTGATCTCGACGTCCCTGTTCCGCTTCCGCGGCCCGTGGGGCGTCCCCGGGCCGCGGCGACCGGCAGACGCGCTCAGGCCCCCTTGGCCGACAGCGCCGACACCAGCACCGGCGTCACCAGCTCCACCTGCCACGCCCGCGCGCCGTACCCCGCCAGTGCCTCCTCCACGGACCCGGTGTCGACACTCCTCGGCGGCTCCCAGCAGATCCGCCGAACCGTGTCCGGGGACACCAGGTTCTCCTGGGGCATGTTGAGCCGCTCGGCGAGAGCCGTCACCCCCGCCCGGGCCGCGGACAAGCGCGCCGCGGCGGCGGGATCCTTGTCGGCCCAGGCGCGCGGCGGCGGGGGCCCGGTCACGGGCTGACCCGGCTGGGGCAGCGCGGTCTCCGGCAGGGACCGGGCCCGGTCCACCGCCGCCTGCCACTGCTCCAGCTGCCGCCGCCCCATCCGGTGCCCGAACCCGTTCAGCGCGGCCAGCGCGTGCACACTGCCGGGCAGGGCGAGCGCGGCCTCCACGATGGCCGCGTCACTCAGCACCTTGCCGGGTGACACGTCCCGCCGCTGGGCGATCCGGTCCCGCGTCTCCCACAGCTCCCGTACGACGCCGAGCTGCCGGCGCCTGCGCACCTTGTGCATCCCGGACGTGCGCCGCCACGGATCCTTCCTCGGCTCGGCCGGCGGCGCGGCCGCGATCGCGTCGAACTCCTGCAGGGCCCACTCCAGCTTGCCCTGCCGGTCCAGCTCCTTCTCCAGGGCGTCGCGCAGGTCGACGAGGAGTTCCACGTCGAGCGCGGCGTACCTGAGCCAGGGCTCGGGCAGCGGCCGGGTCGACCAGTCGACGGCGGAATGGCCCTTCTCGAGGACGAAGCCGAGGACGCCCTCGACCATCGCGCCGAGGCCGACCCGGGGGAACCCGGCGAGCCGGCCGGCCAGCTCGGTGTCGAAGAGGCGGGTCGGGGACATGCCTATCTCGCGCAGGCAGGGCAGGTCCTGGGTGGCCGCGTGCAGCACCCACTCGACGCCGGACAGGGCCTCGCCGAACCCGGACAGGTCGGGGCAGGCCACGGGGTCGATCAGGGCGCTCCCGGCGCCCTCGCGGCGCAGCTGTACCAGATAGGCGCGCTGGCCGTAGCGGTAGCCGGAGGCGCGCTCGGCGTCGACGGCGACCGGGCCGGAGCCCGCGGCGAAGGCGGCGACCACCTCGGCGAGCGCGGCCGCGTCGGTGACGACGGGCGGAATGCCCTCACGGGGTTCGAGCAGCGGTGTCGGCGCCCCCGTCACAGAAGATCCGGCGTCGTCCGGAGGGGTACCCCCGGTGATGCGCAGGGAGCTGTCTGCTGCGGTGTCTTGGGCCTCGGTCACCTGTCAAGGGTATCCGTGCGTGGACGTCGCCCGTCGCCGGAACGTTCCGTCGACGGGCGCGGGAGGGTCGTAAACCAGTCAGGTCGGTGAAAGGTGCGGTTCACGTGAGTGAACCCCCATGTTGCCGTGGACGGCTCAGTGGATGATCCCGGTGCGCAGGGCCACGGCCACCATGCCGGCCCGGTCGCCCGTGCCCAGCTTGCGGGCGATGCGGGCGAGGTGGCTCTTGACGGTCAGGGCGGACAGGCCCATCGAGACGCCGATCGCCTTGTTGGACTGGCCCTCCGCGACCAGCCGCAGCACCTCGACCTCACGTCCGGACAGTTCGCGGTAGCCGCCCGGGTGGCTCGGGGCACCCGGGGGGCGGCGGTGCATCCGGGCGGCGCCGAGGGGAGCGGCTCCGGGCCGGGCGGGCAGGCCGATGTTGGTACGGGTACCGGTGACGACGTACCCCTTGACCCCTCCGGCCAGGGCGTTGCGCACCGCGCCGATGTCGTCGGCGGCGGACAGCGCCAGCCCGTTGGGCCAGCCCGCGGCGCGGGTCTCGGAGAGCAGGGTCAGGCCGGAGCCGTCGGGCAGGTGGACGTCGGCGACGCAGATGTCGCGCGGGTTGCCGATGCGGGGACGGGCCTCCGCGACGGACGAGGCCTCGATGACATCGCGCACGCCGAGAGCCCACAGATGGCGGGTGACGGTGGAGCGGACGCGCGGGTCGGCCACGACCACCATGGCGGTCGGTTTGTTCGGGCGGTAGGCGACCAGGCTTGCGGGCTGCTCGAGGAGAACGGACACCAGGCCTCCTGGGTGGGGGACGGGGCCGGCTTTGGGGAGGAAGCCGGGACGAACCGTGCTTTCAAGGTCACAGTCGTCTTCGGCAGCAAACTCGTCCGCCTTTAGAGAATGATCACGATCTAGTGAGTAACAATCTGCGCAATTCGGACACGCGATCGATCATCCGAAGATCGAGTCGGCCCGAGCGGATGCGATTCCGGGTCGGAAAGTGGCCGTATCGACAAAGAGATGGTCAATAAGGCGCCCATGCGGATGACGCCGCCGACAACCGCCGGTCGGCTCACCGTCACATCACCGCGGCTGCGGCCCCCTGCGCTGCGGCAGCGTCACCACCGAGGCGTCGCCCGGACCGGCCGGCGGCAGGCCCGCGACCTGGGCCAGCAGGTCGCACCAGGACGTCAGGTGGGAGGCCGTGTCCGGCACCCCGCCGAGCCCCTCGCGGGGCGTCCAGGACGCCCTGATCTCGATCTGCGAGGCCGACGGCCGCTCGGCCAGACCGCCGAAGTAGTGCGAACTCGCGCGCGTGATCGTCCCGCTCGGCTCTCCGTACCCCAGCCCGCGCGCCTGCAGCGCCCCGGTCAGCCACGACCAGCACACCTCGGGCAGCAGCGGATCCGCCGCCATCTCCGGCTCCAGCTCCGCGCGCACCAGCGTCACCAGCCGGAACGTTCCGCGCCAGGCGTCGTGCCCCGCCGGGTCGTGCAGCAGCACCAGGCGGCCGTCGGCCAGCTCCTGCTCGCCGTCGGCCACCACGGCCTCCAGCGCGTACGCGTACGGGGCGAGCCGTTGCGGGGCGGGCGTGGGCTCCACCTCGACCTGCGGCCGCAGCCGGCTGCTGCGCAGGGCGTCGACCGCGGCCCGGAAAGCCGGCGGACCCGCGGTACTCGAGCGTCGGTCCGCCTCCTCGGTGTCCTTCACGTCGTCCATTCCGTCGGCGCTGTCCGACATTCGTCCGTGAGCCGCAGCCATGCGGGGAAGAGTAAGGGGAAGCGAGGCCTTGTGCAGGGCAGACACCCCGCGCCGTCGCCCGCCGCCGTCATGCGAGACTTGCCCCGTGACCGCCAACGACAGCATGCAGCCGACAGCGACGTACGACAGCGCCTTCCTCAGGGCGTGCAGGCGCGAGCCCGTGCCGCACACCCCGGTGTGGTTCATGCGTCAGGCCGGCCGCTCCCTGCCCGAGTACCGCAAGGTGCGCGAGGGCATCCCCATGCTCGAGTCCTGCATGCGGCCCGAGCTGGTCACCGAGATCACCCTGCAGCCGGTGCGCCGGCACAACGTGGACGCGGCGATCTACTTCAGCGACATCGTCGTCCCGCTGAAGGCCATCGGCATCGGCCTCGACATCAAGCCCGGTGTCGGCCCGGTCGTCGACCAGCCCATCCGCACCCGCGCCGACCTGGCCCGGCTGCGCGACCTGACCCCCGAGGACGTCCCCTACGTCACCGAGGCGATCGGCCTGCTCACCCGGGAGCTGGGCCCCACCCCGCTGATCGGTTTCGCGGGCGCGCCTTTCACCCTCGCGAGCTACCTGGTCGAGGGCGGTCCCTCGCGCACGTTCGAGAACGCCAAGGCGATGATGTACGGCGACCCCGAGCTGTGGGCCGACCTGCTGGACCGCCTGGCCGACATCACGGCCGCCTTCCTGAAGGTGCAGATCGAGGCCGGCGCGAGCGCGGTCCAGCTGTTCGACTCCTGGGTCGGCGCGCTCGCCCCGGCGGACTACCGGCGCTCGGTCATGCCCTTCTCCGGGAAGGTCTTCGACGCCGTGGCCGGCTACCGCGTCCCGCGCATCCACTTCGGCGTCGGCACCGGTGAGCTGCTGAAGCTCATGGGCGAGGCCGGCGCGGACGTGGTCGGTGTCGACTGGCGGGTCCCGCTGGACGAGGCGCACCGCCGTGTCGGCCCCGGCAAGGCGCTGCAGGGCAACCTCGACCCCACGGTCCTGTTCACCGACAAGGACACCGTCGAGGTCCGGGCCCGCGAGGTGCTGGACGCGGCCGCCGGCCTGGAGGGCCACGTCTTCAACCTCGGCCACGGGGTCCCGCCGAACACCGACCCGGACGCGCTCACCCGCCTCGTGGAGTACGTCCACGCGCAGACGGCGCGCTGAGTCACCACGTGTACCGGGGCCGTGCCCGTCTGCCGAACAGCAGGCCGCGCGGCTCCGGCGGGGGCGGGGTGCCGGGCTTGAGCGGCCAGGCGAGCAGCATGCCGGCCAGGAAGCCGACCACGTGCGCCGCGTACGCCACCGTGCCGGGCCCGGACACACCGTGCCCCGAGGAATACACCGCCTGCAGCACGAACCAGAAGCCCAGCACCAGCCAGGCGGGCAGCCTGAGCGGCAGGAAGACCAGGAACGGGACGAGGACCCAGACCCGCGCGCCCGGCCACAGCACGAGGTAGGCGCCGAGGACCCCGGCGATCGCGCCCGAGGCGCCGATCAGCGGGTCCCCCGACGTGGCGTTGAGCAGCGCGAAGCCGTAGCCGGCGGCGTAGCCGCAGACGACGTAGAAGAGGAAGTAGCGGATGTGCCCCATCCGGTCCTCGACGTTGTTGCCGAAGATCAGCAGGAAGAGCATGTTCCCCAGCAGGTGCAGCCAGCTGCCGTGCAGGAACATCGCCGTGAAGACCGACAGCGGCGGCGACTTGTCGTAGGACGGCGGGGCCACGACGCAGCCGGGGCCGTGCGGGCCCACGCCGATGTCTCCCGTCGGGACCAGCCGGGGCAGCTGATGGTGGATCAGTTCCCTGGGGACCGCGGCGTACCGGTCCATGAAGGCCTGCAGATGACACAACCGCGCCAGGTCGCCGCCGCCCGCCGCGGGACCGGCCATGCCGGGCATGGTGACGAACACGAGGACGTTCATGGCGATCAGGGCGTACGTCACCCAGGGGGTACGGCGCAGCGGGTTCACGTCATGGACGGGGATGACCACACAGGACTACTGCCCGGGATGGGGCGGGCGAACCGGTGAACGGCGCGGGGCGGCCGTGCGTATCTGTTCTCAACCGACGTGAGGACAGGCGATGACGAACGCTCCGCAGGTGACGGCGATGCATGCTCTGCCCGATGGAGAGGCCGAGCTGTCTTTGGTGGTACGGCTTCCCTGGGAGGACGTCGCGCGACTCGGCCAGGAGGCCGGCCGGCTGGCCTCGCAGATGCAGCGGCCGGTGACGCTGGACGAGGCGGTGAGCTACCGGCTGCGGTCCAGCCGGCCGGCCGCCTCGCACGCGAAGCCGGCCGGGGAGCAGCCGGCCGCGGTGTCCGCGCTGCCGCGGATCAGCGGAACCGCCTAGACCGCGCGACGCCGGGATGATCCGGACGGCATCCCCTAGGAGACGCGTACCCTCGCCGCCGCCTTTCTCGCCGCCACCAGTACCGGGTCCCACACCGGTGAGAAAGGCGGGGCGTAGCCCAGGTCCAGGGCCGTCATCTGTTCCACCGTCATCCCCGCGGTCAGCGCCACCGCGGCGATGTCGACCCGTTTCGCCGCGCCCTCCCTGCCGACGATCTGGACGCCCAGCAGCCGGCCCGTGCGGCGCTCGGCGAGCATCTTGACCGTCATCGGGGACGCGCCGGGGTAGTAACCGGCGCGGCTGGTGGACTCGATGGCGACGCTCTCGTACCGCAGGCCCACCCGGCGGGCGTCCTTCTCGCGCAGGCCCGTGCGGGCGATCTCCAGGTCGCAGACCTTGCTGACCGCCGTGCCGACCACGCCGGGGAAGGTGGCGTAACCGCCGCCGGCGTTGCTGCCGATCACCTGGCCGTGCTTGTTGGCGTGGGTGCCGAGGGGCACGTACTGCTCCTGGCCCGAGACCAGGTTCAGCACCTCCACGCAGTCGCCGCCCGCCCAGATGTTCTCGTGCCCGCGCACCCGCATCGCGAGGTCCGTCAGCAGTCCGCCGTGGGCGCCGAGCGGGAGGCCCGCGGCCTGGGCGAGAGCCGTTTCCGGACGGACACCGATGCCGAGGATCACCACGTCCGCGGGGTACTCGGCGTCCTGCGTGGCGACCGCGCGGGCCCGGCCGTCCTCCCCGGTGAGGATCTTGGTGACCTCGGCGTCGTTGACCATGGTGATGCCGAGGCCCTCCATCGCCCGGTGCACCAGGCGGCCCATGTCCGCGTCGAGGGTCGACATGGGCTCCCTGCCGCGGTTGACGACGGTCACCCCGAAGCCGCGGTTGATCAGCGCCTCGGCCATCTCCACGCCGATGTATCCGGCACCGACGACCACCGCCTGCCGGCCACGCGCGCGTGCCAGTGTGTCCAGCAGGGCCTGGCCGTCGTCCAGGGTCTGCACGCCGTGCACGCCGGGGGCGTCCGCGCCGGGCAGGTCGGGGCGGACCGGGCGCGCGCCGGTCGCGATGACGAGCTTGTCGTACGCCGTCCAGGACTCGGCGCCGGAATCGACGTCACGCGCGCGTACCCGCTGTCCGGCCACGTCGATCTCCGTGACCTCGGTCCGCAGCCGCAGATCGATGCCCCGCGCGCGGTGCTCCTCGGGCGTGCGGGCGATCAGGGCGTCCCGTTCGGGGACGTCGCCGCCCACCCAGTACGGGATGCCGCACGCCGAGTAGGAGGTGAAGTGGCCGCGTTCGAACGCCACGATCTCCAGTTCGCCGGGCCCCTTCATCCGGCGCGCCTGTGACGCCGCGGACATCCCCGCGGCGTCACCGCCGATCACGACCAGTCGTTCCGTCCCGCCCCGCCCACCGCGCATGCTCATGGGAACACGCTACGGGGCGAGGGCATGTCAGGCCGCGTGCATATCAGTCACGGTCGGGCCGCTCACCGGCGGACCCCGCCGCGCGGGCCGACGGCAGTGTCCCCGGCGCGGTCGTCACCGCGGCGGGCTCCCGGCGGCGCGGCGGCCGAGGGCGTACGATCCGCAGCCACAGCAGCGCCGACAGCGCCGCGAAGGCCGCGAACGGCAGGACGGCGCCGAGCCCGAGGGCGATCCAGCGCAGCATCGCGACGAACACGCGCCAGCCGCCCGACAGCGCGTCCACGATGCCGGGCGAGTCGTCACCGGCCGGCTTCCGCACCGGCGTCTCGGACAGGGACAGCGTGACCGTGGCCAGGCTCGTGCGGTCCTTCAGGGACGCCTGCCGGGCCAGCAGCGCCTCCAGGTCGGCCTGCCGGCTGCTCAACTCGCCCTCCAGCGCGACGACATCGCTCAGCTTGGCGGCCCGGTCCATCAGCGCCCGGATCCGGTCCACGCTGGCCCGCTGCGACCTGACGCGGCTGTCCACGTCCACGACCTGGTCGGTGACGTCCTCCGCCTGGGCCGTACGCTCGACCAGCCGGCCCGTCCTCTGCAGGCCCGTGAGGACCTCGTCGTACTTCGCGCCGGGCACCCGCAGGACGACCCGGCTGCGTTCATGGCCGTCGGCGTCCCGGCTCGTGTTCTCGGTGCCGACGTAGCCGCCCGCGTCCTCGGCGGTGGTGCGGGCCTCGGCCAGGGCCCTGGGCACGTCCTTGACCTCGACGGTGAGGGACGCGGTGCGGATGATCGCGCTCGGGGCGAGGTCGGGCGTCCGCGCGGCCGGCGAGGCCCCGCCGGATCCGCTCCCGCCCCGCGCGCCCTGCCCGCCGGCCGCCTGGGCGCCGCCCGCGGCGGACTTCGCCGAACCGCCGCCGGAGTCGTCCGCGGCGCTGCAGCCGGCGAGTGCGAGGCAGACGGCGAGCAGCAGCCCGGCCGGCGCCCGGACGGAACGTGCGGGACGCGCGGGTCGTACGGAGCGTGGTGTGCGCATGGGCGGTACCCCCCGGGGGCCGGAACCGGTGACGCTCCTTCGACGCCCGAGCGCCCCGGAACGTTGGCGCGGGGTGGTTCCGAAGCGGTCACGGTCCGGCCTCGGCCCGGACACCGGGCCGCGCCGCGGCGGACCTCGGGCCCCGGCGGGGATGTCAGTGCGGTCTGAGAGAGTGGGGGCATGAGCGCAACGGGTACGCGTACGGGGCATGTCGTCGTCATCGGAGCCGGAATCGCCGGGCTGTCCGCCGCCCACCGGCTGCTCGGGCGCGGCACGCGCGTGACCGTGCTGGAGGCCGCGGACCGGGTCGGCGGCAAGCTGCTGCCCGGTGAGATCGCGGGCGTGCGGGTCGATCTGGGCGCCGAGTCGATGCTCGCCCGCCGCCCCGAGGCCGTGACCCTCGCGCGCGAGGTGGGCCTGACCGGGCGACTCCAGGCGCCCGCCACCGCGACCGCCTCGATCTGGACCCGCGGCGCCCTGCGCCCCATGCCCAAGGGCCATGTCATGGGCGTGCCCGGCACCGCCGCCGCCCTCAGCGGCGTGCTGTCCGACGAGGGCCTCGCCCGCATCGAGCGCGACGCCGGCCTGCCGCGCACCGAGGTCGGCGACGACATCGCCGTGGGGGAGTACGTGGCCGCCCGGCTCGGCCGCGAGGTCGTCGACCGCCTGGTCGAGCCCCTGCTCGGCGGTGTGTACGCGGGCGACGCGTACCGCATCTCGATGCGCTCGGCCATCCCGCAGCTCTTCCAGGCCGCCCGCACCCACACCTCGCTCACCGAGGGAGTCCGCGAGATCCAGGCCAGGGCGGCGGCCGGCCCGCAGACCGGACCGGTCTTCATGGGCATCGAGGGCGGAGTGGGCACGCTGCCGCTCGCGGTCGCCGACTCCGTCCGGGCGCGCGGCGCGGAGATCCTGACCGGCACGCCGGTCACCGGGCTGCGCCGCCAGGCGTCCGGCGGCTGGCGGATCACCGCCGGCCCCCGCGAGCTGCACGCCGACGCCGTGATCGTCGCGGTGCCCGCCCCGGTGGCCGCCCGGCTGCTGCGCGCCGAGTCCCCGGAGGCCGCGGCCGAACTGGCCGCCGTGGAGTACGCGTCGATGGCGCTGGTCACCCTCGCCTACCGCCGCTGCGACCTGAGCCTTCCGGAGGGCAGCGGCTTCCTGGTCCCGCCGGTCGACGGCCGCACCATCAAGGCGTCCACGTTCGCCTCCCACAAATGGGGCTGGATCGCCGAGGAGGACCCGGACGTGATGGTGCTGCGCACCTCCGTGGGCCGCCACGGCGAGACGGAGATCCTGCAGCGGGACGACACCGCCCTGGTCGAGGTGTCCCGGCACGACCTGCGCGAGGCCACCGGCCTGGCCGCCGTCCCCCTGGAGACCCGGGTCACCCGCTGGACCGACGGTCTGCCGCAGTACCCGGTCGGGCATCACGCGCGCGTGGCCCGCATCCGCGAGCACGTCGCCAAGCTGCCGGGCCTCGCGGTGTGCGGCGCTCAGTACGACGGCGTGGGCATCCCGGCCTGCATCGCGAGTGCCCACGCCGCCGTCGACCAGCTCGGCGGCGACCTCACCGGTGTCCGGGAGCTGACCGCCGACCCGGTGCAGAGCCTCCACGGCGGAGCGGGAGAATAGGGGCCATGAGTGACGACGCCTCCACCACCGAGTCCGGCAGGATCCCGAACAAGGGCAAGCTGGCCAAGGACCTCAACGAGGTCATCCGCTACACCCTGTGGTCGGTCTTCAAGCTGAAGGACGTGCTGCCGCAGGACCGCACCGGTTACGCCGACGAGGTCCAGGAGCTGTTCGACCAGCTCGCCGCCAAGGACGTGACGATCCGCGGCACCTACGACCTCTCCGGACTGCGCGCCGACGCAGACCTCATGATCTGGTGGCACGCCGAGACCAGCGACCAGCTGCAGGAGGCGTACAACCTCTTCCGCCGCACGAAGCTCGGCCGCGCGCTCGAACCCGTGTGGTCCAACATGGCGCTGCACCGCCCGGCCGAGTTCAACCGCTCGCACATCCCGGCGTTCCTCGCCGACGAGACGCCCCGCGACTACGTGAGCGTCTACCCGTTCGTGCGCTCCTACGACTGGTACCTGCTGCCCGACGAGGACCGCCGCCGCATGCTCGCCGACCACGGCAAGATGGCCCGCGGCTACCCGGACGTGCGCGCCAACACGGTCGCCTCGTTCTCCCTCGGCGACTACGAGTGGATCCTGGCCTTCGAGGCCGACGAGCTGTACCGCATCGTCGACCTCATGCGCCACCTGCGCGCCTCCGAGGCCCGGATGCACGTCCGCGAGGAGATCCCGTTCTACACGGGCCGCCGCAAGGACATCGGGGACCTGGTGGCGGGTCTGGCCTGACCGGCGCCCCCGCAGGTCCCTTACCGCCGGCCACTTCGAAGAGCGCCCCGCCGGGCCTCTTTCGCCGGCCCCGTCGCCGCCGAAGGCAACCGGTGCGGCGCGCACGCCGCGCGCCGCCCGGGAACGCGGCCCTCCAGCAGGTAGGCCTCGAAGTGGCCGTTGACGCACTGGTTGGCGCCGCCCCCGATGCCGTGCGTACCCGCGTCCCGCTCGGTCACCAGCACCGAGCCGGCCAGCCGCCGGTTCATCTCCAGCGCCCCCGGGTACGGCGCCGCCGCGTCCCGCTCGGCCGCCAGGATCAGCACCGGCGGCAGTTCACCGACCCCGG
This sequence comes from Streptomyces durhamensis, assembly GCF_000725475.1. Lineage (NCBI taxonomy): Bacteria > Bacillati > Actinomycetota > Actinomycetes > Kitasatosporales > Streptomycetaceae > Streptomyces > Streptomyces durhamensis. The sequence continues at coordinate 173,035 of NZ_JNXR01000017.1, forward strand.
TCCGCACGTCCACCGGCTGCTGGCGGGGCGCCGGCCAGAAGGCGCACGGCAGGTTCATCCACGCGTTGTCCCAGGTCTCGAAGGGCGCCACCCGGGCGAGCCGGGTGTTGTCCCGGTCCCACACCTTCCAGTCCGTCGGCCAGGGCGCGTCGTTGCACTCGACGGCGGTGTAGACCGCGTTGCCGTTCTCCGCCTCCGCGGCCGTCTTCAGGTCCGGCGCGGCCAGCCGCACCAGCGGCTTCGGGTCGCCGTGCAGATACGCTGACAGGGCCTGGGCCCGGCTCGGCCAGAAGTCGTCGTAGTACCCGGCCCGCAGGAACGCGTTCTGCAGCTGACCGGGACCGACCTTCCCGCCGGCCGCCTTGCCGGCCAGCCGTTCCCGCGCGGTGTCGTAGCTGCGCTGCACCTTCTCGGAGGTGTCACCGAGCTTGTACACGTCGTTGTGGCGGGCGATCCAGTCCCGGAAGTCCGCCCAGCGCTCCTCGAACGCGGCCGACTGGTCGAGGTTGTTGCGGTACCAGATCTTGGCCGGGTCCGGGTTCACCGCCGAGTCCAGCACCATGCGCCGCAGATGCGAGGGGAACAGCGTCGCGTACAGCGCGCCGAAGTAGGTGCCGTACGACGCCCCGACGAAGGTCAGCTGGTTCTCGCCCAGCGCGGCCCGCAGGACGTCCAGGTCCCGGGCGTTGTTCAGGGAGGTGTAGAAGCGCAGCCGGTCCCCGCCGCGCTGGGCGCAGCCGCGCGCGTACGCCCTGGCCTCGGCGATCTGCTCCCGCTTGTACGCCTCCGACGGGTGCGCCGGTGACGCGGTGGGCGCCTTGAGGAAGTGCTTCGGGTCCTCGCAGGACAGCGGCGCCGAACGGCCCACGCCGCGCGGGGCGTAGCCGACCAGGTCGTAGGCGGCGGCGATCCGCTTCCACTCCGGGACCGCGCCGACCAGCGGAAAGTACATGCTGGACGCGCCGGGGCCGCCCGGGTTGTAGACCAGGGCGCCCTGCCGGGGGACCTTCCGTTTGCTGTTGTGCGGGTCCTTCTGGGTCGCCAGGGCCCGGCTGACGGTCAGGGTGATCTGCTTGCCGTTCGGGTGGGCGTAGTCGAGCGGGACGCTCACCGTGCCGCACTGCACGTTCTTCGGGGCTTTCGGCACGTCGGCGGGGGCGCACGCGCCGAAGGCGATGCCGGCCGCCCCGGCGCGGGCCACGGCCACCCCGGTGCCGCGCAGCTCGGCCGCGCCGGGGACACCGGCCGCCGCGCCGGCGGCGGGCGCGCCGCCCGCCGGTGCCGCGGCCAGGGTGCTCAGGAGCAGCGTCCCGGCGGCGGAGTACAGGGCGGCAGCTCTCATCGCGTGTCCCTTCGGTGCAACGGAGGCGATGGCACGGCTGCCACGGCCCGGCGACAACAGAAGGGATATTTCGGTCGGCCGTCGGTGAAGGCAAGCACCATCGGGCCGGTGTCGGCGTCAATGCCCCCTATGCGCCCCCGAAGCCGCCCTCACTCCCGCCAGGGCTGGTCGCGGTGGGTGAACGCGGCGCGCAGCTCGGGCTCGCCGATCGCACGGATCCCGCGCACGGCGACCGAGGTGAGGAACGACCGCTCGTCGCCGGCCGGCCTGCGGACGAGCGCGCCGAGCAGCCGCTGGCCGGCCGGGGAGGCCCAGCGGGTGTACGGATGCACCTCGAACCGGGCGATGACCAGGCAGCTCAGGGCCAGGGTGAGGGGCAGGGCGAACCACAGGCCGACCAGCAGCCGGGGCGCCTCGGTCGGGACGGGCAGCAGCAGCGCGCTCACGCCGAGCGCCGCCACGGCCAGCGCGGCGGCACGCACCTGGCGGACGGCGGCCCCCACGGACGTACCGGCGTCGTCGGGCACGGCGAGACCGGCGCGCACCAGCCGGTCGGCGAGGCGCCGCACGGCCTCGGCGCCGGCCGCCCGCGCCCGCACCGGCGCGATCCGCGACTGGCCCTCCGGACCTATGGCGCCTATGACGGACTGCTCGATCTCGTCGTGCCCGCGCGGGTCCACGACCGTGGCCCAGCCGGTGTGCGCGAGGAGCAGACGGCGCTGGCGGGCCATGGAGACCAGGGTCACGTCGGCGACCCGGGCGGGCCCGCCGGAGAGGAAGGCCGCCTCGTACAGGGTCAGATCGCGCTCCCGGTCCGCTGTCGCGGCAGGCGTGTCCAGGGCCGCCGCGCGGACGGCGGCCAGGCACAGCCGGGTGCACGCCGTACCGGCGAAAACCCAGGCCAGGAGCAGGAGGAGGAGCCAGATCATGACGTTTTTTCTATGTCAGAGCCCGGCCGGAACACCATGCCCTGTTCATCATCCGGACACAGTGTTAGCGGTATGTGACGTTCCGTTTCGGGGCCGGGTCAGGGGCTGCTCGCCGCAGGCGGAGGGCTGGCGGCGGCGGGCGGCAGGGAGTACGACGCGTCCGGCGAGGGCTCGACCGGCACGGCGGCGCTCGGGACGGCCGCCGGCGGGGTCGGCACGGGGGTGGGCGAGGCCGCCAGGTCCCTCGCGAGCGAGGCGAAGTCGACGTACCCCGTCGCCTCCAGGACCTTGATGTGGTCCAGGACGGTCGCGTTGGCGTCGTCGGCGAGATCGCGGACCAGGGAGTTCTGGGTACCGGCCCGGACCTGGGCGACCAGCGCGAACACCCGGCCGTGGGCGAGCCGGAGGATGCCGGCGAACCGGCGGTCGAAGTCCTGCCCCTTCGCCGCCCCCAGTGTGGTGAGCCACTGCGCCTGCTGCTCGTTCGGCTCGTTCGGCAGCGGTACGCCGAGCTGGGTGGCGACGGTGCGCACATGCGCGTCCAGCGAGGTGTGCCCGTCCACGAGGTGCTGGCCCGCGGTGCGTACGGCGGCCGTGGTGCCCTTCTGCTCCGCCAGCTCCCCGGCGGGCAGCTCCCAGAGGCCGGCGAGCCGGACCTTGGTGATGAAGTCCCGGTCCTGCGCGGACAGGGGGCCGTACGGAGTGGTGACGCTCTGCGCGCTCAGCACGTTCGCGTCGGCCGCGCCCTGGCGGTCGGCGTACGACCAGAGCGGGTAGAGCAGTGCCACGGCGGTCGCCGCGAGGGCCGCGATGACGAGACCGGTGCCGCTGAATATGCCTCGGCCCTTGATCGGGGGGCGGGGTCGCATGGCGCCTCCTGTAGCGCACCGCACGCGAGTGTGCAGGGGGTGGGGTGCGGCTTGGCATATTACGCGGGTTCCCTCGCGGGACCCTGCGGGGCTGGGGCGGGGCCCTGCGGGGGCTGGGGC